>CAYNMZ010000006.1:0-34830 GCA_964398505.1 uncultured Spirochaetia bacterium
TTCAAAGTACAGGGAAGTTTACCTTCACCTGCCTGCCGAACTTTTCTCGGCAGAACCAATGATGTACAGGTATGTAAGCGACGCCGTGACGAGGGGCAGGGTTGACGTATATGTGAACATAAACGCGGCGCTGCTTCGCAAGAAATTTACCATTAATGAGAATCTTTATATGGAAGCGTACAGGTCCATTGGCAGGCTTATGAAAAAGACCGGGGATACGGGAAAGCCGCCGGCAGGATTCATACTGGGAATTGAAGGCGTGGCGTGCGCGCGCGACGCTGAAAGCATGAGGATTTTTACCTGGGAAAAGGTAAAGCCGTGTATCGCAAAAGCGCTAAAGGACTTCCTGAAAATGAAGGAAGCTGAAGGCAAAAGGCTTGTAAAGGATATTGAAAAGCACCTTGCTGTTGTTGAGGAGTCGGCGGAAAAGATAAAGAAACTTTACGCGGAATTCAAGCATGATTTCACGGAACGCGCGAGAAAGAAACTCGCGGTTTTGCTTGAAAAAGACGGCAAAGAAGCGGTTATAAGGAGTGAGGTTGTGGAAATCCTTGACCGCTACGAGGTGACCGAGGAGCTCGTGAGGATAGCCTCGCATATAAGGCACTTTAAGGAAATACTGGCCGGGAAAAACCCTCCGGGCAGGAAAATTGATTTCCTTTCGCAGGAACTTAACAGGGAAGCAAATACCATAGCTTCAAAAATTCCGCACGCGGCAACCGCACAGGCGGCAATTGTCATAAAGGAAAGTGTGGAAAAAATAAGGGAGCAGGCGCAGAACCTGGAATAAAAGCGCCTTTTTTGCCCTATAAATCGGAGACATATATGCTTTTGAACGTGGGCTTTGACAATGCTGTCGTGGCCGCCAGAGTGATTTCAATAATATCGGTTGATTCCACTCCTGTAAAAAGAATGATAAACGAAGCGAAAAAAAACGGGATGCTGATAGACGCGACCAGGGGCAAAAAGATAAGGTCCGTGGTAGTTACAGATTCCAATCATTGCGTGATATCGGCTATTCAGCCGAATACATTGATGACAAGGTTTTCATCAAGGGAAAAGACCCCGGAGAAGGTTAAATGAAAAAAGGGTTGGTTATAGTTATATCCGCGCCTTCGGGTGCCGGAAAGACAACGGTGATAAGGGAATTCCTTAAGTCTCACAAGCAGGATTTCGTAATATCTGTTTCAGCGACCACGCGAAAGCCGAGGAAAGGCGAAAGGAACGGAAGGGATTATTTCTTTTTGTCAAAAAGAAGATTCAGGGAGCTTGTGAAAAAAGGCAGTTTCCTTGAGTACGCCAGAGTCCTTTCCAATTATTACGGCACTATGAAGAAAACGGTTTTAACCCATATAAACAAAGGGAAAAACGTGATAATGGATATTGACGTGCAGGGCGCGGCAAAGATAAGGCGCAGCATGGGAAAGGACTGTGTGACAGTCTTTTTGATGCCGCCATCATTCGCTGAGCTGAAAAAAAGGCTTCAAAACAGGAGGACTGAGCCCCAGAAGGAAGTCAAAAAGAGGCTCAACCTGGCAAAAAAGGAATTGAAAGAAAAAGATAAATATGATTATATAGTAGTCAACAAGGACTTAAAGAAGGCGGCCCTTGAACTTGAGAAAATATACAGGAAAGAGTCCGAAAAAAGAATCGCGTAACAGCGGGGAGGCAAAGACGTGAAGAAAATAGATTTTACAATAAAGGATTTAAAGGATAATGTGGGCAATAAATACGCGGCTGTGATAATAATAGCCAACAGGGCCAAGGCCATAAGGGAAAATCCTGCGGATGTGGATGAAAAGTTCAGGAAACAGAAGCCTACGGTTACTGCCCTTAAGGAATTTATGGAAAAAAAGATAAAGTTTCCCGAATACGACCTGGACACAATTAATTCAGGTAATTGATATGCCCCGCGTGGTCCTCGGCATTACAGGCGGCATTGCAGCTTACAGGGCCGCTGATATAGCGAGGCAATTGTCGAAAAACGGCATTGATGTAGTGGCTGTAATGTCCGAATCCGCAAAGGAGTTTATAACTCCGCTTACCATAAGAACTCTTACGAATAATCCTGTGTATTCGGACATGTTTCATACCGCCAAGGAGCCCGGCTCAAAGATAGAGCATATTGACCTGGCGCGCAACTGCGACCTTATCCTTGTGGCCCCGGCAACAGCGAATTTTATTGGCAAGGTCGCTTCCGGTATAGCTGATGATCTTCTTACAACCACTGTCATGGCCTCGGAAAAACCGGTAGCTTTGGCGCCGGCAATGAACAAGGCAATGTGGGAAAACCCCATAGTCGCGGAAAATGTCCGCAAGTTGAAAAAAGCCGGGTATGTTTTCATCGGCCCTAAAAAAGGCGGGCTTGCCTGCGGAGAGTACGGAGCCGGCCACATTGAGGACACTGAAGAAATAGTAAGGGCCGCTCTGGCGATATTAAAAAAAAAAATCAAAAGCTCGCGGGTAAGACGGTACTGATAACGTCGGGCGCGACCCGTGAGTATATTGATGACGTAAGGTTCATATCAAATCCCTCGTCCGGAAAGACCGGATATCATCTGGCTGTGGAAGCCCAAAACCGCGGCGCAAAAGTCATATTTATTACAGGTGAGTCAGGGCTGGCCCCTGAAACCGCGGAAGTAATCAGGGTTAGGTCTGCTGATGACATGCTGAAGGCGGCCCTAAAAAATTCCGAAAGGGCGGACATAGTGATAGGCGCGGCTGCTGTCGGGGATTTTACCGTCATAAGGACAAAAGGCAAGATAAAACGCGGTAAAGCAGGACTGGTTCTTAGGCTTTTGCCCACAACTGATATTCTGGCTGAAATTTCCGAAAAAAAAGGCGGAAGGATAATGGTTGGTTTCTCTGCTGAGTCCGGATTTGACAAGAAAAGAGCTATTGCCAAGCTTAAGAAAAAGAAGCTGGACCTTGTGGTCCTAAACGACATATCGCGTCCCGGACTGGGTTTTGCTTCTGACGAGAACGAAATAGCGGTATTTGACAGGCGTGGCCGAAAGGTCCTTGAGAAGAGGGGATCAAAACAGGAACTGGCCTGCGCGATAATTGATAAAATAGAAGGGCTGATAAGATGAGGCCCCGGATAATATGCATGCTGCCGTTTTTAATTCTGGCGGCGGCCGGTGTTTACGCTGCGCCGAGAGTACCGATTCATAAAGAACCGGAAGATTTAATAATCAGGTTCAAGGACTCATTTTCAGGTGATGAATCTGCTAAATTCAGGAAAGAATATGGTTCTGAGCCGTTTTTTGCGGCCAGGGTTTCTTCGCTGATTGAAAAAAAGTATGGGCTTAGAAAAACAAAAACGCATTTAACCAACGTGCCTTTTACAGTATACAGGCCTGAAAGCGGGGCTGAAAATCTGAAAGTAATCGTAAAAAAGCTTTCAGAAGACCCGGCGGTGTTGTACGCACAGCCGAATTATTTCAGGTACACGCTCGCGACCACGGGCTATGTGCCGATGGCTCAGCCGAATGACCCGATATATAAAAGGACTTTCGGCCCTGTCCCTGCGGTAGACAAGTGGGGTATATCATCGCCAAACCAGTGGGGGTTCAATATTATAAGGGCTGACCTCGCGTTCAATTCAGGTTTTATAAGCCAGATTCCTGCCAGGCAGGTGAGGGTAGCTGTGCTTGATACCGGCGTAAAGCTTGACCATCCGGACCTCGCAAATTCGCTCATATCAGGAAGGAACATCAGGAACCCGTCACTGCCGCCTGAAGACGACGATACTGAGGGCGGGCACGGGACAAGGGTTGCAGGTATTATAGCCGCTGAGACAAACAATGGCACCGGCATGGCAGGCACTGCCTACTGCCATTCGTCGTGGACCGCGAAAGTGACGATAATCCCCGTTAAAATAATGGATTCGCTTGGCGAAGGCACGGACGCTGACGCTGCGGCAGGAATAATGTGGTCGGCTGAAAACGGGGCTGATGTAATAAACATAAGCGCGGGCGGGCCCGAGGAAAGCCGCATATTACAGGAAGCGGTTAACCACGCGTATAATAAGGGGTGCGTGATAGTTGCCGCGGCCGGGAACAATGATTCCGAGGCGTGGTATCCGGCGGCCTGCAGCAATGTCATAAGTGTGGCGGCTACCGACTGGAACGACGAGCGAGCCGATTTTTCCAATTACGGGAAGATAGATGTATCGGCCCCAGGAATGGATATATGGAGCTGCTCCAACTGGGATTCATCAACCACTTTGCCGGCTTATTATTCAGGAAGCGGAACTTCATTTTCCTCGCCTTTTGTAGCCGGCCTTGCCGCGCTCGTGCTGCTTCAGAACCCTGGCTACGGCCCCGACCAGGTCAGGGAAACGATTGAGAGGTCTTGCGTGGACATAGGCAGCGCCGGATATGACAAGTATACAGGCAGGGGGAGGATTGACGTTTACCGGGCGCTTGGACGTGATTTCAACACTCCGGAAAAAATAAGCACATACAATTGGCCAAATCCGTTTTCTCCGGGCCTTGATCTCTTTACCAGGATAGTGTTTCAGGTTGAGGCTCCGTCCAATGCGAAAGTGCGTATTTTTGACGCGGCAGGATCGCTGGTGTGGGAAAAAGAAATTCCGGTTTCAACTGTGATGGCAGGTGACAACGCAATAAAATGGGACGGCAGGAACTTGCAGGGAAAAACGGTCGGCAACGGGACCTATTTTTACACTATAAAGGCAGGTTCATACAGCGGCAGGAACAAGATAATGGTGATGAATTGATGAAGAGTACGGCGAATAAAAACATTAAACAAAATGCTTCCTGCAGGCGCCGGGACAAAATCAGAAAAGGCTCGGCTGCGGCTGCAATCATGGCATTATTCCTGCCTTCGCTTTTTGCCGCAGGCGAGCCGATGGCGTTCCTGAAACTCGGCGCTTCCGCAAGGCCTGCGGGAATGGCAGGGGCATACCTGGCTGTGGCGGACGACGCTTCTGCAATTTTTTACAATCCCGCAGGAATTGCCCAGCTTGACAGGCCGAACATCACCGCTGACGTATATTTTATGACATTCGGAAGGCATGTAAACAATGTGTCATTGGCCGCGCCATTTAATCTGGGAGGCGTAAAATACGGGGCCGGGCTTTCCTGGTTTAATTATTCGGCCGGTTCTGACATTGAGATAAGGAGCACAAATTCGACTTCAGCCGAGAGGCTTGCTTCAGACAGTTCGCATATTTTCTTTCTGTCAGCGTCAGCTGCTTTAAGCCCCGTGTTTATGGCAGGCATAAACGCGAAAATGGATTTAAGGTTCAGCGACGGGACAAGGGCATTTGGCTTCGGATTTGACGCGGGAGCGCTTGCAAAGTTGTCCGAAAATATGAAAATCGCCTTTTGCGCGAGAAATCTCGGGGCCAATACGGCCTGGGAGGAACACGATTACATGGAAAAACCCTCGCAGTCCTATTTGACGGGATTTTCCTGGTACATTGGACAGCTGCCGTGGCCGGAACACGCAAGCGCGCTTCTCTCGGCTGATATTGAGGCCGTAACTTTCGGGGAATTTATTTACAGAATAGGGGTTGAGACGGGAATAAACAGGATGTTTTTCATTCGCGCGGGATTTGACGGAACGCTCAGCATGGGTTGCGGCGCTTTTATATCTTTCGGCAGAACCGCTTCGATGAGGTTTGATTATGCGTTTTCTTTTGACCGCGTGATTGAAGGAGGCTTAAACCATAGGGCGGGAATTGTATTTGAAATTGAAATGCCAAAGGCCTCTCTTTCTGCGGCAAACGGCGCTGTTGATGAAGAAAGGCCATGGTAAGATTATGAAGAAAACAAAAAAAACAATACTTTTTCCGGAGTATTTCCCGTTTATTGCCGGCGGGCAGAACGTGCTCTTGAATATTTTGGAAAACCTGAGAAATGAGTATGATGTCAGGGTTTTGGTTTTTAACCGTGGTGAAATTGAACGCAGGGCTGCGGGCATGGGTATAAAATGTGATTACATGCAGGCGCAGAAAAACGCGAGGCGCAGATATTTTTGGAAATCAATACCTCTTTATTTCCGGCTGAAGAGATACATCAGGGAAAACGGTATTGACCTTGTTTACTCAAACGGGTATTTTACGGCAAAACTTATGGGACCCCCGGCAAAAGCCTGCGGAGTGCCCGTGATATGGCATAAGCACCAGATAATAACAGGGTCGGCTGACTCTTATCTGGCGAGAGATGTATTTAGGTTTTCCGCTTATGCGGACAGGATGGTATGCGTTTCAGGGGCTTCTGCGTCATCCCTTGAGGCCATCGGCGTTGAAAAGTCAAAAATAATCGTTATCCATAACGGTATAAATATACCGGCAATTCGCCGGGATACACGAAAAAAAATGAGAAAAAAGCTCGGGATAGAAGGATATTTTGTTGCGGGCACGGTAGGTTATTTCAGAAAAAACAAGGGGTTTGATACGCTGATTGACGCCGCCTCTGCCGTCAGCAAAAAAAACAGCAATATTAAGTTTGTCATAACAGGTTCCGCTGAACCGGGAATGGAAAAATACGGTGAATTTCTCGTGGAAAAGGCGGCTAAAACTAAGGCGCCCGTGATTTTTACGGGAAAAATGGACAGGTATGAAATTATGCCGGCTTTTGACATTTTTGTGCTTCCTTCAATTCATGAGCCTTTTGCGCTTTCAGTCCTTGAAGCTATGTCCGTAAAGCTGCCTGTGGTTGCGTTCAGGAGCGGCGGCACGCCTGAAGCCGTAAAGCACAAGAAAAGCGGCTTGCTGGCGAAAGAATTGACGCCAGAGTCGTTGGCTGAAGCTGTGCTTGAGGCGGCCGGTAAGCCCGGTTTTGTGAAAAAAGCGGGTAAATCCGCTTTTCTTGAAGTTAAAGAACGTTTCAGCCTGGACGATCAGATGAAAAAAATACGGCAAATAATCAAGGAAGTGCTCAAATGAGGGTTTCCGTGGTAATCATAACAAAAAACGAGGAAGAAAACATAAAAAGATGCTTGAAGTCGGTTTATTGGGCTGATGAAAAAATAGTGGTAGATTCGGGCAGCAGTGACTCAACTGTGACGCAAGCAAGGAAGATGGGCGCAAGGGTATTTAAGCTGCGGTGGAAAGGATATGCTTCACAAAAAAATTATGCCATAAATAAAGCCCGCGGTCCATGGATATTAAGCCTTGATGCTGATGAGGAAATACCGCGTGAACTGGCTGATGAGATAAAAAGGGTTGTATCGTCCGTTAAACCGGCGGACGGGTATTATATAAACAGGCGGAATTTCTTTTACGGAAAGGAGTTAAGACACGGCATCAGCCCGGATTTTCAGCTTCGTCTTTTCAGGAAGGGGCAGGGTAAATTTGCCGACTCAGAGGTGCATGAGGCGGTGGAAATTAATGGGGAAAAAAAGAGACTTGAGTCTTCCATGCTTCATTTTTCAAAACCTGACATCAGGGCGCATATTGAGTCGCTGAATTCCTATACGGACCTCGAGGCCGGACGCGCAGTAAGGATTGGCTATAGGCCGACCGGTTATTCCGTTTTTATACGGCCGGGTTTTATTTTCCTGAAAAATTATATTTTCAAGCTGGGCCTGCTTGACGGCAAAGAGGGCCTGGTTTTTAACGTTATAAATGCCATGTATTATTTTATCAAGGAAATCAAGATACTTGAAAAGTCAGGGTTGAAATTAACCGGACTTTTTTCCACTCTTTTCAGGCGCGCCAGGTAGCCGGAAACTATTTCAGCAATGCCTTGTATATCTCGTTCGCGACAGGCGCTGCTACATGCATGCCTTTTCCTTCTGAGTCGCACAAAATTGCTATGGCGTATTTCGGCGCGTCAGCAGGCGCGAATGTTATGAACCAGGCGTTGAGCGCTCCACGGTCGCCGCTTGAGGTGCCGGTTTTTCCTGCGATTTGAATCCCCTTTACTTTTGCTTTCTGGCCTATTCCTTTCTCGACCGCGTCAAGCATAAGTTCCTTTATTTTCAAAGCCGTAGCCGGCGATACGGGCCTTTTAAGTTCGCGCGGAACCGCCTTATAAAGAAGCTTTCCGTTGATGTTTCGTATTTCATTTATTAGGTGCGGCTGCATCATTATCCCGTTATTGGCTATTGTGGATGCAAGCATGGCGGCATGAAGCGGTGTTATAAGGTAAGGGTTCTTCTTATCCGGAGATAAGCCGCAGGCGTGCATAGCCAGGCTATATCTTGAACTGTCACTTGTGGGAAAAACGCTAGTCTTTACAGGTATTTTTATCTGGGTTTTAGTGATTTGATCCGTGAACCCCAGGTCAAAAGTTTCGTTAAACCCGAAACGGGCATTGTATTCGGCAAGTGAAGGCGCGCCGACTGCGAAACCCAAAAAAGCGGTCCCTATATTGCATGATGTGTCTATGGTTTGCTTGATTGAGTTTATCTTTCCGTGCTTATCCGAACACCAGAAAGCCTTGTTGTCAAACATTGTTGAACCTGCGCAACGTACAGGAAACACATTGCTTTCTTTTACGCCGTTTTCAAAAGCCGCGGCTGTGGTGATCATTTTAACAATCGATCCCGGCTCGTAAAGCCTGTCAGTTGCCCTGTTTAAAAGCGGTTTATTCGGGTTTGAGGCGTATTCGCTCCAGCTCTTTTCTATGGCGTTAGGCCTGTACGTAGGCTGGCTATAAAGCGCCAGTATAGCGCCTGTGGCAGGATCAAGAACCACTATTGCGCCTTTGTACCATCCCATGGAACGCGCGACTATCTGTTGTATCTGGGAGTCAATTGTAAGGAATATGCGGTTCCCAGGAAGGTATGGCGAGAGCGCTTCCTCCAGCCCTGCTTTGCCCCGTTTTTTGCTGTCGTAACCTGTAATGTGCGCTGCCTTATGGTCAAGGATATACGTCTTTTTTGACTCTGATGTGATAAGGTTAAGCCTCGCAAGCGGCTCGCTGTTCCTGTCAAACATATAGTATATGGCGCCCCTATTTTTATCGTCTTCTGCCATGGAAAGGTTTTTCCTTGCGGCTGTAAACTTTGGGCTGTATGTCAAGGCTTTTGTATAATATTTGATGGCGTTATCCAGGTTGCCGTAAGCGTGATGACAGCATCCAAGCCCGAAAAGAGCCTTTGAATCGGTTGGTGAAAGGCGGATGGCCTGCGTAAATTCCATTTCAGCGTTCCGGTATTCTCCTGTGTCAAGGTAGGCGTTGCCGTATTTTGTATGGTTTATTGTTGAATTGGCTTTTAATCCTGCCGTTATGGCTTCGGCGTATGTTTTCTGGGCCTTCTCATATTCGCCCTGCTTTACATAAACAAGGCCAAGGCCGTCTATGGCCAGAGCCGAATTAGGTTTTATGTTCATTGCCTTATTAAAATCGGATAAGGCATAGGCCATTTTATTTTTCTCGAAATTTGCTATGCCGCTTTTTATAAGAAGGAAATGACGCAGGTTCTTGCCGGAAAAGTAAAAGAGCACGCATGCGGCGGCTATCCCCAGTATTGACAGGGAAACAATCTGGGCTCGTTTCCTCCTGTAATAGCCCCTTCCTGAAAGGTGCTCTATCGGGCTTATTTTCATTAATAATTCCTCCTTGGCGGCGCCTTGAATTTATATAATGATAACACAAATACTTTTTTTGAAAAGTGGAAAACAACAGGCGGGAAAAACAACAGGCGTTGTTGACAATGTAAAGCAGCTGTTGGTATAATATAATATATTATACAAAAGCGGAGGCTATGAGTGCCAAGGCTATTTTTGTTTTTGCTTGTTTTAAAAGCTTTTTTTTCGGTGTCCGCCTTTTGCGGGGATGTCTATTATGCGGGATTCCTTGGAAATTCGCGAAACGCCGTTGATTTATCCCTTTATGAAACCATGAAAATGGCCGCTGCCGAGATCAATTCGGGAGGAAACGATTATACGATTGAACCTGTATTTTTTGACGAGGAAGATGAGCGGACGCCTGAGCTTATAATGACAAAAGCCAACCTTGCGGCAATAATAGCCTGTTTCTCCGAAAAGCATGCAGAAATAATAAAAAATTCGGGTGAAATACCGCTTATTACGGTTTCGAAAAACTTTGCGGGTTTTAATGCCGCTGCGCCGGGCAGGTCGTTCAGGATATGCCCTTCCGAGTCTCAGTTGGCTGAATCATTGTCCAGGTTTTCCTATGCGGTAATTGGAAAAAATAAGGCGGCGATAATTTATTCGGAAGGGTCTGACGATTACCTTAAGGCTGCGGAA
This sequence comes from uncultured Spirochaetia bacterium, assembly GCA_964398505.1. Taxonomy (GTDB): domain Bacteria; phylum Oederibacteriota; class PGYV01; order PGYV01; family CAYNMZ01; genus CAYNMZ01. The sequence goes on from CAYNMZ010000006.1 coordinate 10,193, forward strand.
GGTTTTGCGGCTAACTGCAGGGCAAACAGGGTATGGGCTGATTATTTTAAGAGCGTGCCCGGAGACAGGACTGATTTTACGAACATACTGCTCAGGCTGCGGGACCTTAAGGTCCAGTCAATATATTTTGCGGGCAGCATGGAGCAGGCCGCCGAGCTTGCCAGAAAGTCGCAGGAAATGAATGTGGGCGCCGTGATACTGACAATGGATAATGTAAACACAAAAGCATTTATAAAAAAGGCGAAATTTGGCGCTGACATGACCTGCTTTTCTTCCATGGCGCCGCCGGCCCTTTCGGGATTCAAGAAGTTCCAGCCCTTCCTGAAGAAATACAGGAAAGAAGCCGCCGGCAGGGAAGACATTCACATGCCTTTTGTTTATGATGCGGTAAAAGTACTGGCTTCGGGCCTGACTTCCGGCGCCAGGAAGCCGGCGGAGATTACAGCCTACCTGAAATCAGCCACCCATGATGTTACAACCGGAACTTTTACATTTAATAACACTGGAAACAGGAGCGCTGCGTCTTCTTTTTTCTACATAATAGCGCGCGGTGAAATATTGCACAGGAAGCTGCAGGAAAACGAAACAAAAAAATACATGGAGGCAAAATAAATTGGCTAAGAGGCTTGGCGATCTTCTGCTTGAGGAGAGCCTTGTTACAGAGGGCCAGTTACAAAAAGCACTGGAAGAACAGAATAAGTCTGGCGAGCCGCTGGGCAGGATACTGATACGCATGGGATTTATTACCGAGGAGGCGCTCTATTATTTCCTCGCCATACAATTCGGTACTGATTACATTGACCTGAGTACTGTAGACATACCTGAATCGACTGCAAATATAATTAAAAAAGAAGTGGCCGAGGATATGAACGTGATACCGGTGTCTGCTACAGACAACGAGATTATTTTCGCCACTTCCGAGCCTGACGAGCACCTGCTTATGAAGATAAAGGAAAGGGTGGCCTTGCCCGTTGACAAGATAAAATTCGTGGTCACTTCCGAGACTTCCATGCGCAACGCGCTGAGCGCTCATTACGGGGTTATAGAAAAGCTGTCGGTCGATGACAGCATGAAGGAAATATACACGCAGACTGAAGCTGAAAAAATGGAGGAAGAGGAATTAGCTTCAGAGGAAGAGATAGTAAGTGAGGATTCTGCGCCTGTAATAAAACTTGTAAACGCCCTGATATCAGAGGCCGTGAAGAAAAAGGCGTCGGACATACATATAAATCCGTTTGAAAAGAACCTGATAATCAGGTACAGGATAGACGGGGTCTTACAGACGCAGAAATCGCCGCCCAGGGGATATAAAAACGCCATTGTGTCACGTATAAAAGTCATGGCAAGGCTGGATATAATGGAAAAGAGGGCCGCGCAGGACGGAAGGATAAAAATTAAGGTTTTAAACAACAAGATAATAGACCTGCGCGTGTCCATACTGCCCAGCATATACGGCGAGAATGTTGTGATGCGTATTCTTGACCAGGAAAGCCTGATGCTGGACCTTTCAAAACTGGGGTTTGAGGAAAGGGAAATGAACCTTTACAAGGAGGCTATACAGTCGCCTTACGGGCTTGTTCTTCATACAGGACCGACCGGTTCCGGAAAAACAACTACGCTTTATTCGGCGCTTTCCACCATAAACGACGTGTCAAAAAATATAATGACGCTTGAAGACCCGGTTGAATACCAGCTTCCGGGAATAGTTCAGTCGCAGATGAACAGTGATATCGGCTATACTTTCGCCGTGGCGCTCAGGGCGTCGCTCAGACAGGACCCAAATATAATGATGGTCGGCGAGATCCGTGATAAGGAAACCGCGGAAATCGCCGTTAAGGCGGCTCTCACAGGGCACCTTCTTTTTTCAACTCTTCATACAAATGATTCGCCTTCAACAATAATGAGGCTCATAGATATGGGTATTGACCCTGTATATGTCGGCTCAGCGGTGAAAATCATAATAGCCCAGAGGCTGATGCGGAGGATATGCTCAAAGTGCAAGCAGCCATACAAACCGACCGAAGACGAGCTTCAAAAGCTGCGTGTTGACCCCAAGGATCTGGAAGGCACTCAAATTTCAAAAGGTGTTGGCTGCAGCAACTGCAATTTTTCCGGATACAAAGGGAGGGTGGCCATATATGAGATAATGCCAATAACCACCCAGATTTCAGACATGATATTTGCGGGAGCGGATTTGAACGATCTTACTAAACAGGCGGAAAAGGAAGGAATGCGTACACTCCGCAACATAGCGCTTGAAAAGTGGAGAACCGGTGTAACCACGCTGGAAGAGGTGCTTGTGGTTACGGCCGAAGGAGATTAAATGGAAGCGAAGAAAATCGGCGAGATACTTATTGAAGAGGGAATGATAAGCGAGGATCAGCTTGAAAAGGCCGTAGCTGAGCAGTTAAAGACCAGCGAACCTTTCGGAAATGTCCTTGTAAAAATGGGTTTCATAACAGAAGATGTGCTTTATCATTTCCTCGCGCTGCAAGTTGGGACCAAATTCATAGATGTAAGCATACTTCACATTGACGAGGATGTGATAAAATCTGTGTCCGGCGAGACGGCCAGAAAATACAGAGTTATTCCGATAGAGAAAAAACCCGGCAAGATAATCATGGCAACTTCAAATCCCATGGATCCGGCTCTGGCCGGCAGCCTGCGTTTTGAAGTGAAGGGAGAACAGGACGCGGAGCTGGTCTTTGTTGTTACCAGCGAATCGTCGCTTTCGGCCGCACTAGAAAAGTACTATCCTTCCTCCCAGGGGCTTGATGATACAATTGACTCTATTGAAGGCTCGGATTTTGAGATACAGGTACTTGAGGAAGCGAAGGCAAAGGATGAAGAGGGCGAGGAAGATATTGAGGGCCAGAGCAGCCCGGTTGTTAAATACGTAAATTACCTGATAGAGGACGCGGCCCAGAAGAGGACCTCCGATATACACATAAACTTTTATGAGAAAAAGATAGTTTTAAGATACAGGATTGACGGATCGCTTGTGGAAATGCCGCCTCCCAAGATACAGTTCAGAAAGGCTTTGACGTCAAGGATTAAGCTTATGGCCGGAATGAACATAATTGAAAAGAGGCTGCCTCAGGACGGCAGGATAAAGTTCAGGATGCAGAACGGCGGTGAAATAGACCTGCGCGTATCGGTGATGCCTACAATCTGGGGCGAGAACATCGTAATGCGCATACTTAACCAGGCAACGCAGAGTTTTGATCTTGCCGAGCTGGGTATGCTTCCGCAGCAGCTTGATGCCCTTCAAAAGGGCCTGGCCGCTCCTTACGGAATGGTGCTGATAACCGGGCCTACTGGCAGCGGAAAGACAACCACGGTGTACGCGGCAATCGCGAAGATAAACGACCCTCATGACAATATTATGACAGTAGAGGATCCGGTTGAGTTTAGGCTTCCCCATATAATACAGATACAGGTTAATGTCGCGGCAAACCTGACTTTTGCCAATGTCCTAAGGTCGTTCTTAAGGCAGGACCCTGACGTAATGCTGGTTGGTGAAATCCGTGACAACGAGACCGCTTCAATTGCCATAAAAGCTGCGTTAACAGGACATCTTGTGCTTTCCACGCTGCATACAAATGACGCACCAGCCACAATTACGAGGCTTATAGACATGGGCATTGACCCGATATATGTGGGTTCTTCTGTCCTGGTCGCGGCATCCCAGAGGCTGGTAAGGCGCATCTGCGCCAACTGTAAGGAAAAAGTCAAGGAAATAGACTTTGTGAAAGCAAAAAAATGGGGCATACCGGAAAAAGTGATAGAAGGCGGGACTTATTATGAAGGCGCAGGCTGTCCTGCGTGCCATTACACTGGTTATAAGGGCCGTATGGCCGTGTACGAAGTGCTGCCCGTTAATAACACGATCAGGGAAGCTATCTTTAAAAAGGCTACTTTAAACGAATTGAAAAGGGTAGCCTGGAAAAACGGCATGATTACAATGCGTGAATCAGCTATTGAGCTCATGAAAAAAGGTATTACTACGCTTGATGAGGTAATAAGGGAAACGCTTCAGGACAAGCCGCTTGATAAGTACTAAAAATCGAAAGCCAAGGAGAGGAAGATGACGGAAAACCAGATGTATAAGGAAGCAAGGAGTTTTTTTCAGATTTTCGAGCCTAAAGGCGAGATAATAATGGCCGTAAAATTGCCGGGCAGCGTTCAGATCATGGGGGATACGGCTGACTTTAACAGGGGAAAGGTGATATCAGGAAACATAGGCAAGAACGCGGTATTAATGGCGCAGAAGAGAAAAGACGGGGACAGGTCAATACATTTTTATTCAAGGAAATATGACGAGAAAATACGTCTCAGCCTCAATGACCCGCAGTCGCGCGAGGAACACGGCTGGGCCAATTACATGGCCAGCACGCTTTTCATGCTTGAAGGCCAGTCAAAAAAGGTCAACGGCATGAATGTTTTTGTGGACAACCTTATCCCTGATTATTTTGACGCCAACTCAATGGAAGCGCTTGAAGTGGGCGTGGCGTATTTGGCCTCGCAGTTCTCGGACTGGAAGCTCGCGGGTGCTGAGATGGCTTCCATATGCGCTGAAGGTGAACGCAAATATATGGGAAGGGAAAAGAACTATGTGAAGTACATACCCATAATATTCGCAAAAAACGGCATGCTCACATTTTTTGACTCCTCCTCCAATACCGAGGAGAATATAAAGGCTGACCTGGGGCAATACGTTTTTATGACGCTTTCTTCGGGACTGAGAAAAAAACACCTGGAGAATAAGGTCGCGGCCATTGCCTCTGACGTCAGGGAATCAATAGCCGTTATGAACAGGAACGGCGCTTCAATAAGCGGCCTTGACCAGCTGTCATTGGAAAAATTTGATGATTACAGGGCAAAACTTTCCATGCAGCAGAGGAAAAGATGCGCTTATTTCATTTCGGAAAATGACAGGGTCATAAAGGCCCGTGATGCGCTGAAAAAGGCCGATATGAGCGGTTTTGCGGAAATTATGAACGAGTCCCAGCGTAATATAAAGAATAGGCTGGAGGTGGTGGAAGAGGAAAACGAGATTCTTCTTGACATATTGAACGATTTGCCAGAGATAAGGGCCGCCAGGATGCTCAATATGGGACTTGACGGTACTGTGCTTGTGCTTGTTGAAAAGGAAAAGAGGTACGCTGTGGAGTCAAGGGTGAAAAAGACTTTTGTCACGCGCACAGGGCTTGAGCTTTTCAGCGAGACATTTGACCTGAATAACGAGTTTGAGGAGATAAGGATAAACGTCTCGGATTTTAAAAAATGAAGCCCGGATTCCTTACATTCGGCTGCAAGTCTAACTTGTATGAAACAGAACTGATAAGGCAGGCGTTCAAAGAAGCCGGCGCCGTTGAATCGGACGACGCGGATTTTTTTGTAATAAATTCTTGCACTGTTACAGGAACCATAGACGCGGAAATAAGGCGTAAAATCGCGGCTCTTAAGAAAGGCGGAGCCAGGGTTGCTGTAACGGGCTGTCTTGCGGAAAGAAAGGACTCAGCCGCGGCTGAAATACTAAAGCTGGCCGATATAGTCGTACCGAACTCTGGAAAATTCAAACCTGAAAACTACGGATTAAAACCGGCCGCGGATACGGCACTGTTATTACGCGGATTTTCAGGCAGGGACAAGGCATTTGTAAAGATTGAGGAAGGCTGTGATAATTTTTGCGCCTACTGTGAAGTCCCTTATGTGAGGGGCGGCAGTGTCAGGAGCAGGCCTGAGGAAGAAGTGTTGCTTGAAATCAGGATGCTTGTTTCATACGGTTTTAAGGAAATAGTACTGACGGGCATAAACCTCGGCTATTACGGAAAAGACCGGCGTTCGGCATCAGCACTTACGGGCCTTTTAAAGCGGGCCGTGGAACTGCCGGGCGATTTCAGGATAAGGCTGAGCTCTATAGGGCCAAGGGAAACGGACAGGGCGATGATTGAGCTTATGGCTTCCCGGCCTGAACGGATATGCCCGCATCTTCATATGTCACTTCAGAGCGGAGATGATGATATCCTGAAATCAATGGGCAGGAATTACAGCCTTGACGAATATATGGCTGTTATGGATTACGTACTTAAAAAAATGCCTTACGCGGGAATAACAACGGACATAATAGCCGGATTTCCGGGTGAGACGGAGAAACAGCATCAAAACAGCCTTGCTTTTGTAAGAAATCACCCGTTTTCAAGGGTGCATGTCTTTCCATATTCCGACAGGCCCGGGACAAGGGCGTCAGGGATGGACGGCAAGGTTCCGGCAGAGGAAAAAAAACGCAGGGTAAAGGAATTGCTTGCCGCCGCGTCAGACAAAGAAGAATTGTTCGCGCGAAAGAATATTGGCAGGAAACTTGCGGCGCTGGTTGAAAGCGGGAAGAAAGGCGGTTTTTTTACGGGTTATACCGAAAATTATATTAAGGTATATTTACGTGCTGATAATGAGTCCGCGGGCCGGCTGGTTCAGGTTATTCCGGAAAAAATTGAAAATATGAAAGTGTATTGCAAGACCTTGACAGGAGGATGAAAAATGTCTGACTGCCTGTTTTGCAGGATATTAAAAGGCGAAATACCTTCAAAAAAAGTGTACGAGGATGGCGATGTTTACGCGTTTGAGGATATAAGCCCTCAGGCTCCAATGCACGTGCTTGTAGTGCCGAAAAAGCATATAGCCTCACTTAATGCGCTTGAGCAGGAGGATACTGCTGTCGCAGGCAGGCTTCTGCTTGCGGCTAAAAGAATAGCCGCGGACAGGGGCTTTACGGAAACCGGGTACAGGACTGTGTTTAACGTGGGTCCTGACGCCGGAATGGCTGTTGCGCACCTGCACCTTCATGTGCTTGGGGGCAGGAAGCTTAACTGGCCGCCCGGGTAGTTTGAAGTCCGGAATCCGGAGTCAAATACAAAAACGGGGCAATTTTCAGTCCTTGATTCCGGACACCGTATTCCGCGCTCCGGACCATATGTAAATGCCTTGGATGCAACAAATTAAAATTAAGGGAGATACGGCTTGATTCAAGCAAAATGCCCCGTGTTCGGGAAATGCGGGGGATGCATGTACCAGGACAGGGAGTATTCGGCGCAGCTTGCCATAAAGAGGAAGGAAACAGAGGAGGCTTTTGGCAGGGCCGGGGTCATGCTGCCGTCGGGCACAGAGGGCCTGAGGATATATGTAAAGGACGAATACTATTACAGGAACCGTATGGACTTTGCCTTTAACAGCGGCGGCCTTGGGCTGAGGGAAAAAGGCAAGTTCAGCAGGCTTGTGGGTTTTGAGGAATGCCACATATCAAACAATGTGATAAACAGGCTTCTTGGCGAGGTGAATTCCTGGTACAGGGGCAACAGGGACAGGCTTGAAGTATTTGACGTCGTAAAAAGGAAGGGAACCCTAAGGTACGCGGTTTGCAGGGGGTCTTTCTTTTCAGGGGATTCCTCAATCACATTTGTGCTGAACAGGGATTCTGAAAATATTGAAAGCCATGCTGCGGCCATAAGGGAGTTTGCCGCTGCATCATCGGCCGCCAACGTGCTTTTCGGCACTGTCAAATACAACACAGACATTAGTTCGCCAGATGACTGCGTGGTTGTAAAGGGCAGCGACTGCCTGCATGAGACACTGGCCGGCATAAAATATACTTATCATACGCAGGGTTTTTTCCAGAATAATTCCCTGGTCACAATGGACATGATGCATTTTATAAGGTCAAAAATCGCGAAAAAATACCCGCTGATACTTGACCTTTTCGGGGGGGTCGGCACTTTCGGGATATTCTGCGCGGACAAGGCGGATGAGGTCATAATATCTGACAACAGCGGGCCTTCTGCGGCCTGCGCCGAGCGCAACATAAGGGAAAACCGTAAAATGAACGCTATTTTCAGGCAGGCTGACGCAACAGAGCCGGAAAAGCTGTCCCCATGGCTTGCGGGAAAGGGCGGCCTTTATATAGTTGATCCGCCGCGTACCGGGCTTCATAAGAAGACCATCAAGTTCCTGAGAACCATGAAGCCGGAGAAAATTATCTACGTCTCATGCAACCAGATAAGGCTGGCCGAGGACATAAGGGACCTGTCGGAGATTTATGAATTGAAGGATTTAGCGCTTTTTGACATGTTTCCGCAGGCGAGGCACATTGAAAGCGTGGCAGAACTTGATTTGAAAAAATAGCGCATATTTGACAGTTTAAGAAAGAGTCCGTAATAACCATGAAATATAAATAAGCACCGGAGGAAAAAATGAGCTTAATTCAGAATTGGAAAGTCGCCCTTGAAATCGGCAATCTGCCCAAAGGCGCCAAGATGGACTGGCTCTCAAAGTGGATAATACTCACAAGGGCGCAGGTCATTTCCATGACTGTGACTTCAGCCCTCATTGGCGCTTTGCTTGCGGCAACCAGGGGCTATATAAACTGGGCGCATCTTGGACTTGTCATTGTTGCGCTTATACTGGCGCACATGTCAAATAACCTGATAAACGACTATTTTGACTACAAGCAGGGGATTGACACGAAGGATTATCACAGGGTCCAATACTCGCCGCACCCGATAGCGTCGGGGCTTATAACAGAAAAAAAGCTTCTCTCGGTTTTCTTTACGTTCGGCCTTATAGAGCTGGCTATAGCCTTTTACCTTTTTAAGAACACGGGCTGGCCGGTAATGGCTTTTGCTGTCGCGGGATTCCTGCTCAGCGTTTTTTATGTGGCGCCGCCAGTAAAGTTAAAGTACAGGGGGCTTGGCGAACTTGCGATTTTCCTTATCTGGGGACCGCTTATAACCGTAGGAACCTTTTATGTGATGACAAAAACAATGCCATTGGAGGCCTGGCTGGCCTCAATCCCTTACGGCCTTGTTGTGACCAATGTGCTGCTTGGCAAACACCTTGACAAGTATGAAAAAGACTCAAAAAAAGGTGTAAGGACGCTGCCCGTGGTATTGGGATGGAAAAACGCGGTAATGTTCACGAGGATAAACACCGCAATGTTCTTCATTGCGGTGGCTGTTCTTGTGTTAGCGAAAATAATAACGCCTTTTGCGCTGCTGTCATTTTTCGCTGTAAATAGGTTCCGTGTGTTCATGGGGATACTGTCGGCAAAAAAACCCGCGACAAAACCAAAAGGTTTCGTGAATTTGTGGCCGCTGTGGTATGTGGTGTGGGCTTTCTGGTTCAATAAGATGGCAGGCGGGCTTTTTATTTTGGGCCTTATTCTCGGCAGCCTGCCGTGGTTTAAATTTTAACTATGGATAATTATTTCGGCTATCAAAGAAAAAACGCCGGACTTATTTGTGTATAAAATTATCTGATAAATGGCGTGCCTGGAGGGATTCGGCCACTTAGCGTGCTCGGCTTTGCCTTTCGCACGCTGCGTAGCCTCGCCTCGCCCGACTGTCGCTCGCTATGCTCGCTTTTCTGACATTTAGTCAGCGTCGGGCTCGTTTCGAATCCCAGTGCCGCAAAATTGCCATAATTTATTTCCATAAATGCTTATTTAGTTATTTGGCGTGCCTGGAGGGATTCGAACCCCCGGCCCACAGCTTAGAAGGCTGTTGCTCTATCCAACTGAGCTACAGGCACATTTATAATGGCGCGCCCGGCGGGAGTCGAACCCACGCACATGGCTTCGGAGGCCAATGCTCTGATCCACTGAGCTACGGGCGCACATACAATTGCTTTGAGTGACTCCTCAAATACTGCCTATGCCACTTAACTTCCGCTCGGCAAAGTACACACTATACAGTCAGTCCCTATATGGCGCGGATTATTGGCTTCGTTCGATGGTTTTTCGCTACCAGGCGCCTTTAATACTTATGGTGGGTGATGGAAAGTTAACTACTTTGGCTGCTCAGCTTAGCTTTTCGCAGCCAGCGTAGTCTTTCCTCGATCACTTCCGCTCGGCTACGCCTCGCTTTTCCTCGCTTCGTTCGGCGCTCGCTCGTTTCGACTCCGGAGGCGATACCCACGGTACTAATTGCCAGCTATATCTTATCTAGTTATGGTGGGTGATGGGGGAGTCGAACCCTCGGCCAACTGATTAAGAGTCAGCTGCTCTACCACTGAGCTAATCACCCACTATATAAGATAACGCTTTTTCAATTCAGCAACACTTCATAACCACTCAAGCTATATAAATACTAAAGAGCTTTTGAATGCGCTATAAGCCGTATTGCGGGCTTTACGAGCATTCATATATCAATGCTTATCGATCCATCGGCTTATCGGCGACAGCCTATACCACTGTAATAATCACCCGTTAAAAAGGGTATTGTCTCAACCTGTCAAGAACTCAGCTATATGTCTGAGATAAACCTTTGGGGTGAGTGACGGGATTTGAACCCGCGACCCCAAGATCCACAATCTTGTGCTCTAACCAACTGAGCTACACCCACCACAATCTATTAGTTGGTCGGGGCGGCCAGATTTGAACTGGCGACCCCCTGCGCCCAAGGCAGGTGCGCTAGCCAGCTGCGCTACGCCCCGACAGGAGCAGTTAGTTTAATTCGCATTTAGGTTAAAATTATAGCTTAAAAGACTATAAAAATATATCAAAATACTATTTCAAGGTCAATGATTAAAAAAATATTTATAATGTAAAAACTCCATATTTATATGGATTTTATCAGAATGCGGATTAAAACAATTTAAAGGGCAGTATTAAAATAAAAAAATTAATTGTATTATTGGATAAAAATGGTATATTCTCATTTATGTTTAAAACTGTATTCAATATAATAAAAAAAGGCGGTTTCATTGGAAAGAATACCTGTTTTTCCCGAATTTGCACCACTTCAAATATCACACAGGCAGGCCATAGAGGGATATTATAAGGAAAATCCACCGGAAGTCTCGGAGCTTAACTTTACTGAGATGTTTGTCTGGCGGAAGCAGCGTAACACAAGCCTGACTGACTGTGACGGCAATATTTGCGTTTGCCTTGAAAAAAACGGAACTACTTTATTTTATCCGCCGCTTGGAAAGGCCGACAAGGCCGCAATTGTTAAAAAAATACTTGGACAGGCAGGACCTGATACGGCTTTCTACGGTTTCACCGAAAACGAGGCGCAGGAGCTTTCCGGCGCCGGTTTCTCGGTAAAGAGCGACCCTGACAACGCTGACTATGTCTACAGGTCAGAGGATCTTATAAAACTTGCCGGGCGGAAGTATGACGGCAAGAGGAACCACCTGAAGAAATTTCTGGAAAATTACGAATTCAAGTTCGTAGAAATAACCCCGGAACTTATACCTGAACTTATTTCATTCCAGCGGGCCTGGTGCGAGGCGCGCGCGTGCGAGGACGACCTTTCGCTCATGCATGAAAGCAGGGCTGTCATGGAGGCGCTTGAAAATTATCCTTCGCTCGGCGTTATTGGCGCGGCTGTGCTTGTGAAGGGCAAGGTCCAGGCGTTTACAATCGCGTCAGAGCTGAATGCCGACACCGCGGTCGTGCTCTTTGAAAAGGCGAATCCCGAATACCGCGGCATTTACCAGTTTATAAACAGGGAATTCTGCGAAAAAGCGCTGTCAAAGTACGCCTGGATAAACAGGGAACAGGACGCGGGCGATCCGGGCCTGCGCAGGGCAAAGCAGTCCTACAATCCTGCAAGGATGGTTGAGAAATATATAATAAGGTCAGGATTTAAATGAAAAATAGGGAGCCTATAATAAATGCCACAGGCTTGACAAAGACATACAGGCGCGGTTTTTTCAGGAAACGCGAGGTCCGCGCCCTAAGAGGCATAGATTTGACCGTGCACAGGGGTGAGATTTTCGGGATACTCGGGCCCAACGGCGCAGGCAAGACTACTTTCATGAACATTTTGATGGGGCTTATAACGCCTGACAGCGGCAGAGTAAATATCGCGGGCATGGAAGTGACAAAAAAATACAGCATGGATCTGAAAAAAAGGATGAATATGTGCTCGGGCAATCCGAACCTGCCGTGGAGCCTGACTGTAAGGGAGATAATGAAATTTTACTCCATGCTATACAATCTTGGAAAGGAAGAGGCAAGGAAAAAGACAGCCTCGCTGATTGCCGAGCTGGAGCTTGAGGAATACGCGGACACCCGCTTTGACGAGCTGTCCACGGGCAGCAAACAGAAGCTTTCGCTGGCAAAATCCCTATTAAATGACCCTGAAATCCTCCTGCTTGACGAACCCACGCTGGGGCTGGACCCGAACATAGCGGCAAAGACCAGGGCTTTCATACGGCGCATGCACAGGGACAGGGACATAACGGTGCTTTTAACGACGCATTATATGCACGAGGTTGAGGAACTGTGCGGACGCATAGCTTTCATACGCGACGGCAGAATTGTCGAGCTGGGCACAAAAAATGAACTCAAGAAGCGGACAAAGACAAAAAGCATGGAGGCGATGTTCATTGAGCTGGCTGATAAGCAGGATTAGCGCTTTTGCCTACAGGAATTACATATTCGCGATAAGGAATTTCTTCGCTATGACAGAGGTTTTTTTCTGGCCGATAATCGGCATAATATCCATAGGCCTCATGTCAGGGTTCCTGAAGCTTCAGGAGGGATATATAAATTTCCTTATTTCGGGAGCCGTAATATCAGGAGTCTTGCAGGTTTCCCAGCTCGACGTTGCCTACGGTTTTCTCTACGATGTGTGGTCAAAGTCGCTGAAACAGACATATGTAGCGCCGGTAAGGAACTATGATTTCATAATAGGTTCATGGCTGGTTGGGGCTGTAAGGGGAGTGCTTGCTTTTATCATGCTGGCGCTGCTCGCAGGGCTTATATTTAATTTCAGGCTCCCTGAACTGCGTTTTCTCATTCCCTCCATGGCGGGCATATACCTGAACGCGATGATAATCGGCATGGTCGTGATACTTTCAATACTGCTGTTCGGCTCCAGGATAGACATAATAGCCTGGATGCTGTCAGTTCTTATGATGCTTATATGCGGCATATACTACCCTGTGACATACCTGCCCGGGCCTGTGGTGGCGCTGGCAAAGGCGCTGCCGCTCACTTATTTCCTTGAATATTTCAGGCAGGGTTACGGTTTTGACTTGAGCTTTTCGCACCCGCTGTTAAAGGGTTTCACGCTTTCTTTCGCGTACATGGCTTTTTTATTTGCCGCAATAGAAGCCGCTTACAACAGGGCGAGGAAGACCGGCATGATAGTGAAGCTGAGCGAATGAGCCAGCCAGAACCGAAAAAATAGTGTTGAACTTACAGGGCAATAAGGTAAAATATATATAGAGCTTGTAATAAAGCAATTTATGTCGGTTGTAATGAGAAGTGTAAGGAGTTGATTTTCTGGTTATTCGCTCCGCGAATAACAACATTTCAACTCAGTGTGTACGTTTGTGCTCTTGCGTGTTTATAGAGATTCCTGTTATAGTGGGCGCGTAACTCAGTGGTTAGAGTGCCATCCTCACACGATGGAAGTCGTTGGTTCAACTCCAATCGCGCCCACCATAAAATACTGGCGTGGATGCGCGCTAAAATAACAAGATACAGGGAGGATTACAATGTGCGCTGCATGCGGCTGCGGAGCTAAAAAGAAAGTCAAGAAGAAAAAGAAATAGGCATTAAGAGGGAAAAGGGGTATTTGATGGCCCAAAGCGAAAAACAGCCCATACGCGAGCAGGAAATAGATTCTTCACGCCTTTTCAACATACGCGTATGGGAAGGAATACAATACAAGTTTTCCAAGGATCTCGGTATTGCAATAAAGCTTATAAGCGAAGACGGCAAGATAAACACTGAGGAAACCAATTTTTCAGATTTTTACGCCCTGTTGACCTCCACGGATATAGGCCGCGATTACTGCAATATTGACATAGACAAAATTGACAAGAACTCAAAATTCGTCAAGCTGTACGCTGACTGCGAATATTACGTCGCTACAACGTATTTTTACGGCAAGAAATTCTTCATTTTCGTGGGCATAAGGGAACGCAAAAACAACGAAGCTCTCGTTAAAAAAATCAGCGAAGAACTTAGCATTGATTATGAGGAACTCCTTAAAGCGTATTATGAACAGCCGTCTTTCCCTGATTCCAGGCTTATCAGCTTTGCCGACCTCATAGTGGACCTTTTCAATATTGTCATAGAGCTTTCCGTACAGGAATTCATAACCCAGATGGCGAACAAGCAAAAGGAAGAGGAAATAGCCAAGATGAGCGCCCTTATGGAAGCTTCCATAATAATAAATTCAACCAGGAATCTGGACGAGCTCCTCAAGATAATAATGCAGTCTGCCGAAAAAGTCATGCAGGCCGAGGCGTCGTCGGTATTCCTTATTGACAACGAGAAAAACGAGCTCTTTTTTGAAGTGGCAACCGGCCCCATGGAAGAGGAAGTAAAAAAGATACGCCTGAAAATGGGCGAGGGCATAGCCGGCTGGGTGGCGTATACCGGCGAGTCGCTGCTTGTGCCTGATGTGGCAAAGGACCCGCGATTTGCCAGGCGCGTTGACGACCAGACCAAGTTCATAACAAGGTCGGTGATCTGTGTGCCTTTGAAGGTAAGAAACCAGACAATTGGCGTTGTTCAGGTATTGAACAAGATAGGCGGGAACAGTTTTTCCAAAAGCGAGATAAAGTTCCTTGAGGCACTCGCGTCCCAGGCCGCGATAGCCATAGAAAATACGAACCTTTACGAGCACCTTGAGGAAAGGGCCGAGCAGCTAAACAAGGAGCTTAAAAACGCAAATGTGAGCCTGTCAATAGCAAAACTCAGGATAGAATCAATTGTGCAGTCAATGGAAGACGCTGTTGTGGCGGTGAACAGCGACAATCAGATAGTCATGATAAACAGGGTGGCTGAGCGGATATTCGGTATTGACGCGAAAAATTCTTTCGGCCAGAAAGTGGCGTCATATATAAATAATAAGCTTATTACAGACAATTTCACCGCGGTGCTTGAGGCAAAGAATACGCTTAAAAACGAAGTGAAATTCCAGCTCGGCAATAAGGAACACATATTCGCCGCGGTATTCACTCCAATAATAAGCGAAAAGCAGGAAGCCGCTGGGTCAGTGGCAGTCTTCAGGGATATAACGGAGATAAAGGAGCTGGATAAGATGAAATCCGAGTTTTTGAACATGGTCTCCCATGAGCTTAGGACTCCCCTTACCCCCATACAGGCGTATTCGGAGCTCATGATGGTCAGGAACGTTGACCCGGAAAAGGTGAAAAGCTACGCGAACATAATAAACAAGGAAACACAGAGGCTGGGCTCGCTTATAGGCGACCTGCTTGACCTCTCAAGGATAGACGCGGGAAAGGGGCTTTCTCTTACCATGGAGGAAATGGATTTTACCGACCTTTTGCGCATAGTATATGAGACATATAAGAACGCTTCAAGCAAGCATAAAATTATTTTGACAATTCCGGACAAAAGTGAGACAATATTGTTCGACAAGAATAAAATGATACAGGTAATGACAAACCTGCTTTCCAACGCCATTAAATACTCGCCCGACGGGGGCAATGTGACGATAACAATGGAAGACAGGGGAAACAGGGTCTATACTTCAGTAAAGGATGAAGGACTGGGGATATCAAAGGAAGACCAGGGCAGGATATTTGAAAAATTCTACAGGGTTGAAAACGAGGCTGTAAGGAAAATAAGCGGCACAGGCATAGGATTGCCGATAGTAAAGTACATGATTGAGCTTCATAATGGCGGCATAGAAGTGAAAAGCGAGCCAGGCAAGGGAAGCGAGTTTATTTTTTACATTCCAAAGTTGAAACCAAGCTGATAAGGAGGGAAAAATGGCTGAAAAAAAGAAAATAGTGGTTGCTGATGACGAGCCGTTCATATTGTCGGCCCTGCAGGATACACTTTCTGACGACTATGCGGTTTATACGGCGTCAAACGGCAGGCTGGCGATTGCTGAAGTGGAAAAGGTAAGGCCTGACATGGTGATACTTGATGTAATGATGCCTGAAATGGACGGGCTTGAGGCGTGCAAGAACCTAAAGCGCAGCAAGGAGACATCTTCAATACCTGTTATTCTGCTGACCGCAAAGGGCCAGATTACGGACATTGAAAAGGGATTCAAGTCCGGAGCTGACGCTTATGTTGTGAAGCCCTTTTCTCCCGCGAGGCTGATAGAGAAAGTGGAGGAAATATTTGAAAAGGTGGAATTAAGGAAGAAAATAGTGGAAGACAAAAAAAAGACATTATAATTTAATATAAGGAGGCCCTTAATAAGGGCTTTCTTTTTTTATAAAGAAAGTGAAAGTTTTCACAATGAAAAAGGATAATCTGATTAGAAACCACTTGACAAAAAAAGGTTTATTTTGTATAATATTAACAAAACTTAGTGAAAAAAATCACTTGTTTTGCCACGATTATCTCGACAACAACAAAAAATGCGGTAAATCCGCTAAAAATGAGGAGGATTTTATGAAGAAAAAGTATATTATGGCTCCGGGCCCGACTGAAGTACCGCCTGAAGTTATTGCTGAGGCTGCAAAACCCGTAATGCACCACAGGACTCCGCAGTTCAGAAAAATACTGGCTGAAGTGCTTGACGGCATGAAATACGTCCTTGGGACAACAAGAAACGTATATCTCATGGCTTCGTCCGGAACAGGCGCAATGGAAGCCGCTATGGCCAATACGGTTAGCGCGGGAGACAAGATAATCGTGTGTTCCATAGGCGCGTTCGGCGACAGGTGGGAAAACCTCGGCAAGGCCTATGGCGCGAACATCGTAAAGATTTCGGCTGAGTGGGGTTACGCGATCAAACCCCAGGAGCTTAAAAAAGCCCTGGATGAAAATCCGGACGCTGTAGCGGTGTTCATACAGTTGAACGAGACGTCAACAGGAGTTTACAACGATATTGAAGCTATGGGAAAACTTACTGCCGGGCACAAGGCCCTGCTTGTGGTTGACGGCATATCGGGCATAGGCGCGCAGCCGTTTTACATGGACAAATGGGGCGTTGACATAATAGTTGTCGGCTCGCAGAAAGGGCTTATGATACCGCCCGGACTTGCCTATGTCGCCTGCAGCGAGAAGGCGTGGAAGGTAATAGAGGCCAACAAAACGCCGAAATTTTATTTTGACCTGAAAAGGTCGGAAAAGGCCCTGACAAAGGAGAAAATGCCCGATACGCCGTGGACCTCGGCTGTTTCGCTTATCTGCCAGCAGGCCGTGGCTTTAAGGATGATAAAGGAAGAGACAAACGAGAAAGTGTGGGAGCGCCACGCAAAACTGTCAAAGGCCGTAAGGGAAGGAATAAAGGCGCTCGGGCTTGAGCTTTTTGCGAAAGAAAACCCGGCAGTAGTCCTAACTTCAGTTGTTGTACCGGAAGGCGTTGACGGCAAGGCGCTTGTTAAAAAGATAAGGGACGATTACGGGATATCAATGGCCGGCGGACAGTTAAAGATGGAAGGAAAGATATTCAGGATAGGTACGCTCGGTTATACTGACAGGTTTGACCCGATAATGGGCGTAGCTGCTGTCGAAATGGCTTTAAAAGAGATGGGAGCGAATATAGAAATAGGAAAGGGAGTAAAGAGGACGATGGAAGTGCTGATGGAGGAAAAGTACGGCATATAGATTTTGAATTTAAAATTGTAAATTGAAAATTTAAAGGAGGGTTATTATGTACAAAATTCTGGTCAGCGACAAGCTTTCCGAAGACGCCATAAAGATGCTGAAAAACGAGAAGGACATTGAATGCACAGTAAAGACAGGGCTTAGCGAGGAACAGCTCGCCGAGGAGCTTCCGAACTATGACGCGCTTATTATAAGAAGCGCTTCAAAGGTAACGGCAAAGGTGCTTGAGAAAGTAAAGAAGCTCAAGGTCATAGGAAGGGCCGGGGTTGGTGTTGACAATGTGGATATGCCTGCTGCTACATCAAAGGGCGTTATTGTGATGAACACGCCTGACGCTAACACGCTCTCAACCGCTGAGCAGACCATAACGCTCATACTCGGCATGGCGAGGAACCTGCCGCAGGCAGACGCATCACTTAAGGCTAAGAAATGGGAACGCCCGAAATTCACAGGCATTGAACTTTATGGAAAAACGCTCGGTGTCATCGGGCTCGGGAGGATAGGGTCTGAAGTGGTAAAAAGGATGCAGGCCTTTGGCATGAAAATAATCGGTTATGACCCGTTTGTAACAAAGGAAAAAGGCGAGGCAATGGGAATAGAGATAGGAACGGTTACTGATGTAATAAAAAATGCGGATATTATAACCGTACACGTGCCAAAGACAAAGGAAACCACGAACCTTATTACGGCGAAGGAAATAGCCGAGATGAAGGACGGCGTCATGTTGGTTAACTGCGCACGCGGCGGCATATACAATGAAAAGGATGTGGCCGAGGGCTTAAAGTCGGGCAAGATAAAAAAAGCCGCTTTTGACGTTTATGACAAGGAACCGCCTTTTGACAGCGAGCTTTTCAGCGTTGACCCGGACAAGATAATAATGGCGCCGCACCTTGGCGCCTCAACCGTGGAAGCGCAGGAAAACGTGGGCAAGGTAATTGTTGAGCAGGTAATAGAGGCCCTGCGCGGAGGTATGATAAAAAACGCGCTGAATATACCTGCGGTGCCGCCTGAGCAGCTTAAGGAAATGGAGCCGTATTTTAACCTGGTTGACAAGCTCGGCTCTTTTGTGGCGCAGCTAATTGAAGGCAGTGTAAAGAGCTTTACTGTTGAGTACAGCGGGGATGTCACGAAATACAACACAAAGATAATGACTATTGCGGCGGTAAAGGGGCTGCTCTCGCCGGCTATTGGCTCTGACTGCGTGAATTTTGTAAACGCGCTTCCCATCGCCAAGGAGCGCGGGATAGAGGTAATTGAAAAGACCACGACCGTAAAGAGCGATTTCCCTAACCTTATCAGCGTCACCATAACGACTGACAAGGAAAAGCGCAGCGTTTACGGCACGCTATCGGTAAAGAAAGAGGCGCGTATAGTCATGGTGGACAGGTTCACCATGGAAATAGTGCCGGAAAAGAACATGATAGTATACAAGAACAACGACAAGCCGGGGGTCATCGGCAGGATAGGCACTATACTGGGCTCCAAGAACATAAACATCGCGTCTTTTGTGCTGGGCAGGCACAAGGAGGAAAAAGTGGCGCTCGGCGTGCTGACAGTTGACAGCGACGTGCCAAAAGACGTGATAGAAAGCATAAAGAACCTTGAGGAGATAATTGAAGTTAAGAATGTGGAACTATAACTGAAGCATAAAGCACAGGTGTTGAAAAAGGCGGCCGGGAACGGCCGCCTTTTTTTTGGAATACGCAAAAAAGGAATACGCAAAAAGCGTTTGCCAAAAGCCCGAAAATAATATAGTATTATTTGGTTTTAAACGCAGTTGAAGGTTGCATGTTTTAACCTTCAACCAACAACAAAATACGGTTTTTAGATAAAAGGAGTCAACAATGCCTGCAGATGTGATACTCGGGGCGCAGTGGGGGGATGAGGGGAAAGGCAAAATAGTGGACCTTTTCTCCGAAAAATACCGCGTTATAGTCCGCTACCAGGGCGGCGCGAACGCCGGGCATACCGTGATAGTCGGGGATAAAAAATACGTAATGCACCTTTTGCCGTCCGGCATATTACACAAGGGCACAATGAACATAATAGGCGGAAGCGTGGTCATAGACCTCGGCAGCCTTGTTAAGGAGATAAAGGAACTTAAGGCCAGGGGGGTTTCAATAACGCCAAAGAACCTCATGATCAGCGGCTCAGCCCAGGTTGTCATGCCGTACCACAAGGCCATAGACCAGGCCCGAGAAGGCAGGGACGAGAAGAAAAAAATAGGTACAACCGGCAGGGGAATAGGCCCGACATACGCGGACAAATACGCGCGCGCGGGCATACGCTTGATGGATATCTTCGACGAGGCAGGGCTTTCTGAAAAACTGGATGCCGCGCTTGAGGAAAAAAATTTCCTGCTTGAGAAGCTTTACAATAAGCCTGCGGTGAAAAAGGGCGAAGTCATAAAGGAATTAAGGGAATACAGGGGGATTATAAAACCATTTATCGGAGATGTCTCAAAAGCCATTAATTCAGCGCTGAAGAACGGGAAGAAAGTGCTGTTTGAGGGCGCTCAGGGAGCGCTTCTTGACATTGACTTCGGAACTTACCCGTATGTGACATCATCAAATCCGACTATTGGCGGGGTCATGACAGGTTCCGGAATATCTCACAGGCATATAGGGAAAGTATGGGGCATAGTAAAGGCATACCAGACCAGGGTGGGCAACGGGCCGATGCCCACTGAAATGGATGAGGCGAACGGTGAAAAAACAAGGAAAGAGGGAGGCGAGTTCGGCGCAACGACCGGAAGGCCGAGGCGCTGCGGCTGGCTGGACCTTGTGGCCTTAAAATATGTATGTGACTTAAACGGCTTAACCGATATAATACTCACGAAGATAGACGTGCTTTCCATATTTGACAGCATAAAAGTCTGCACGCATTATACGCGCGCAGGAAAAAAGACGGACAGGTTTGTGGCTGACGCAAAAGAGCTTTCAAAGTGCGTTCCTGTGTATAAAACGCTTAAAGGCTGGAACACGGACCTGACAAAGGCAAGGAAATACAAGGACCTGCCCAAAGAGGCAAAAGCCTACATCAATTTCATAAAGGAATATACCGGGGTGAAGGTGTCGATAGTGTCAGTGGGGCCGGAACGCGAGCAGATTTTGAAAGTGTGACGCGAACCGGGAACGCGGAGTTAAATAACAAAAATAAAATCGCAAAGCAGCTGCTTCCGCCTTCGCCTGTGACTTCGGCGGCAGGTGCTGCGGCTTAAGATTGGAAATAAAATTGAAAAACCAGATAATCTTCAATGCGGGTTTTGCCGGGGCAAAGCCGGTTCTATTTCAAAATCCTGTCAAAACAATAACCTGTAATTCACGCGGTCAAATCACTTCAAAACTTGGCCTTGCGCAAAGATTAATTGACAGGGGGTATTATCTCGCGGGGTATTTTTCCTATGAGCTGGGCCATTACCTGCAGGTAAAATCCGGCATGCCGCGCAAGACAAAAGCGCCCCTGTTTTACCTTGCTGTTTATAAAAAACCTTCTGCTTTCAAGCCTGCGCCGCAAGGCAAATACTGCGCAGGCGCAGTAAAGGCAGACACGGGAATCAAGGAATACGGCCGAAAATTTAGGAAAATCCTCGGGCTGATCAACAGCGGGGAATTGTACCAGGTAAATGAATGTTTTAAACTGAAATTTGATTTCAGGGGCGATGCTTTATCTTTATTTATGGACCTGTGCTCGCGGCAGGAGGCTGAGTATGCCGCGTTTCTTGATGACGGCGAACGCAAGATCCTGTCGGTCTCGCCTGAACTGTTTTTCACCATTAAAGGAAAGCAAATAGTTATGAAGCCCATGAAAGGCACGTTGTTGAAGAATCCGGGACTTAAGAAACGAGACTCGAGACTGCTGCGCGGCAGTGAAAAGAACCGCGCCGAGAACATAATGATAGTTGACCTTATACGCAATGACTTGGGAAAAATATGCGAAACCAATACTGTTAAGGCAGGTCCGCTCCTTGAGGTTAAGGAATACAGAACGCTTTACCAGATGACGTCCACTGTCAGGGGAAAGCTGAGGAAGGATGTAGGGATTTACCAGCTTCTGAAGGCCCTGTTTCCCTCCGGTTCTGTAACGGGCGCGCCGAAAATACGGGCAATGCAGGTTATAAAAGAGACCGAAAAATCAGCCAGGGGCGTTTATACGGGCGCCATAGGTTTTATCGGGCCTAAAATGAAGACAGCGGCGTTCAATATACCTATAAGGACCGTTGTAATTGACAAAAAGGGACGGGCTGAAATGGGTGTCGGCAGCGGCATTGTGCATGATTCACGGGAAAAATCAGAATATGAGGAATGCCTGGGCAAGGCAAAGTTCCTGTTCCCGTCTTTGCATGGCCACAAACTAATCGAGTCGCTGCTTTTAAAAAACGGGAAATATTTCCTGCTGAACCGGCACCTGAACCGGCTTGTGAAATCAGCGGTGTATTTCGGCGTGCCTTTAAAAAAGGAAGAGGCGAGGCAAAAGCTGCTGTCTTTCTCGCGCAAGATTCGCAAGGGAATGTTAAAGGTGCGCCTGCTGGTTGACGCTTACGGGAAAATAAGAATAACAGGCTGTACAAAAATCGCGGATAACAGCAAACCTGGGACAAGACCTTTCAGGGTCGCAATTTCAGGCATAAAAATGAATTCCGGTGACGCGTTTCTCGGGCATAAAACGACGAATCGCTCCGTGTATGACTCGGAATACGCCAAATACGCCAGAAAGGGATACGGTGACGTCATATTTGCCAATGAGCGCGGTGAAATTACCGAAGCGCACAGCTCAAACATTTTCATAAAAAAGAAAGGGATATTTTACACGCCTCCTGTCTCCTGCGGACTTCTTCCCGGGACTTACAGGCAGCTATTGCTTGACAAGGGAGGAAAGTACAGGGAGAAAGTGCTGCGAAAAAGGGATCTGCGGACAGCGGACAGCATATACCTGTGCAATTCAGTGAGGGGGATGAGGGAAGTTTTAGTATAGGGTCAGCGGAAGCCTGCGAAATTGTGGGTATTGGGCTGTAGCGGCGGGCACCTGCCCTCCACCGGCGACGGTTTGTGGCTCATCCGGAAGGATTTACCCGCGTTAATGCTTGCGATTAATCAGGATGATATGAAGTCAAGCGCGAATAATAATCAATAAACAAGGAAAACAACAGTAAAATCAGCAAGTACTTTAAAATCTTTAATGAATCTTTGAAAAACCGACAAAAAACCAATTCCGCAGAAGCGACAGGACACGGGACACAGGACAGCGACACTGGCCAGACACGAGAACACGAGACAGCGTTCCGTTTGACTTGGTTTTTATTTGTATTATAATACTTATAGACGCCAGCCGGCAGCGAAGCCGGATAAACACAAAATCCGACAATAATCCGTAGAAGGGGAAATCATGGATAATGCCATTGGCTTTGACAATGAAAAATACCTGAATCAGCAGTCCGAATACATCCTGGAACGCGTAAAAAAATTCAACAATAAACTTTACCTTGAGTTCGGCGGAAAGCTCATGTTTGACTACCATGCGGCGCGCGTCCTTCCGGGCTATGACCCCAATGTGAAAATACGCCTGCTGCAGAAACTCAAGGACAAGGCGGGCATAGTGATAGCAATTTATGCGGGCGCCATAGAGCGAAAGAAAGTCAGGGCGGATTTCGGCATAACATACGACATGGACGTCCTAAAGCTCATAGACGACATGAAAGACTGGGGGCTTCACCTCATAGGAGTCGTTATAACACGTTTTGAGGGGCAGCCTGCGGCGCAGCTTTTCAAGAACAAGCTTGAACGAAGGGGCATAAGGGTTTTTACCCACAAATTCACCAGGGGGTACCCTACGGATGTGGACCTTATAGTGAGCGAGCAAGGCTACGGCGCAAATGATTATATTGAAACTGACAGGCCGCTTGTGGTGGTGACAGGGCCCGGCCCGAACAGCGGCAAGCTTGCCACATGCCTGTCCCAGCTGTACCACGACCACAAGAGGGGCATAGCCTCGGCTTACGCGAAATTTGAGACATTTCCAATATGGAACCTTCCGCTTAAGCATCCTGTAAACGTGGCATACGAAGCCGCGACAGCGGACATAAAGGATTTTAACCTGATTGACCCTTTTCACATGGCTGCATATAACGAGGTTGCGGTAAATTACAACAGGGACGTTGATTGCTTCCCGGTAATAAACCGCATACTGAAGAAAATCATGGGAAATGACGATATTTACAAGTCGCCCACGGACATGGGCGTAAACCGTGCCGGTTTCGGTATCACGGACGACGAGGCCTGCAAAACCGCGGCAAAACAGGAAATAATACGCCGGTATTTCAGGTACAAGTGCGAATACCTTTCCGGGCTTGTGGAGCAGGACGCGGCCGAGCGCTGCGCGCTCCTTATGGAAGAACTGGGAGTCAAGGAAGACGACAGGAAAGTCGTGGCTCCGGCGCGAAGGGCCGCTCTTGAACTTGAGAAAAGCGGCAAGGGAAACGCGGGCATATATTGCGGTGCGGCTATTGAGCTGAAGGACGGCAGGATAATCACAGGCAAGAACACGCCCCTTATGCACGCTTCATCAAGTTTAATCCTAAACGCAATCAAAACGCTGGCAGAGATACCTGATAAGATACACCTGCTCGCGCCCAATATAATAGAATCCATAGGAAAATTTAAGACCGAAATTCTTGGCAGGAAGACAGTAAGCCTTGACCTTGAGGAAACGCTTATTGCTCTAAGTATAAGCGCCACTACAAACCCTTCGGCGCAGCTTGCGATGGAAAAACTCAAGGAATTAAGCAATTGCGAACTGCATATGACCCATATACCGACGCCGGGCGACGAGATGGGGTTAAAAAGGCTGGGCGTGAACTTGACATGCGACCCGAATTTCTCGTCAACGAGCCTGTTTGTAAGCTGAATGCCTAAGTTAAGATGCTGAAAGCGGTTTAAAATGACATGCAAACAGCAGGGTGAAAGCCAAGACACCCGGGAATAAACCGCACAGCCCATGATCTCAATATTATACTCAGATGCGGTCTTTTAGGTCTTTTAGGGAGTCCGAAGGACATCGTATACACTCTTATACATGTATTCCATTTCTG
>CAYNMZ010000007.1:0-13572 GCA_964398505.1 uncultured Spirochaetia bacterium
CCGGGATTTTGATGCGTGAAACCGCGCCACAGCCTGCCATAATCGGGTGGAATGTTTTGGGCATGCCGCAGTTATCGCTTCCGGCAGGGCAGTACTGGCTGGCTGTACAGGCCGAACCTGGCGTGGAACTCGGTTATGACCTTGAGGCCGGGTCGCTGGACGAGGCATACAGGGATACATATGCTTTTGGAAACTTTCCCGCGCAGTTCAACGCCGACCATTACGATGACTGGCATTGGGCAGTGAACGCGGTAATGTGCGTTGCGTCAGGCACTCCCACGCCGACAATGACCCCTACGCCTGTAATTACGGCGACGCCTTATTCATGCGATTTCACCCAGTATGCCGGATCCCAGAGCACCGGAAACACGAACGCGTTCCTTGACGGTAATTTTATCGGCGCTACGCGCTATCAGATGCACGAGAACGGCTATGTTTTCAACATGTCGGCTTATGTCCCTGTCATAAATGGAGGAAATATAAGGATGGCTGTCTACGCCGACAATGCCGGCGAGCCTGGAAACATAATCTTTCAGACAGGGGAAATAACTGCCGTGACCGGCTGGAATACTGCCGATATAAACAACCCTGTTCATCTTGAAAAGGGCAGGTACTGGCTTGCTGTCCAGGTTTCAAATACAGGAACCGCGGTGGACGCTGACAGCAGCGCCGGGCTTTCCAGCCGTACTTTCGCGATGGCATATTCCGCTTTCCCAGGTTCATTGCCTGCCGGAAACAGCACGACAAACTGCTTTACCATAAAAGCCGCGTATTGTCCTATTGACAAGTGGTTCGGCAATGTGTCCGCTATTGAGAAAGGAAGGCTGGCAAGGCTTGATTCTCCGGGTTATAAGACAGCGCTTGGTTTTTATCAGCCTGTGCTAAAACAGGTGAACGCGCTGTGGACGTATGTAAATTACACGCAGAATTCTCCGCAGTACAGGATAGGAATACAGGCGGCTTCGGGCGGCCTGCCCTCAGGGACATATCTTGTTAGCGGCACGGTTACGCCTTCGGCCGCGGGCTGGCTTTCCTGCCCTATAACGCCTTATTCCCTGAGTCCCGGGCATTATTTTGTCGTGATAGAGCCGGTGAGCTCTGCCGGTGCCTCATCGTATTCGGAGTGGAGGGAAGGAAATGTGCCCGGCTGGAGAATAGCGCCGACTGACGGCTCATACGACCGCTTTTTTTACGCGTTTTCAAATTTTGGAGGCGCATGGAAGCAGGATGCCAGCCATTCGTCCGTTGTCCTTCAGTACTCGGACGGGACATCCTACGGCAATCCGTACAACTCAAACGCCGCGCTGGCGCTTCACAACAATAACAACGGCGACGCGTCCGATGACAGGGTGGCCATGCAGGTTATGATACCCGGAACGGGCGGGGTGAGGGTTGATAAAATCGGCGCGTACTGCTACGCCGACACGGCCTCGCCGGGCGGCAACCTTGAATATTTCATTTATGACGAGGCGGCGAAAGTCACAATGACGTCCGGGACTATTTCAACGAACATTAACGCGCCTTTGGAACACTCGTGGGTTGAGGCCGATCTTGCGGCGCCAATTGACATGCAGGAAGGCGGGAACTATAAGATATTCCTTAAATCGCCTGACAGCCCTTCCACGAACAGATGGTATGTCATTGCGGGCCAGACATCTTCGGGCGTCGCCGCGCTGCAAAAAGGCACATGGCTGGGCGAGCAGTGCTACGCGGGATTTTCCACGAACAACGGCAGCTCATTCACCGCGTACTTAAACTATGACTGCAATATAAGGCTTCGCGTGACAGGGCCGGCTGCCACTGCCACGGCAACAGCCACATTCACGGCAACAATAACGAGGACAACTGCGGCTACGCCCGAGCTTACTGCCACGAGGACTATAACGCCTTCTGTCACGCAAACGTTTACTATAATTGAAACAACAACCCCGACAGTAACGCACACTTTTACCAGCTCAGTGTCGCCGACAGTTACGCGGACTGTGACCGAAACCGTGACACGGACCGCGACACCTTCGGTGACGCCGACATACACGATGACAAAATCCGCGACGCCGACAGTAACACAGACCGTGACCGGAACCGTAACACATACTGTGACTGAAACTATAACGCCGACAGTTACGCCTTCTTTTACGGCAACAACTGTTACCTGCATGATAAGCGGTATTGTCACGCTTCCGGCCGCGTCTTCCGGCAGGAATTATTTTGTAATTGCGGATACGGATATGGAAGGCGGAAACGGCTATGTGAATTTGACCGCAGGTATCACTTCGGGCGGTGATAATTTCACGTACAGCCTTGCTGTACCGGCCGGAACTTATTATGTGTACTGCGTTGTTGACGAGAACGCGAGCGGTGGAGAACCTGATAACGGCGATTATATTGCCGTATTTGGAGGGGTGTTCCCGTCATCAGTGCCGCCATATCCCAACGCGGCGGTATCCTGCCCTGCGGGCGGTACTTTTGACATGACAGCTTCTGTGCTGTCGCTTTCTCCGACGCCGACGATCACTCCATACGCCGGCACGCCGACTGCCACGCCCGTCATGTGTGAAATAAGCGGGACCATAACCTTGCCGTACGCTTCGAGCGGCAGCAACTGGGCGGTTCTTGTTGACACGGATTATGACGGGGACAACGGCTATATAGGCATACAGTTGGGCGTTGCGGGAACAGTAAACGAGATAAATTACTCAATGCAGGCCCCTGAGGGCACATATTATCTTTACGCCGTTGTTGACGCTGATTTTACGGGCCTGGCCGGCGGGCCGACCGCGGGCGATTTCATCGGCTTCTACGGCGGCTCGCCGTATTTCAACCCGCCCGCGACGCCAAATGCCCTGATAATGTGCCCGAACACATCGTTTGATTTCAGCCTGGCAGCCATGCCAACACCGACTGCCACGCGGACAGTCACAGGCACATGGACGAATACCGCAACTCCCACTTTTACGCTTACCGGCACGCCTACAAATACGCGTACATCAACCGGCACGTCAACGCGGACCGTGACTGCCACAAACACCCCGAGTTTTACGCCCAGTGTGACGCAAACTTCGTCGCCGACAGGCACAGTGACACAGACGGCGACGCCTACATTCGCCGCTATAACAGGCGTCTCCATTACTTCTGTCCCGGCAAGATACCTGTATCCGGGCCAGGCAAACGAGCTTGTCCTTCAGATAAACATTGAGGGCGGAGCTGACATACTGACTGAGCTTGAAGTAAGGAACGAAACATCGGACGCCGCTGAGCCTTCTGAAATCACAGGAGTATTTCTATGGTACCAGCCGCTGGGAGGCGCTTTCAACACGGGTACGGTTGTCAGTCTTGGCCAGCTGCCCCTGTCCGGCGGAGATACATGGAGAAACCCGGCCCTTTCACAGTATGTAGCCGGCGGCGGCTCGCTGTATGTGACAGTCAATGTCTCGGCCTCTCCTGCTTCGCCGTCAACGATTCAGATGTCATTGAGAAGCGGCAAGATACGGTTCCAGGGGATAGGAGGCGTCTTGCCCGTAACAGACCTTGTTAATCCGGGAACACAGACCATAGTTTCCGGAACGCTTACAAGGACGCCTACAATAACG
Organism: uncultured Spirochaetia bacterium; assembly: GCA_964398505.1. Lineage (GTDB taxonomy): Bacteria > Oederibacteriota > PGYV01 > PGYV01 > CAYNMZ01 > CAYNMZ01. The sequence goes on from CAYNMZ010000007.1 coordinate 3,591, forward strand.
CAGACCGTGACACCTTCCGCCACAGCCAGCGTAACCGCCACAGGGACAGCTTCATACACCTTTACGCGCACCGCTACGGCAACTTGGACTGTTACAGCGACGCCTTCTTTTACGCGGACAGAGACCGGCACTTTGACAGGGACTGCGACACGGACAATAACAGAAACTGTCACATGGACAAGTACGCCCACTCATACAGTTGCCGACACTCATACTTTCACAAGTACCGTGACCCCTACATTTACAGGAACACCTACGCCCACTTACACTTTTACCGCCACAGTCACCGACACCGCGACAGAAACAGGCACGCCGACAGCCACTCCTTCATCAACGGAAACAGGCACTCCCACTTACACGCATACAGACACATCCACAGTCACGGCAACTCCGACAGCCACTGCCACTCCTTCATTCACCCATACGTGGACCGACACTGCCACTCCGACGCATACATACACGTGTACGCAGACAGTGACGCAATCGCAGACATTTACGGCGACACCTACGGTTACAATTACAAATACGCGCACTCCGCTTCCCACGCCGAATGTTGACATGGCGCTTGACAGGAATATTGTTTACGCTTCAAGGGGAGAGACTTTAAAGATAAGGATAAGGGTTTCTGCGCCGGGCATCGTTGTAAAGCTAAAAGGGTACAACCTGAGCGGAGAACTGATCAGAAAGGGAGAATATACGGCTGCTGTCGCCGGCTGGAATGAGGTTGAGTGGGACCTTACAAATGACGCCGGCAGGGTAGTGGGCCAGGGCATATATTTTATCAGGATAGAGGGCGATGGAAAATCAGTTATACGAAAAGTGTATATTGTAAAATAGCGTGTTTAATGGCTGTCTCATACAGTGACCTGCGTAAAGCAGAAACCGAGGTTTCAAGTTGATATATGACAAAACCGACTAAGGGTCAATGAAAAATCCTTGAAAAATATGGATGAAAAAAACTTGACTGCTAAAAGACGATAATATATAATATATACGGGTTTTTAGATATGAAGGGCTGGGATTCAACAAAGGCGGCATTGATAATGCCACTAATGAACTGCTGGGAATTCATGGAATGCCAGAGAGAGCCTGGAGGGATAAAATCAGGGGAACTGGGGGTATGCCCTGCCTCAATAGCCGCAGAATTAAACGGCATAAATAAGGGAAAAAATGGCGGCAGGATATGCTGGGAAATAGCGGGTACAATGTGCGAAAGCGGCCCGAAAGGGACCTTCGCCCAGAAGTTTCATGAGTGTCATGTATGCCCGTTTTTCAGCCTTGTAAAAGCTGAGCAGGATACCGAGTTTACCAGGAAAATCGGGGATAAAAAACCCGGTTAAAACCCGAAAATAACGCAAAAAACATTTGACTTTAAAAATCAAAATATGTAATATGTATGCCTGTGTTTGGTTATCCGGCTCATCAGCTGTTAAACAAACCTTAATATACAATTGCTGTAATTGTTCTTGAAATAGTTTTGAAATCAGAGTATTAAACACGGGTTATCGGGTTATAAAATTTGTAAGTGCCCGTTCTTTTAGGTGGGCCGGTAGCTCAGTTGGTAGAGCATCGCCCTTTTAAGGCGACTGCCGGGAGTTCGAGTCTCCCCCGGCTCACCAAAGAAATAGAAAGGCGGCTGGGGTCGTTCGCCCCGGCTGACCAAAGAAATAGAAAGGCGGCTGGGGTCGTTCGCCCCGGAAATGCTTAAATCAGAAGAAGTACTAAAATACGGAGGTTTGATAAAAATGTACGCGATAGCGGAAATACTTGGAAAGCAGTATAAGATGACTGAAGGTGCGGTAATGAACATTGACCGCATGGCAGTAGAAGGCAAAGAAATAATATTTGACAGGGTTCTGCTTGTTGCCTCTGAAAACGAAGTTAAGGTAGGGAGACCGGCTGTTGACAATGTTAAAATAACCGCGGAAGTTATTGATAAGGAAGCGAAAGGCAGTAAGATAATCGTTTTTAAGTGGAAGCGGAGAAAACAATATCGCAGGAAACGCGGCCACAGGCAGAAGTTCATCAAAATTAAAGTGTTGAAAATAACCGTATAGTTTTTGCCTTAAAATCATAAACTTGAAATTTGTAATTGAAAACGGAGGTTACTTTTAAATGGCACATACAAAAGCGCAGGGTTCGACAAGAAACGGGCGTGATTCCGCGGGAAAAAGGCTTGGCGTTAAAGCCGGCGAAAATATGACGGTAAAACCCGGGGCGATTATTATAAGGCAAAGGGGCACGAAAGTGCGCGCGGGGCTTAACGTGGGAATGGGCCGCGATCATACGCTTTTTGCCAAAGCCGCAGGGAAGGTCAAGTTCGCGGACACAGGCAAGGGCAAGATAGTTTCGGTAATACCGGTATAAGCCACGCAATACAGGTATTTGGATAAGGGTTCTTTTGTATAAAAAGGGCGGCAGAAATGCCGCCTTTTTTTTTGCCTGGACAGAGCGCACGTATGAACCGGGCTGTATTGTGGTATAATTAATATTTAAAAAAGGAGCTGCGCCGTGTTTATAGATTACACAAAAATAAAGGTTATATCAGGAAAAGGGGGTGACGGGCACAGCTCGTTTCGCAGGGAAAAGTTCGTTCCCAAAGGCGGTCCTGACGGCGGCGACGGCGGCCGCGGCGGCCATATTATACTTGAAGCTGACTCAAACCTCGCCACACTGGTTGACCTGCATAATAACAAGATTTTCAGGGCAAAAAACGGCGAAAATGGCGGGCGTGCCAGGATGCACGGGAAAAACGCGGCAGATGTGATAATAAAGGTTCCGTTGGGAACGCTTGTAAAGGACGCTTTGTCGGGAGTTACGGTAAAGGACCTTGTGAGTCACGGCGAGAGGATTGTGGTTGCCCGCGGCGGCCGCGGAGGCAGGGGCAACTGGCATTTTAAGACAGCTACCCGGCAGGCACCAAGGTTTTATGAAAAAGGAGAACCCTCTGAGGAGAGGGAAATAATTCTGGAACTTAAACTGCTGGCTGACGTGGGAATAATAGGGCTGGCGAACGCGGGCAAGTCAACCTTGCTGTCAAAAATTTCCAAAGCCCACCCTAAAATTGCCGATTATCCGTTCACGACTTTAAATCCCGTGCTTGGGCTTGTTAAATATGACGATGAAAAATCCTTTGTGGCCGCCGATATACCCGGGCTTATTGAAGGCGCGGCTTCCGGAAAGGGGCTGGGCACAGATTTTTTGAGGCACATAGAAAGGACTCGGATTTATATACACCTTGTGGAACCCACGCAGGGCGGCGCGCTTAAGGCTTATGATACCGTGAACCGCGAGCTTGGCGCTTATGATGAAAGACTTTTAAGACGGCCGCAGGTTGTAGCCGTGAACAAGTCGGATTTGTTGAGCGACGCGGAAAAAAAGAAGATAGAAGACGATTTCAGGAAAAGAAAAGTCAAAGTTGATTTCATCTCGGCCAGGGAAAAAATCGGGCTGGATAAACTTTTGCGCAGAGTATATAATACGCTTGAAAAATATCCGAGGGAAGATGTGCGGATTCCGGAAACGGGGAGTTTCACCGAAAACGACTCAATTTCCGTTATAAGGATTGAGGATAATGTCTTTAAGCTTGAGAACAGGAAGGCGGAGAAATTTGTTGCCATGATGGACTTTAACAACGAGGAAACCCTGGAGGTTTTCAGGCGGTTTCTCCTGGCTAACGGAATAAATGAATTCTTAAAAGACAACGGTGTTGAGGAGGGCGATATTGTTGTGATAGGCGGAAAGGATTTCGTGTTTGAGGACGATAAATAGTCGGGCTTAGACAATCAGGTCATAAAGCTGCTTAAGCTGCGGCATAACGGAGACCAAGGTGATGTATAAGAGAATTGTAATTAAAGTCGGAACAAATCTTTTAACGGATGAAAAAGGGATAAAGAGAAGTTTTTTACGTTCCCTTGTTAACCAGGCCGCTGTCTTGCATGAAAAGGGCAAGGAAATAATAATAGTTTCCTCAGGTGCCATAGGGGCAGGCATAAGAAAACTGGGTATGGCTTCAAAGCCCGTAAAACTTCCTGAAAAACAGGCTGTGGCGGCGGTCGGCCAGATAACGCTTATGCATGCGTACGAGTCCCTTTTCGCGGAAAAGAATATCAATGTAGCGCAGGTACTTCTCGAACACGATGACATAAGGAACAGGACAAAAAATATAAACGCAAAAAATACATTAAGACAGCTCCTTGAGTGGAAGGTCATACCGGTTATAAATGAAAATGACACTGTCGCAACTGACGAGATAAAGTTTGGCGACAACGACGCGCTTGCGGGCATAGTCGGAAACCTAGTGGACGCCGATATTGTCATAATATTGACATCAGTGGACGGTATATACGACAAAAATCCTGATACCAACAAGGATGCCAGGATATTAAATGAGATAACCGATGTAAGTTCTGCCGAAGCCGGTATAGACACGTCAGGGAAAACCGCGTCAGGAACCGGCGGTATGAAGACAAAACTTGATACGGCGCGCCTGCTGAACCAGGCAGGCATACCTATGGTAATAGCCAATGGAGCGAAGGAAGGCGTTATAGAGCGTATAGTATCCGGTAAAAAAGAAGGAACTCTGATAAAACCATCGCCCAAAAAAGCGGATTCCAGGAAAAGGCACATACTGCTTGACCTGAAAGAAAATGGTGTGATAAAAATTGACGAAGGCGCTAAAACGGCGATTGTAAAATCAGGAAAAAGCCTGCTGGCGGTCGGCATAACTGGTGTAAAAGGGAGTTTTTCATTTGGCGACGCGGTTGAAATAGTGGGGCCTTCGGGTGAAAGGGTGGCCAAGGGCATAACCAATTACCCTTCTGAAATAATTGAAAGATACATGGGTAAAAAGAACAGCGAAATCTCCCGGCTGGCAGGAGAAGGGTATTACGGAGAAGTGGTTCACAGGGATAACATGTTTGTCTATAAATAACTTCTAATTTGTTTTTTTGATTTTTGCCGGTATGATATAATCTTTATAAACCTGTCTTTTTCCTTGCCGCGCATAAACGCGCACAAAATCAGAGCCGTTATCAAGACGTTCAAGTCTATATCCGGATCGGGTTTTTTGGAGAATAAAATCCTTTTCAAGCGACGGCATGATCGGGTTGTTTTCCCTGTCATGCGCCGCAAGCGCGAGCGCCGAATCTGTAATAAGGTTTTCCATTGCGGCGCGCTCCGACCTGAACGAGTCTGTCAGGGAGAAAAAACCGTAAATAAAAATGAAAATGTTATTTGATGCCAGCAAAAGCAGTATTATATGCAAGGGCTTTTTCACGGCTGAAACACCACACGGGAAGACGGGAGCATGAGCGCAAGCCCAGGATTGTAAAATGACCTTGAAAGGCGGTTTTTTGCGCAGCATGAGAAGGAATGGTAATTTCCTGTCGTAACCGATGTTTTAAGGTTTATCCCCTTCATTATCACGCTTTCGTTGCCTCGCGCGCTCAGCCCGGAAGGCAGAAGCCTGAATACCGCGTTTTTGCCCGCGGGATAGAAAATGGCAATGTCATAGGCGCCGTTTATAAAGGCAAGGTTTAAGTCTATTGAAGGCAAAGTGAAAATCGCCGCTCCGTTTTCGGCGGTAATACCGGAGTATGAAGCAAGGGTACCGGAAGAGAGCCTGACGCAGTTTTCAAACATGCGTTTAACAATCAGAAATCTGTCAAAGTCCGATGATTTCATGAAGCAAAGCGCAAAAAGCGCCTGTGTAACAACAGATATTGCCGTAAAGACAAGCGTGAAAGCGGCCGCAGGCCTTCTCAATTTCTCGTCCTCGCGTCAACCAGGCATTCCAAGGAAGTCAGCCTGAAGGGGCCGAAAAATATCTCTGCCTTTAAGCGCCTTAAGGAAATATTGCCTTCAAAATAATCGCATGACAAACTGCCGGAAAATCGCTTGTTGGAGGCCATTATTGAATTGTGTGTAAATGCGGGCAACCTGATTTTTTCGCCGTTGGTTATAACATGCGGCATCATCCTGACAAATTCCAGCTGTTCCAAAGCCGCCTCAACTGCGGCTTTTTTTTCATAAGACCAGTAATAAAGCGCGAGGCCTGCTGCGGAAATTGGAAGGGAAACCAGCATGAGAACAAGAAGCAGGCTGGGGCGTTTTTTCATTGCCGGTTTTCCTTCCTTAAGGAAGCGCGTATATCCGCGAAAATAGTCGGCGAATAACCGCTGTAAATGAGTGTGATTGTTCCTGAAGGGTCCACGGCCACTGCCGAAGGGCAGGAACGGAAGGAGTATGCTTTTGGAACGTCTTCCTGCCTGGCCCTGTAAGTAAGCCCTTCATTGTCCGCCGCGCCTTTTATTATCCAGTGCAGGCCGTCACGTTTTATGTTAAACCATGAAAGTTGTTTAAAATCAGAAAAGTTTTTTTTAAGGCCGTTTTTAAATTCGTTCTCAAATTTCATGGAGCCGCTGCCTGCGTCAAGAAAGACAAGTACAATCGGGCTTTTTCCCGTAAAATTAGAGAGCTTTATCACCCGTGTTCCTGTAATTCCGAGCACAAAATCCGGAGGCATATCTCCGGCTGATACGGGAGAAGAAGCTTTTCTTGAGATACGCGAGGCCATAAAAAATAAAACAGTCGCGGCCAGGGCCGCTGTTATAATGACCAGCAGAAACTTTTTCATATTATTTTCCCACACAAAAATTTTTAAATATTGATTCCAAAACCTGCTCGCTTCCTATTTCTCCTGTAATTGCCGCAGCGCAGGAAGCTGCCTGCCTTAAAGAAAATGCCGCAGTTTCAAGCCTTTTTTCACAAAGCTCTTTCACGGCTTCTTTAAGGCATCCGGCCGCCTCTACCAGCGACTGCCTGTGGCGCCTGCTTGAAACAAACGCGTCAGAAGCTTCCCCTTTAATTATAATATCTTTCATTGCTTTTGTCAGTTTTTTTATTCCGCTGCCGTTTTTGGCGGAAACGCTTATGACCGGAGTGCCCGGCTTTATGCCGAGAAAGACGGCAGCTTGCTTTTCAGTGATTTTGCGCCGCAAGTCTGACTTGTTAAGCGCTATTATTGTCCTGCGTCCGCATACAGCCCTGAAAGAATACAGGTCCGCCTTGCCAAGTCGTTTTGACGAGTCCAGCACGAATACAAGCAGGTCGGCGGATTTCGCCGCCTTTATTGCGCGTTGTATGCCTATTTTCTCGGCATGTGAACGCCATTTTCTTATTCCTGCCGTGTCAGAAAGCTTGTAAAGAATGCCGCCTATGTGCGCTTGAGCTTCAATTATGTCGCGCGTGGTCCCTGCGGAGCTTGTCACTATGGCTCGCTCATGCCCTGAAATGGCGTTTAACAGGCTTGATTTTCCCGTGTTTGGCCTTCCGGCAATTACGGCCCTGACGCCTTCTTTTTGGATAATCGCTTCTTCCGAACCTTTTATCAGGCTCTCGGCTATTGACAGCGAGTCAAGCGCGGCTTTCAGCGCTTCTGATTTTCCTGAAGAAATATCCATATCAAGCTCTGTCTCTATAAGCGACATTGAGCGAAGTATGTTTTTTCTAAGACCGTTAATTGCGCGCGATTCGGCGCCTTTTAGCTGATCCAGCGCGGCTTTCAGCGCAAAGCCGGATTTTGCCGAAACAAGTTCAGCTACTGCCTCTGCCTGAGTAAGGTCCATCTTTCCGTTAAGGAATGCTCTCTTTGTGAATTCTCCCGGGCCGGCGGCTGTCGCTCCGTGGCTGTAAAGCAGTTCCAGTACAAGGGACAGTATGTAAGGATTGCCGTGACAGTAAAATTCAGCCATGTCCTCGCCCGTATAGGAGCGCGGCTTCCTGAAGACGCACAGCATGGCGCTGTCAATTGGTGTGTTTTTGTCGTGAATTATACCGTGAACCATCATGCCGGGCTTGATTGGACGAGCGCCTGAGGGCTTAAAAATTAGGCAAGATATTTTTATTGCCAGAGGCCCGGAAACCCTTATTATGCCGATGGCCGATTCGGCGGGAAAGGTCGCTAGCGCGGCAATGGTTTTTACCTGCAAGTCCTGCTCCTTGTTATAAAAGGGAAGTTATGACAACTTTTTTATACGGACCCTTGCCTATGCTGAATGTGCTCACGTCCGGAATGGAGGATATTTCCTCGTGTATGAGTTTGCGTTCATAAGATGGCAGAAGTTCGGTTATTATTTCCGTGTTTTCTGAAACCGCCTTTTCAGCCATTGCCCTGGCGCTGCTTCTGAGAAATGAAGCGCGTTTTTCCCTGTAGGAATCAATGTCTATGATTATTTGCGGGTGGCGGCGGTATTTTTTTTCCAGGGCGAGCGTAATCAGGTATTGAAGCGCAAACAGATTCTGTCCGTTTTTTCCTATTATCAGGCCGTCCTTGGCGCCTGCGGAAATTTTGAGTATATAGGAGCCGTTCTCAGGGATAACAGCTATGTTTATTCCTGAAAAACCCGAAAGGGATAGCATCTTTTGAAGCGAGGCCCTTGCGAATTCCACTTCTCCGCCGTCTTCGGCAGGGGCTTTCGCCGCAGCCTGAACCGTGGGCCTGGTCCTTGAGGACAATTCCACGGTATATTCCTTCTTGTCGGTGAATACCTTTTCCTGCACCAGGCTCGCGTTAATGGAGTCAAGCTGCACGCCGTTTTCGGACATGAATTCCCTTACTGCCCCCGAAACAGTGGCAGCAGTCTTGCGGGTTACCGCATGCATCAGGATGTTACCTCCGTTGTATAAGTTAAAAGCATAAAAAACCCCGGTGTTTATATGGAAAAACTACTTGCTCTTGTTTACGAAAGTCTGTTGTATTATGGCAAGCACGTTAGACATGCTCCAGTAAAGGAGGAGTCCGGCCGGCCACTTTAATGCCATGAAAGTCAGAAATATCGGCATTCCCCACATCATGATTTTCTGCTGGGTCTCCGCTTCGGGAGTCATGGAAACGGGCTTTGACATCATCTGCTGTATTATCATTGACACTCCCATGAAAACAGGGAGTATGAACAAAGGGTCGGGCCTTGAGAGGTCCTTTAGCCATCCGAAAAAGTAGGCGCCCTTTAGTTCAACCATTGATATCAGGGTCTGGTAAAGGGCTATGAATATCGGTATCTGCAGGAGCATGGGCAGGCAGCCGCCTAAGGGATTCACGTTGTATTCCCTGTAAAGTTTCATGGTCTCCTCGTTAAGCTTGGCCGGGTCGTCCTTGTATATTTTTTTCAGCGTCTCAAGCCTGGGCTGCATAAGTTTCATCTTGGACTGGGTTTCTTTCATCTGTTTGTAACTTTTTTGTGACGGGTACCACAACAGCAGCCTTACAAAAAGAGTGAGAAGGAGAATCGCTATGCCGTAGTTCTTTGTAAGGCCGTAGAGGAAGTCCATGGCGTAAAACATGCCTATGCCGAGTATGCGTATCCAACCAAGGTCCACTATTGACTGCATATTAAATTTTTTAAGCCGTTTGTACTCCTGTGGGCCGATGTAAGAACTTAGCTTTACCGTTTCCGTGGCGCCGGGCTCAAGCAGTATGTCATTTATGGAGGTGCCTATGTAGGAAAAACCGCCCGTATTTTCCCTGAAAAAGGCGTTTTTGATTTTTGACCTGTCTGTGAATATGAATGAGGACATGAAGTGCAGGTCCTTAATAACCAGCCAGGAAGGTATTTCGGGAAGTATGATAAGTTTGTTTTCCTTTGCTTTCAGGTTTATGTTGTGAGCCTTAAGCTTGCCGTCCGAAGAGGGATAGTCTATTTTCTGATAGCGGTTGAAAGAGTCGTGGGATTTTTCAAATTCCTGCGGTAGAAGGTGGATGTTTGGCCCCCATATAAGCTGCATGTCCCTTATAGCCGCGGCTTTTGGCGAATTGTTTTTGAAAATAATATTTATATCAACAAGATAGGAATCTGCGGAAAGTAAAAATTCCTTTGTAATTGAAACGCCCTTTATGTCCGGTGATTTAAATGAAATATAACTCTTGCCGTCGCGCTCAGTTACGCCCGAACTTGTCCATCCTGATGAATTAAGGCCAAGGCCG
>CAYNMZ010000007.1:13582-33657 GCA_964398505.1 uncultured Spirochaetia bacterium
CCGACTGAATCGAGGCCCATGTATGAATAAGATGAACTGCTGGGTATGAGCTCAAGCATCGTTTGTTCCTTGCCTGTTGCTGCATCGGAAAATTTTTTAAGCTTGTAGCTGTTCATGACAGCGCCCGTGCTCGAAAAGGTTATCTTTACCAGTGAGTTTTCCATTTCATAAGTTTTTTCCGGCGCGCTTTTAATTGAAGTCGGTTTTTCCTTTATCGGCGCCGCGGTTTTTATGGAAGCGGACTCTGCCGCTACAGGAGTGCTTGCCGCTGCCTGCTGATACGCCTGGGTAGCCGGCTTTTTTGGCGGAAGCAGTATGTTATAACCGAAAAGTATGGCTCCGGACATTACTATGAATAACATAAGTCTTTTTTCGCTGCTCATTATCCCTCCAAATTAAGTTGATGCCGTATTTGAGTTATAAATTCAGTTCAGCCGGGTGTCTTTTGTAAAAAACAGGCTTTTTGTTTATTTTACTTCGTCAATTCCGCCTTTGCCAAAAGGGTTGCAGCGCAATATGCGCCAAACTCCAAGGGCTGATCCCTTTATACTGCCGTATTTCAATATCGCCTGCCTGGCGTATTCCGAACATGTCGGGTAAAACCTGCAGGAACGCGGCAGAAACGGTGACATGTATTTCTGGTATAAAACTATAATTCCGGCAAGTATTTTTCTCATGTCAGCGGCCAGCTGTAAAAAGCTGTAAAAGCGCCTTTTCGGTCTCGTTGAAACTTTTCAGCCCGGATACGCCGGGCCTCGGCATTACCAGCACGTCAAGTCCGTAAAGCAGTTTTTTGTGCTTGCGGTAAACTTCGCGTATCCAACGCTTTTGCCTGTTCCTGTCAGAGCTTTTCTTAATGCTTTTTTTCGCTATATTGGCGGCAAAGAATCTGGGTTTGCCTTTGCTTGGCGCTGTAAATACGGTAAAAAAAGCGTTCCTTGTTTTTTCTCCGTTTTTTATCAGAAACTTTATATCTTTGCTTTTTGGAGTGTTATTTATAGGAGTCCTCATATTCCATATTAATATCTGATAAAAGCCCGGCGCAGACTTTAAGTATCAAATATTAAGTATAAAATATCAAAATTGCTCAATACCTTGTCAGTTCCTTGCGGCCCTTACGACGCCTTCTGTTTATAATGTTCCTTCCGGTCGGGCTTGACATTCTCTTTAAAAAGCCGTGTTTTCTCTTGGCTTTCCTTCTGTGAGGCTGAAACGTACGTTTTGGCATTTTATTCTCCGTTTAGGCATTATTATGAGTCATCAAAAACACCGTTAATTATAAAAAAACAACAGTATTTAGTCAACAAAATAAAAGGTTTTTACTGGTTTTTACCATATTTTTCTTGATTTAAATACTGAGAAGGAATATGATAAATACGTTAAAAAGAAGCTTATTTTCAGGTGATTGATGAATAATCCGCGAAAATACGGCTACCCTCCATATATAGCCGCGCTGGTTCACGGCGGACCCGGAGCTGCGGGAGATATGAAGCCCGTGGCTGAACGGCTTTCCAAGACAGCAGGTATCATAGAGCCTTTGCAGACAAAGCAGAGCATACAGGGACTGATAATTGAGCTGGACGAGCTTCTGCACAGGTATATGCAGCCTCCGTTTGTCATTGCCGGGCATTCCTGGGGCGCATGGCTTTCCTGCCTTTACGCGGCTGAAAAGCCGTCAAACATAAAAAAACTCATACTGATATCCTGCCCGCCTTTTGAGGAAAAGTACGCTGTTTCAATACAGGGTGAAAGGGTGAAAAGGCTCAAGAAAAATCATGTTGAGGAGATTGACTTCCTTATGGACGCGTTTGAGAACCCGGCGGCCAGGAACAAGGACAAGATACTCTCAAGAATAGGCGAAATAATGTCAACGGCCGATTCCTATGACCCTGAAACAGGGTGCTGCAAGGCTGAGGTCAATTCCGCTGTTTACAGGGCGGTCTGGTCTGAAGCGAAGGAACTGAGGCGTAGCGGAAAACTTATTGACGTGATAAAGCGGATAAAATGCCCTGTGACTGCCATACACGGATTATACGACCCGCATCCGGCCTCAGGCGTGGAAATGCCGCTTAAATCCGCGATCAGGGACTTTAAGTTTACGGCTCTTGAAAAATGCGGGCATACCCCGTGGGTTGAGCGGCAGGCAAAGGAGGAGTTTTTTGCTGTCCTGCAAGGCGAATTGGGCATACGTTAAAAGCATTGACATAAAAGCGTTGTTGTGTTGACAAGGCGTGGCATCGGGGTTTATAATTAAGACATGCACAATATAAACGGGCCTGGGGATGAAAATTGAATTTTTGGACATTGCTTCACCTGACATGCTTTGTTATATATACAGCAGTATTTTTCTACATAATAATAAAAAATCCCTACTCCATTGTAAACTGGGTTCTTGCCCTGCTTTTTCTGTGTTTCGCTTTATGGAGCGCGTGCAACTTTGTGCTTTATAATACCAAAACTATACTGGAAGACGCGCGGGAAGTTATAAAGGTGCAGAGCATAGGTTGGGCGAGTTTTATAACTTATTACTTCCTTTTCATACTGTTTCTCGCCGGCAGAAAGAAATTGCTTGAAAACGTCTTTACTTACTTTGTAGTGTTTTGCGTGCCTATGCTCTTCATATACAATACTTTCAGCGGAAGGATGCTTGAATGCTGCAGGCAGGTGCCGTACGGCCTTACCGCGGCGTGGAAGGCGACGCCTTGGACATACGCCTATTACGGATATTATACGGCCATGTTCCTTTTTGGCACATATATACTTCTGGATTTCAGGAACAGGACGGTGATAAAAACAGAGAAAAAGATGGCTGATATTCTTTTTTTAAGCGCTGTGACTGTTTTCGCGCTGGGGACGGCGATAAGCGTAATTATGAAAAATTCGGGCGTGTATCTGCCGCTTGACGCCAACGTGACGTTTCTTGTGTTTGTAGCGGGGCTTATTTATTGCGCTGAAAAATACGAGCTTTTAAGCCTGACGGGTGTGAAAATCGCGGGAAAGGCGCTGAATAGTATAAGTGAGGGCATAATCTTGACATCGGCTGAAGGCGAAATGCTCAGCGCTAACAACGCGGCTTTTTCAATACTCGGTTGCCACGAAGGCGTGGTCACGCCCTGCATGGAAAGGCTTTTGAAAAAATTGGCTGAAACGCGTGAAGAGGTTGCGGAATTTGAGATGGAGATAATGACGCCTTCCGGCCTTAAAAAAGTAATAGAGGTTTCTGAAAGGCAAATGCGTGAAAAAGGGAAGCTGGCCGGCAGCGTGTGCGTTATCAGGGACATAACCGCCGAGAAAGCCGCCGCTGACGTGTTAAGGCATAAGGTTGAGGAACTGAAACGGTCAAATGAGGAGCTTGAGAATTTCGCCTATGTGGCTTCACACGATTTAAAAGAGCCGCTGAGAATGATAGCGAGCTACGTGCAGCTGCTTGAAAAAAAATGCGCGTCCAGGCTCGGGCCTTCGGAGATGGAGTATATAGGATTCGCGTCCGAAGGCGCGCTGAGGATGGACAAGCTGATAAGCGACCTTTTGGAATATTCCAGGGTAAATACGCAGGGCAGGGAATTTGAGGACACGGACATGGGCGTCGTGATAAAAAGGGTTGTGGAAATACTGAAGTTCAAGGCTGAGGACAAGAAGGCGAAAATCGACATAAACTGCGTCTTCCCGGTATTAAGGGTAGACCCGGTCCAGATACAGCAGCTTTTACAGAATTTAATTGAGAACGCCATCAAGTTCAGCGCGGTCAGGGAGCCGGAAGTGTCCGTGTCTTGCGCGAGAAAAGACGGGTATTACGAGTTCTGCGTAAAGGACAACGGCATAGGTTTTGACATGCAGTACGCGGAAAGGATATTCAGGATTTTCCAGCGCTTAAATTCGCGCTCTGAATACGAAGGCACGGGCATAGGGCTCGCGATATGCAGGAAGATAGTGGAACGCCACGGAGGAAGGATATGGGCCGTATCAGAGGGAGAGGGCAAAGGCAGCTCTTTTTATTTCACCCTTAAGGCCTAAAAACTGTTTACGGGGAGATACGATGAAAAAATCAGCGGCAATGGGTTTAATGTCTTTAGTTTTACTTCTTTGTTCTTGCTCGTCCATGTACATAAGGCCAACGATACAGGCCGAGCTTTACAGGCAGGAAATACCGGGCACGGCAGCCATTATTTTTAAGGCAGCTCAGTACGTAATTCCGGCTTTGGGTTACAGGATAGACGGCAGCGACCCTAAGGCCGGCACTATTACGACTTCCGCGGTTGAGATGACGCTTGGCCAGGGGGACTGTGACTGCGGCACTGCCATGGGGCTTCCTGTAATTAAAAGCAAGGGGACAAAGGCCAAGGTTTATTTCATACTCGGAGTTTCAAACAATGAGCTGACCATAAAAGCGGAAATAGTGCCCGAGCTTGATGAACTCACAAGCGTGCTCGGCTCGGCCGCGAACATAGTGTGCGTGTCAAAGGGAGGGCTTGAAAAGGCGTTCGCCCGGGAATTTACGCAAAAGGCGGCCGGGAACATAATAAAGGGCCTGTTCAAGTAAGGCGCGACAGGCAACAGGCGGGAAGGAAAAAGTTATGGCAAAACTGATTGATGAAAAAGGCAGGCCCGTTTTCGGGCTGCACAACGGGCCGTTAAAGGAACTGAATTTCGGGGATTTTAAAAGGCGCGGCGGAAGAGGCGGCCTGAAAAGATGGGTGTTCGCGGGAGTTTGCTCGTCGGACGCGGTTTTCGGCCTGGCCATAGCGCACCTTGGATATTTGTCCAACCTTTTCGCGTATGTCTTTGACAGGAAGGCTGGCAAAATAGTGTCTGAAGCCGACAGCATAATGCCGTTTGCCGCGGGCACGGTATTTGAAGGCACCGGCCTTGAGGGCTCGGCGGTTTTCGGGAAAAAGGCAGGGATAACAATGACGCCTTATATGCTGAGGCTTGAGGCGAAAATAAGCGGCGGTCTCTCGGCTGAGCTGGAATACGCCAGGATAAAGGAGTCCTTAAACCTGGTGACGCGCAATGGGCTTGAGGGTTTTAACTACACTTGCAAGGAAGCGGGCCTTGGCGTCAGCGGGAAAATAAGGGCGCGCGGAAAAGAATACGTGATAACGCCTGAAAACTCATACGGCAATTTTGACTACACTTACGGCGTCCTGAAAAGAAGCACTTTCTGGAATTGGGCGTCGGGCGGCGGCGCTGACAGCAAGGGCAGGAAGCTGGGGTTTAATTTCAGCCAGGGCGTTAATGAGACCGGGTTTACTGAAAACGCTTTCTGGGTGGACGGGAAAATGGTGAAAGTGGACACCGTGGATTTTCTTTATGACACAAAAAACACGATGTCAGGGTGGCGGCTTAAGTCTTTTGACAACAGGGTTGACCTGACATTTAAGCCCGACGGCAGCCGCGACAAGGATTTCAACATAGGGATTGTGAAGAGTTTTTACCGCCAGCCGTTCGGTTCCTTCTCGGGCACGCTCAAAGACGGCCCGGAAACATATGAGCTCGCGGATGCCTACGGATTTACAGAGGAACATGACGCTGTCTGGTAGGCGAAAAAACACGGCTGAAAGGCCAAAAGGGGGAAATATGGGGGCAAGGGCACTGATTTTATTGATGGCAGGCGTTGCGGTTGTTGTTTCAGGGTGTTCCGAAAACACGCCGGCCGCTCCGGAAGTGAAGAATACGTATGTAAACGTCATAATCCAGCACAATGAAAACGACGGCGTGGCCTTATCGCAGTATGTCGCCTATGCCTGCGACAGCAACGGCGCTACCATAACGACAGCCGCCATTTCCATGTCAGGGCCGGGCGGCGCGCTGCCGGGGACGCTTTCAGGCGGTGTGTTCGCGTACCAGGACCTTACAGGGGCTTCGTTCGCGAATAACGCGGTTTACGCCGTGTCAGTCACCTGCGTGTCCGGCAGTTTTTACGCTGTTGTTTCCACAAACGGGGACATAGTGATTGCGGCTGACGGCTCAACCGTTGCCTGGGGCTATGACGCTGAAAGCGAGATAATATCCGTCATCACGCCGGCGCCGGGTTTCCTGTTCTACGGGCCGCTTTTAAACAGCCCTTATAACCTTGCCGCAGCCGGCGCTTTTTCCGCGGGCAGCGGCACTTACACGATAAGCGCGGCTATGACGGACCAGAAAGCGATGACAGTTACAGGCGCGGGCTGTGTTGGAAAAGCCGTGATACAGCACATGAAAAGCGCGAGTGTGGACAGGTAGTCATAAAAAAACAGTTGGCATATTTGAGTTATAAATTCCGGATTTGCTAAAGGTTCTTCTTTTGCTGGATTTTTTTCCTGGTTTCCACGCGCGCGAAAACCTCGGCGACGACTTTCTCAAGCCTTGTGGGCGAGAAAGGCTTTGTTATGTAGTCAAAGCCGCCGGCCCCGAACCCCTGCTCTATGTCGTTCATCTGCGCCTTGGCGCTTAAAAAAACTATCGGCGGGTCGTCCATCTTGCGCGTCTTGTGCAGCTGCTTTACTGCCGTGATGCCGTCCATCTCAGGCATCATTACGTCCATGATTACAAGGTCCGGGTTTTTGCTTTCTATGAGCCTTAAGGCCTCTTTGCCGTTCTTCGCGGTTATCACGTCATAATTCATGCTAAGGGTGTCTTCCACTGCCATGAGTATGGACGGCTCATCGTCAACAGCCAGTATGAGTTTTTTTCCCATTTTGTCCCCCCTTTTTGATCAGCCACAAGGCAAATCCGGTATAAAGCCGGTTTTTGGCTATATGGCTTATGGCTTTTTGGATAACATTTCTATGCTCCTGCTCGCAACTATATTTATACCACTTCCAAGCGCGTTTTCAAGGATAATCTGACCGTCCCTTACCGGCGCCTTGATGCGTATCCTGCGCAACTCGGACGCTATTTTCATTATGCTGTCTTTTGGCACGGGTTTTTCGCTCCACACAGGGCACAATGGAAGCGTGCCGCCTTCCACGACAACGGTGGTTGTTATTGTCCTGCGGGGGTCCTTGACCTCCGAGTTTACATGTTCTATGCCAAGCTTGCAGGAATTTCCGGAAATTTCCGTGACATTGCCGTAGCCGTCCAGCGTGGTTGTTATTTCACAGCCCTGCGGGCAGCGGACGCAGATGAATTTTTTTGTCATGACACATTCACCCGCAGTTCCTTCGCGGCCGCATCGAGCTTTGCCGCTATTTCGGGCCATTTCAGGCTTAAGGTTATCATTTCCGCGGGCCGCGCGTATTTCTCTTTTTTTGAGTACAGGACAGACCCGGAGGCCTTTATGTCCACGGAACATTTGGCGGGGAATTCGCGCGATACGCGGAGTTCTACCAGGGTTTCGCTTAAGGCGCCGCGCCGTATCCTCTGCGGCATTACGGACCTTACGTTATCGCCGGGTTTCATTTCAACATACTCGGCGGGCGCCGTTCTTCCTGCCGCGTATTCTGCCGCGCTTTTGCCTGCAATGTATCCGGCCTTTGACACGTAATCAACCAGGTCGTAAATTGTCACGACATTGCCCGCGGCAAATATGCCGGGAACGCTCGTTGCCATTTTTTCATCCACAACAGGGCCGCCGGTCAAGGGGTCCAGCTCCACGCCTGCCTTTTTTGAAAGCTCGTTCTCGGGTATCAGCCCTACTGAAAGCAGCAGGGAGTCGCAGGGGACAATTTCACGGGTGCCGGGCAGGGGCCTTAACGTTTCGTCCACCCTTACGGTTTCAACGGCCTCAACGCGTTTTTTGCCTATAATCCGGCTGACTGTCGTGGAAAGCGACAACGGTATGCCGAAATCCTCAAGGCACTGGACATAGTTCCTTCTTAAGCCCGTGAGATAGGGCATGAGTTCCAGGACCTTTATGACTTTCGCGCCTTCTATGGTCAGCCTGCGCGCCATTATCATGCCGATATCGCCCGAGCCGAGTATGACAAAGTTCCTGCCGGGCATGAAGCCCTCAATGTTTACGAGACGCTGGACCATGCCGGCGGTAAAAACGCCAGCGGGCCTGTCGCCGGGTATCCTTATCTGCGGCCTTGTACGCTCACGGCAGCCCATGGCAAGTACTATGGCTTTTGCGGAAAGTTCAAGGAAGCCGTTTTTGCTGGTTGCGGTAAGTTGTAGTGGCGCGCACCAGAGCGCCCGATTGCCTGGTTGGGTTGGCAGGTGCCCGGTCAAACAGGGTTTTATATCCAGAACCATGGTGTCAAACAACATCTCAATACCCAAAGATTTCGCTTCCTCTATGAAGTTATGCGCGTATGCAGGCCCGGGCAGGTCTTTTTTGAAAAGGACGGACCCGAAGCCGTTGTGAATGCACTGCAGGAGTATGCCGCCCGGCTCGTCGTTCCTCTCTATAACAAGGACTGACGCCCCGTTCTTCTTCGCCTCTATCGCGGCCGCAAGGCCCGCAGGCCCGGCGCCGATGACGACCACATCGTAAGTTGAAGCCATAATTCTCCTTGTTTATTTTAAATTTAAGGTGTGTGGGACTTTTATAATAATAAAAGCGCGGAGCGCCACCATAAATATAAAATCAGATTTCCTTCGTTTTCCTGAAAACTATCTCGCTTCCTTTCCCTTTTTTGCTGACCTTTTCTACGGGAATACCTAATTCTTTTGCGAGAATTTGAATGACTCTCGGATAATCAAAAGCTCCCTGGCACCTTCCGGTGCCGAGCCAGGTCCTCCTTTTAATGCCGTCATACGTCCTTGCCGGGATCGGGGAGTGTATGGCGTCCAGCACTTCGCCTTCTGTAATCTCCTCGCACCTGCACACTATCCTGCCGTATGCGGGGTTTTTCTTTACCAGTTCCGCCTTCTCGGCGTTAGAAAGCATGTGGAAGTGGACTTTCGGCTGCCGTATGGGGTTCCAGGACAGTTTCAATTTACAATTTGCAATTTGCAATTTAACCAGCTCAACTGCCTCCAGCGCTATCGCGGGCGCTGACGCGAGGCCGGGCGAGTCAATGCCCATAAGGTTTATAAGGCCTTTTAAAGCCTTTGACTCCTCTATGACAAAATCACCGGTATTGCCGGACGCCCTTATGCCCGCGTACGACGCGATGACGTTTTTCACGTCTATTGACGGCACGAGCTTTTTCGCGCCTTCAAGTATTTTTTTAAGGCCTTCTTCGGTTGTGGATGAATCTTCCTTTGACAGGGCCGGCTCCTTGTCAGGGCCTATAAGCACATTGCCGTGAGTGGTCGTGGACACGAGAATGCCCTTTGTGGTCTCACCCGGCACCGGGAAAAGCACTGAGTTAAGTACGATTTTCGCCGCGTCAAAGACAAAATAGGAGCCCTTGTAAGGCGTGATTGAAAAACCGCGCGCGTCTCCTGCCTTGCTGGCGACCTCGTCAGAGTAAAGCCCGGCCGCGTTCACGGCAGCTTTGCAGTAAAAATCGCCCTTATTTGTCTTTATACCCTTCAATACGCCGTTTTCAGCTATAAAATCCAGGAATTCAGTCTCAAAGGAATACGTGACGCCGTTTGTGACGGCGTTTTCCGCTGCCGCGAACACTGCGCCGAAAGGGTCTATGACGGCCGCGGTCGGCGCGTACAGCGCGCCAGAGCATTCCGGGTTCGCCAACGGCTCGCGGCGCAGGAATTCGGCGCCGCTTATTATTTCAACGCCGGGGATATTATTCTGTTTTGCGCGTTCAAGAAGGCCGGGGAGGAACTTTTTTTCCTCATCACCGACAGCCATAACGTAAGAACCTGTCTTTTTGAACCGTATTCCGAGCTCGGGCGCGAGCGCGTGCCATATTTTATTGCCCTCGGCGTTAAGTTTTGCCTTGAGCGAGCCGGGTTTCGGGTCAGTACCGGAGTGTATTATGGCGGAATTCGCGGACGACGGGCACATGCCTACGTCGGTCTCCTTCTCAATCACGAGTATGGACAGGTCATAACGGGACAGGTAGCGGGCGATAAGAGACCCGACAATCCCGGAGCCAATGATGATTACGTCATATTTTTTTTCCATGCGTTAATTATTGCATAAAAAACGAAAAACGTAAAACGTAAAACCATAAGCTTGACAGTCTATGCTTTTTAGTGTGCACTTCAAGTGTACACTAAAGGAGGGCCGAAATGAAGGCTAATTATCTTGATTTTAAAAAAAACATGAAGAATATCATAAAAGCCCTGGAATTAAATGAGCCTGTTGAGATATATTACAGGGGCAAGAAAAAAGGCACTATAATACCTGAAAAAACGGAAAAAAAAGAAAAGAATGTCCGCAATGGATCATCCCGCATTCGGTATGTGGAAAAACAGGGAGGACATGAAAAACCCCACCAGGTGGGTACATGATATGCGGAGGAAGCCAAGATATGATGTTTGATACGGATGTTATAATATGGGCGATTAGAGGCAATGTAAACGCGGCAAAGGCTATTGATTCAGCGGGCGCTGTTTGCATATCAACGGTCACGTATATTGAACTTATAGAAGTCGCGCAAAGCAAGGAAGATTTAAGGCGGATAAAATCATATTTGACAGGATTGAAAACCGAGGTAATTCCGCTGAATGAAAATATCGGGCACAGAGCAGTAATTTATGTGGAGGAATATGGCCTGAAAACAGGCATGAAACTGCCCGACGCGTTGATCGCGGCAACTGCCGCTGAAAAAGGCATGGAACTCTGCGCAGGGAATGTTAAGGATTTCAGGGAGATAAAGGAACTTAAAATAAAGCCGTTCAGGGCATAAAGACCATATAGTGACAAATGAGGCAGGTCAAACCGTGGCGTAAGTATTGACTTATTATTCTGGGCAGTAATATCATTCCGGCAAAATGTTCTTTGCGCCTTTTAATTCAGAAGCTTGTTCTTGAAACGGCAATCAAATATCACAAAAAAGCTGTTTGAAACGCAAAGCAGGATTCTTTTCAGGCAATTAATACTTTTTCAGATCCTTGCCAAATGCGCATATCTTCATTACAATAATGCTTCAGGGGTTTAAAAATTATGGAACAAAAACAGGCCGGAGCCTGTCTTACAAAAGCAAGAGGGATGAATGGTTGACATAGACATTAAGACAGTTGAAAAGGCCCAAAAAGGCGACAAGTCGGCTTTTGACAGGATAATAACCCTGTCAAGGCAGCAGGTCATTAACATATGCAGAAGGTACATGAGGAATGACGAGGAAGCCTGCGATATGGCGCAGGAGGTGTTTTGCGCGGCCTATAACGCCATAAAAGGCTTTGAAATGAGGTCAAAGTTCTCCACCTGGCTTTACAGGATATGCGTGAACCTGTGGATAAACAGGCTGGACGCTTTAAAGCGCAGGAAATACTTTGACACAGCTTCCATCCACGGCGATGAGGAGGACGGCAGATACGGTTTTGACATGCCGGATACTGCAAGAAAGCAGGATGAGGAGTATGAGGCGTCTGAGGCCAGGCGCCTTGTGATGTCGGCCCTTGAATCCTTCAGCGACGAGGACAGGACGGTAATCATACTGCGGGACATGCAGGAGCTTGAATACGAGGAAATAAGCGCGATAATGAAAATACCGCTCGGCAGCGTGAAGTCAAGGCTGTCAAGGGCGAGGGAAAAACTCAAGGAAAAGCTGTTGAGGAAAATGGGTGGAAAAAATGAGATGCAATGAGGCGAAAAAGGCGATAGAGGCGGTTTTTGAAGGGCTTGAGCCGGGAGAAAAGGCCCTCAGCCACATAAGGTCTTGCAAGAAATGCTCCGCTGAATACGCGGCTGCCAAGGAGATAAGGGCAGCGCTCCGCGTGAAAAATACGCCTGTTCCCGCGGGTTTTAACAGGGCAGTGTGGGAGAAGATCGGCGAGCCCGCGCCTTCATTGTTCGCGGGTTTTTTCAGGACTGTTCCTGTGCTTGCGGCCGCGATGGCCGCTGTGCTGGCCGTTATCGGGCTTTCGGCCATTTTAAACATAAAGCAGCCTTCCAAAGAAACGGCGGCAGTGAAAAGCCTGACCGGAACAGTTGATACAGCGGAGAAAACACTCAAACAGCCTGTCCGTGACAGCGCGGTTCCTGAGCCAAAGCAGGCTGACGCGCAGGAGGAAAAGATCGCGGCTGCGCCTGAAACCGCTGTGCCGGAAACAGGCAGCGATGTAAAACCCGGCAATATGCCCGTGCTCCTTTCCTCAAAAGGCGCGGAAAAGGAATTCATTGCGCCAAAAGAGGAATCAAAAATAGGCTTGGCTTCGATTGAAAAAACGCCGTTTGAGGCGCACAAGGACCTCGTGATAAAAAACAATGTTATAAGGCCGCTCATGGGAGAGGCTATGAGCCTGATATACAAGGTAGAGGAAAATTGCGATGTTATTGTAAGGGTTTACAACAGGAAAGGCGAGCCTGTAAGGACGCTTTACAACGGCAGCAGGAGCCGCGGCATATACGAGGAAAAATGGCGCGGCGAGGATGACAATGGTACAATAGTCGGGGACGGGGTTTATATAGCGCATGTTAAAACCTGCCTGACAGAGCAGAGGATAAAGGCGGTCGTTGTGAAGTAATACAGTCCGGACTCCGGACTTCAAAATACAGGGAGAGGGAATGCGAGGGATAAAGTTTACCGCAATCATACCGATTATTTTATTATTTCCTTTTCTTGCTTCCGCCGCGGGAAGGGTGGACGCTGATTCCCTGCGAATAGAGCCTTCGGCGCGCACAGCCGGCATAGGCAACGCCTTTTGCGGCGTCGCGACTTAACGCGGTCATTTACAATCCCGCCGGTTTGGCCCAGTTAAAGAAAACAAACGTCTCGCTTACTCATTTTTCATCCTTTGCCGACACCAATACAGAGTATGTGTCAGCCTCTTTCCCCGCGCTTCAGGGCACTGCGGCCATGTCTGTCCTGTGCAGTTTTGTCTCCTCTTTCAAGGAGTACGGAGAGTTCGGCGATATACTTGGGGATGTGGCGAGTTTTGACACTGTCCTTGCCCTCTCATACGCCTATTTTCCCGAGCCTTCGCTCGCTGTCGGCGCGAACCTGAAGGGGTTTTACAGCAAGCTTTACGTGTACGACAAGTTAGGCTTCGCCGTTGACGCGGGCGCCTTTTTCATTCTCGGCAAGGATCCGTACACACGGGCCGGCATCGCGGTACAAAACATAGGCAGCCAGACGGCATATATAGAGGTCAGCGACCCTTTGCCCGCGAACGTAAAGGCGGGCTTAAGCGCGAAGTTTGACATTGCCGGTGTCGGCAACCTGCTTTTTGCCGTGGATGTCAACAGGCTGATAGTAAAGGACGAGCTTCCGACCCTTGAGCTCGGCGCAGAGGCTGAACTGTATGAAATTATAGCGATAAGGCTGGGCTACGGCCTAAGGCACGATGCCGCGGGCCTTTCCATGGGGCTAGGTGTTTTGCTTGAAAAACTGAGGTTTTCCTACGCTTTCCAGCCTTTTGACTGCCTGGGAACGGCGCACAGGATTACGGTGGACCTGGAGCTGTAAGGCCGGAGATTTATGGAACTTTATAACGGGCTTTTCTGTCATAGAAATGCGAGGGAAATAATAAGGAGATGAAAATGAGAAAAACACTTTTAACGGCTGTTTTGACTGCAATACTGCTTCCGGTTGCGGTTTTCGCGGGCGCGCCCAGGATAATTTCGGTTACAATGGACAAGGCAAACCCTTCTTACGGGGATCTGGTCCTGATCAGCGTGACGGCCTGCGTTGACAAATATGCCAGCGCTTATATTGACATTGCCGTAAGCGATTCTGCGCTAAGAAAAACCGTATCTTCAATTGGACAGGTTTTTGTTGTGTCATCAGCGGGAATTAACGTCCATAAAATGGATCCCAATCCTTTCGGCCTGGACATCGGATATTTGTTCGCGTCAGCGGATGCCGGCGCGGCAAATGACTGCGTCGACTGCGGAGGCAGCACGGACTCAAGGACCATAACACGTTATTACGCGGTTAACATCCCGGATTACACTTATTTCGGCGATTGTGACACGCCGCCGCAGCTTTACCTGCATGTGGGCATGAAAGATTCGTATTTTGCCAAGAGCGACTGGGTTGGACTTCCGGCATGCCAGTATTATGTGTCTTCGGGATGGGCGCAGATTATACCGCCACAGGGCTTTCAGATACACAAAAGCGCTGAAGGCGTTGTGGTCAATCCCGGGGACAAACTGCTATACAAGGTTGATTATGAATACCAGAACGGCTCGGGTTTCAGGATAGTGGATGAGATACCGAATTATTTCACGCTTGTTTCTTACGGGCCCGTTTCAATAACAGGAGGGTCGGTCACAGTTTCATCATCTTCCATAACCTACAATTTCGCGAGCATGGCGGGCCAGTTAGGTTCAAGGTCCGGCACCACGTGGATGCTGCTTCAATGGAACGGCGGCGCGACAGGCGGTTACACGTCAACGGCAACAGGAAGCTGGGCCGGCTCGAACCCGCAGACCAGTTCTGTATCCAATGCGTACAATGCGGCGCAGGTAAAATTAAGCAAGACACAGTCTAAGGACCAGCTTATGCAGGGAAACAATATCACGTATTATCTTTCATATGAGGCAAACGGATACA
This sequence comes from uncultured Spirochaetia bacterium, assembly GCA_964398505.1. Classification (GTDB taxonomy): domain Bacteria; phylum Oederibacteriota; class PGYV01; order PGYV01; family CAYNMZ01; genus CAYNMZ01. Next base: position 28,078 of record CAYNMZ010000007.1, read on the forward strand.
GCCTGGTGGCATTTGAGACTTTTGATAACGCGTCAGGAGTCTATTCGGGCGGCAGCGCGCCTCCGGGATGGAAATCAGTTGCCGAATCAGGTATGCACGGAACATGGACTGTAAAGGACCCGTGCCTTACGGGCTCAAAATATATTACCGGAAGCTCAACGCAGTATCCGGGACTGCTGCTTGAGGACGGTGATGACCTAAATAATTCCGACCAGTTTTGCGAGGGCATGATAGTCGCTGATTTTAAGACAGAACCGTCAACAATATTCCCGGGCGCTGACTCGCAGATTATAATAAGAAGTAACGGAATTCAGGGTACGTCAGGCCGCAGTTATGGCCTGGTGATTTCAGCTGATAACGCGCCTTCGCCAGGATACCTGATGCTGCAAAAGTGCGGCGGAGGTTGCAGTTATCCTGCGGGAGCATTGCCTCAGATAGGCCAGCCAGTTATTGGAAAATGGTACAGGGTGAGGATAAATGTCACGACAATAACGGGCGGCCAGAGAATACAGGCTAAAATATGGGAGAGGGGAGGACCTGAGCCGGTTGCGTGGGACATTGATTACCAGGACACGTCGCTTAGCGCTACAGACTGGCGCTGCGACGGTGGAGGGGCATACACTGACTGGAGACCGGGTGTAAACATTAATTCGGGTGATTATGACGATGTCCAGAACTCATACGACAATTTTACCGTGTATGCGCCGAGGGTGGCGACAGGCGCGCTTTATGTGCAGGATGACATTCCCGCGGGTATCATGTACATGGGAGCATACGGCTCTCCTGCTTCAACAAATCCTGTAAGATGGGACATGGCCTCATCGGCTTTTGCCTCGGGGTCCTTGACATGGTGGGGGTTTGTGCAGACGTGCGGGGAAATATCAAACAGGGCTTTGATAAGCAACGGAGCTACGGCATATTCCAACTGGGTGACTGCTGACATCCTGTGTATAACGCCCACGGCCATGACAACTCCCACGAATACAAGGACTGTTACGCCTACGCTGACAGTGACAAATACCGTCACTTCAACCCCGACGCCGTCCCCGACACAGGTCATCGGCCTGCAGAAGTCAATTGAGGGCGGGATTTTTGTGGACGGACCGGTAATTACATTCAATATCGCTTACAGCAACAATACCGGAAGCGATATAGGTAATTATGTGATACTTGACACCCTGCCGACGTATTCGGATTTTCTTGGAGCGTCGATAGCCCCTGTTCTGGTTGAGCCCGGCACAGGCAGTTACTCAAACGTGACTTTCGTGACATGGAACCTGGGCACAGTCCCTGACGGCGCGTCAGGCACCATAAACTGCCTTATCAGCAGGCCGGGCAGCATAAGCTCTGGCATGATGAGGAACAACTGTGTGATTGACAGCCTGGGCAGGACCAGCTGCGTGAGTTTCTGGGCGGCAACGGCCACAGGCACGGTAACAAGGACGCCAACGCCGCTTGTTTTTACTGCAACACCGACGCGCACGCTTACTGCTACGGCAACGAGGACAGTCACGGTGACGCGTACACGCACGGAAACGCCGACCTTTACGCCGTACATAATCGGCACAGCGACGCGCACGCCGACAGCGTGCTGCGGCGGAAGCGTATTGAACCTGACATCGGGCGAGGTGAATGACCCGTGCCTGAGCGACCTGCCCTATTATATTGTGAGAATAACAAACAACGGTTCAGGGCCGGTATCAACTGATACGCTGAAGTTCAGGGTGTGGTTCAACAGTTCTGTCACACCTTCGGCTGACCTTGTGGCCTGCACCATACAGCCCGCGAACAGGACTCTTACGTGGACGCATAGTGTTGTTGCCATACCGGACTGTGTTGACGCCGCGGACAGGAAAGCCAACAAGTATATGGAAATATCGTTCGCGTCGGATGTCATCGCGCCCGGGGAACTGATAAATGTTTCGCTGAGGGTGGCTGGGACAGTGCCGTTTGACCCGGAGTGCGACGACTATTCAAGGCTCGCGACAAGCGGCACGATAGACAGGCCGTATGTATGCCTGTACGAGAACGGCGTCCTTGTGACCGAGCAGACAGCGCCGGGAGTGTATGACCCGCTTACGGGAGTTGAGCCGTGCTCCATACCTGCGGGAACCCCCACTTTCACGCGTACGTGGCAGCCGACGGCGACGGTTACGAGAACCGTGACCGTTACGCAGACGTTCACGCCTACATGCACGCTCACAAGCACGCCGTGGATTTTCAATACGATAACGCCGACTGTTACGGCAACAATGCCGTGCCCTGCGGGCACGCCGCAGTTCACGGTTCATCTTGTCTATAACCCGGAGAACCTTGACTATGTGGTCATGGAAATTACAAGCTCGGTTCCGCTTGTTTCAGCGCCTTCGCTGACAATATACCCGCACGGCAATACGGATAATAAGCCCGTGATAAGCGCAGTGGCAGTGCCGGTTGTAGGCGACACTACGGACACGCGCTTTAGGCACCTTTATTTAAAGCAGACGGGCTGGGGCGATATAGACCGGGTTGTGGTGTCGGGTACGGATTTTTGCGGCCAGGCAGGTGTAAGCAGCGGCGAATATTCAAAGGAAACAATATCCGGGAAAGACATAATAATGTTCAAGAACGTGATAAACCCGGAAAAAGACGAGCGCGCGAGGGTCGTGTTCAACGTTTACGGCCCCACGAACGCGCTGGTCAGGATATACAACAAGAACGGCGTCCTGATAAAGACACTGTTCAACAGGCCCGTGACATCCGCTACGCAGGTTGAAGTTATATGGGACGGCACGAATGAAGACGGCAAGAAAGTCGTAAGCGGCATGTATCTTGTCGCCGTTAAGACCGATTTTTATACAGCCAGTGAAAAGATAGCAGTGGTTCATTAAGGGGTCTGGAAAATAAGGGCCGCACGCAATGAGCGGGAAACGTTCTGAAGTGGGCAAAAGCCGTGTTTTGTTTGTATGCATACATAATTCAGCCAGGAGCCAGATGGCCGAGGCCTACCTTAACACGCTGGCCGGAGACAGGTTTGAGGCGATGAGCGCTGGCATAGAACCGGGTATCTTAAACCCGCTTGTGGTTGAGTCCATGAAACAGGACGGGATAGACATATCAAAGAACACGACCAAGTCGGTTTTTGACTTCTATAAGCAGGGCAAAACCTTCAATTACGTAATAACCGTATGCGACAGGGAAGCCGCTGAGCGCTGCCCCGTATTCCTCGGGGTTACAGAACGCCTGCACTGGGGTTTTAAGGATCCTTCAAAATTTGAGGGCGCAAAAGACGAGATAATGGGGCAGATAGCTGCGGTAAGGGATGAAATAAAGGCCGCTGTAATAAAGTTTGCGGAATCTCACGGCCGTTAAACCGGAAGGCTTAAAACCCTGTTGCCGTAAAGATTGCCGTCCTGAAGGCGCGCTTCCTGCGCCCACACCTCACGATATTCCTTGACAAATATTTTTTTTGCCTGATAATAGCATTAATCAAAAATTAACAATCCATTCAAGCATACAGGAGGTTAAGGTATGTTCAAAATACAGGAACTTTTCGGCAAATCGCCTTTCAAGCCGCTTCACGAGCATATGATAAAGGTAAAGGACTGCGTGGACCAGCTTCCCCTGCTAAAGGACGCCTTTCTGGCCGGCGACCACGAAAAAATAAAGTCAGTGTTTGAGGCCATATGCAAGCTTGAACACAAGGCTGACCTTGTAAAGCAGGAAATCAGGAACCAGCTTCCGAAATCATACTTTTTGCCCGTTGACAGGGGGGACATATTCAACTTTTTAAACGCCCAGGACGCTATTGCGGACTCTATAGAGGATGTGGCGGTCCTTATCAGCATGAGGAAAACGACCGTGCATGACGGGCTGAAGGAAAACTTCGCCGTATTGTTTGACCGCGTAATAGAGACGTGCAACAAGGCCTTTGAAGTTTCGGGAGAGATAAATGACCTTGCGGAGACAGGGTTCGGCGGGTTTGAGGCGTCCATGGTGTCCGAGTGGATAGAAAAGGTTTGCGAGGCAGAGTGGCGCGCTGACAAGGCGCAGATGAACCTTTCAATAAAGGTTTTTGAGTTTGAGGACAAGATAAGCCCTGTCACCATACTCCTGCTTGACAAGATAATAGTAAGGCTGGGAAAAATAGCCAACAGCGCCGAGACAGCGGCTGATATGATACGCACAATGCTGGTCAAAAGGTAAGGCGCCTTTATGAGTGAAATCCAGCTTCTTGTCCTATTCGCTACGGCCGTGGCGTTTTACGCTGCCGTAAACATAGGCGGCAATGACGTGTCAAACGCCATGGGCATAGTGGTGGCGTCAAAAGCCCTGACGTACAAGCAGGCGGTGATTGTGGCAGCTGTCTTTGAGTTCTGCGGCGCTTTCTTTGTGGGCGCGCACGTGACAGAGACGGTCAGGAGCGGCATGCTGGATATGAAATATTTTGAAGGCGACCCGAACGCTGTCATATACGGCATGACAGCCGCGCTCGTCGGTACAGCCGTGTGGCTCAGGATAGCCACTCAATTCGGCTGGCCGGTCTCAACCACGCATTCCATAGTCGGCGCTGTCGTGGGGTTCGGAATAGTGGCCAGGGGATTTCATGTGGTCAATTGGACGAAAATAATAAGCATAGTGTCAAGCTGGCTTGTATCGCCGCTGGCAGGCGGTGTGGCCGCATTTTTTATCTTTACTTTCTTGCGTTCGTACATTCTTGAGGCCAATGAGCCATTTAAGAGGACAAAAGCGGCCGCTCCGTATCTTGTTTTCAGCGTGGTTTTTATAGTGGCGCTGTCAATGTTCTATAAGGGCTTGAAAAACCTTAACCTTGACCTTTCCGCTCATATGTCATTGCTTATTGCGGCAGGCATTGGCCTTTTAGCGGCTCTTTTGACAGCCATACTTATAAAGCATTATTACGGCAATGTTGTGGATGAAAAGACCAACATAAATTACCAGAGGGTGGAGAACATATTCAAATACATGCAGATTATAACAGCCTGTTATATAGCGTTCGCGCACGGCGCCAATGACGTGGCCAACGCCATAGGACCCCTGGCCGCTGTTCTGGCAGTGGCAAAGACGGGCGAAGTGTCCATGAAAGTCCCTATACCGGCCTGGCTGCTTGCCCTGGGCGGGGGCGGTATTGTGATAGGCCTTATTTTACTCGGAAGGAAAGTCATAGAAACCATAGGCAAAAAGATAACAGAGATTGTGCCTTCGCGCGGGTTTTCGGCAGAGTTCGCGACTGCGACAACTGTGCTTGTATGCTCAAAGATGGGCCTTCCGATTTCCACGACGCATACAATTGTCGGCGCGGTCATAGGCGTCGGTTTCGCGCGCGGCATGGGGGCGCTGGACCTGCGCGTCATACGCGAAATAGTGTCTTCCTGGTTCATAACCCTTCCGGCCACAATAATTTTCACCATAGCGGCTTATAAGGGAATAGTTTTCTTCATGGTGAGGTGAGGCCGGGGAAGTAATTATTATTTAATAATCAGCAATTAATAATTAAAGAGACAATACGGGAGACGGGATGAAATTTTTAAGGCAGATAAGGGACAATTTTTACAGGCTGCTGATAAAGCTGGACAACGG
>CAYNMZ010000008.1:0-33480 GCA_964398505.1 uncultured Spirochaetia bacterium
GCGGGTCGCGCATATGGCCGTAATCAAGGAAGCCTATGTCAAGGCCCGCCACAGAATCAGGCTCTATCCTGTACGAGGCCGCCATCTTGTAAAAAACCGGCACCCTCTCCTTTACGCCGTTGTTCCACTCAATCACAGCGTCCAGGTCCTGGGCAAACAGGCCGAACCGCATTTTTTTCTCGAGGAAATCCGGCCTTATCATGAAGCCCGCGTCAATGGAGGTGCCGAAGCCGTTGACGCCCAGCTCGCCGGAACCTGTATTAAGAAGCTTGAAATTCGCGCCGAAAGTCACTGACCTGTCGTCGCGCAGGGACAAGGCGTATGAAAGGTAAAGGAAGTCGTTGGAAAATTTTGAGTCAGAGTAAGAGGTGTGTATGTATGAGAGTCCGGCGGTCATGTCGCTGAAAAAAGGGTATATGAAGTTAAGCCCGAAATCATACTGCTTGCCGCCAAGGGCGGAGTCAAAAATCAGTGAAGCTGACCACTTGTCAATATTCGCAAGCCCCGCGGGATTATAGAAAAAAGCCGAATAATCGTCGGCTATCGCGGTAAATGCGCCCGCCATGCCCGCGGCCCTTACTCCCGGGTGCCTCGCAAGGTCGTCCTTTATAGCGCCCGCGTTCAGTATTGCGGCCCCGCAGAGCTTTAATATGAGCCCTAAAACCGCTGCAAACCTGATGACTCCCCTGTTTTTACGGCTGTTTTTGTCCATGACATGATTTTAAACCAATATGCCTTAATAATCAATCTCAAATACCGCCCCTAAATACCGCCACATCACTATGCCTATTAAAAACGCCTTATTATCCACTGTTTACACGAGATTCATGCTCGGCTATAATGTAAGGCATAATAAGGACAAGGAGCGTTTCATGGCCCTGAAAAAAAATCTCGCGCCCGGCAAATACGGCATTTTGCCTGTTTTCGCGCCTGTGTTTATGGCCCAATATTTCTTTTACTTCGCGGGAAAGCCGGTGATTGCCGTCATTTTCCTGGCTTTGGCAGCTGCAGCTGCTTTCATCCTGCGCCGCGACGCCGGCCTCACAGCCGTGCAATTTGGCCCGCGCGCGGAAAAGGCGCTTTTCGCTCTCATGCTATGTTGCGCCGTTTTCATGCGTTTTTATTCCATAAGCACGGTCCCTTCAGGCTGTTCCGCTGACGAGGCGCAAAACGTATTTGACGCCATGGATATAACTCGCGGCAGCCTGCCGGTTTACATAGGCTTTTCCACGCACAATGCCGCTCTTTTCCTATACCCTGTTTCTTCTTTCTTCAAAATAGCCGGCGCAGACTGCGTCCAGCTTCGCTGTATGGCCGCCTTTTTCGGCTTCCTGTCCGTTCCCGCGCTTTATTTTTTGCTGCGCAGGACCCTCGGCGTTAACGCCGCGCTTTTTGGCGGCTTTGTCCTCGCTTTCCTGCGCTGGCACGTGAATTTCAGCCGTATCGGCTACCACGCCTCTTTCGCCCTTCTTGTCTTTATACTGCTCCTGTATTTCTTGTGGAAGGCATGGCAGGACAATAAGCTTTCCTCCTTCCTCCTGTCAGGCTTTTTGCTCGGCCTGTCCCAGCATACATACCAGAGCGCGAGGCTTATACCCGTATGGCTCACGGCGCTTTTCCTTGTTTGCCTGGCCCTTTCCCGCGCTTTTATAAATAAAAACGCGGTGAAAATCACCGCGGCGCTACTGCTGTCAATTATAACAGCCCTGCCCGTTATCGCCTTTGCCCTGCAAAAACCCTCGGTATTTTTCCAGCGCCAGTCAGAGGTCAGCATATTCACGAAAGAAGCCGTTGAAGGCACCAGGATATACCACAACCTGCCCGCTGAAACGGATACAGGCAGGCTGATAATTGAGAACTTTCGGAAAACCCTGCTAATGTTCCAGTATCTGGGCGATAAAAACCCCAAGCACAATATCCCGGGCAAGCCGGTGCTGGACTTTGTCACAGGCGCTTTTTTTATGGCCGGCCTGCTAATGGCCCTCCTTAGGTTTAAGGAGCCGAAAAATGTTTTTTTCCTCTCGCTTTTCTGCCTTTTCATAATCCCCGGGTTCATAACCATAGAAGCGCCGCAAAGCCTGCGCCTTTTCTTCCTTGTCCCCGCGGTTATTTATTTCTGCGGGCTCTCTTTCGTCACCCTTGCCTCTTTCGCCGTTTCACTGCCGCGATACGCGAAAGCCGGCCTTGCCGCGGCCTTGTGCCTGATGCCCGCTGTTTCCGCGGTTGAAAACTACGGGCTTTATTTTAATACGCAGGCAAAAAACCCTTACTGCTGGCACGAATTCGCGGCTGACGCATGGACAGCGGGCATGTTCGTCAGGGAAAAAGGGCCGTCATGGAAAGCTGTGGCGCACGTGGAGCAGTACAAAAAACGTGTTTTTTCGCTCGCTGCCTACGGCGACAATTCCCAGCGGTTCACGCCATTTGCCATGGACAAATCATTGCCGATGAAGGATTATGACGGAAACCTTGTTTACATGCTTACGCCTCATTACCTGCCGCTGATTGACGCCGTATTAAAGAGAATGTACCCGAAGGGCGAGCTTTTGCCCTTTTACAACAAATACGCTCCGAGCTGGATGCTGTATTACGCTTATGTCGTCTTCGGCTGGCACATGAAGGAGAATCCCGCACAAGGCTTTGACAGGCACGGCCTTGTTTTCAAGCGCTGGCAGAACGCGAAATTTGCGGGTGAACCCTCGTCCGTAGGCAGGGTTCCCGTGGTCCTTCTTGACCCTGATTACGGGGACCTTTCATATGAATGGACAGGCAAACTGCTGGTGACTGCCAGGGGCAAACATTCTTTCCTGTTAAAGTCAAGGGGCAAGTCAGCGCTTTTCATAGACAACAAGGTTGTTGTCTTAAACGAAGGCTCGCCAAGGCAGCCCTTGAGCAGGCAGGGAAACGCTGTCTTAAACCCCGGCTATCATGACATAAGGGTGATTTACTCACAGGAAAAAACTTTCGCAGCCCTTGAGCTGCGCTGGTCACAGCCTGTCGGCGGGGATGAGCTGATACCTGTTGACAGGTTCACTTTCGGGCAGTGAGTTTTTCCTTCTTGCAAAATCCCTGTGCCACGAGCCCTAAATAAAAAAAGCCGGGCTTATCGCCCGGCCTTATATGATAAAAACTTCTTATTTTGCTTTCTTGTACGCTTTCAGCCAGTCAGCCATTTCCTTGTCATTTGGGTTGAGCCTTAAGTACTCGTCATAACACTTTATCGCCTCAGCCTTGTCGTTCTTCTGCAAATACAGGCCGCCGAGCCTTTTCCACGCTGCCGCTATCTTCGCGTCAGCCGTAAGGGCCTGCCTGTACTTGGCGACAGCCTTGTCAATCTCACCCTGTTTTTCAAGCGCGAGCGCCTCGTCATACATGGCATTGTTTTTCTGCGCCTTCACAGCCGCGGGCTTTTTAGCGGCCGCTTTTCCGGTTTCAGGCTTTTTTGCCGCCGGCTTTTTTTCAACAGCTTTCTTGCCTGTCCCGGCTTCGGGTTCAGCCATGTCGTTTTCAGCCGACTCAAGCGCCTTTAATTCGCCGGCCCTGGGTTCAACCTGTTTGTTGGAAGAGCCAAAAGCGTAGCTCAGGGTTCCCTTCTGCGTGAAACCCAGGTCTCCGTAAGGCATGAGGGCGTAGTCAAAGCTGATGTCACCGTAGCGTATGCCAATACCGGCAGTGAAGCCCTTGAAGCCTTCTATATTGTTTTCCGCGAAAGGTATCTTGTAACCTATCCTCGCGGCAAGCGTCTTGTCGTAAAAGTACTCAAACACATATCCAGAACGCTACAACATCGTCACGATCATACTACACGTCCATGAAAACAAGCAAGTCGTGGAATCATTGCCGGTCACCATGTAAATGAGACAGCCAGGTTTGAGGCGAGGTTTCCCGGCTTGCCGGATATGAATTCAGGCCCGTCCCGCAGGGCATCGGCGTTAAGCGCCAGTTCTATCTCCAGGTTCCCGGCCTTAAGGCTGAGCCCTGTTCCAAGGCTTATGCCGCCATAGCCGCTTATGAATGACTGCCATGAACTCCTGTTTGTCTCATATCCGTCAACCGATTCCATGCTGTCCCTGTTATTATAAAGGATCGCGAAAATATTCCTGCCCGCGCCCGCGGAAATTTTCACATTGTCGTTTATCCTGTATTCCGCGCAAATGTAAACAGGAACATAAAGCATGCCGCGCTCCGCCCGCTGATAGCGGAAAGCGGTTTTTTCCTCAGGATCAAGAATTTCATCGTCAACAGCCGGCTTATCCTGTGTTTCAAACCCAAAACCTAAGACGCCGCCGCAGTTTAATCTGTCATTAATTTTTACAATTTTTCCCGCCAATACGTCGCCTTTGATTGAAATATCGTAAAATAACTCATCTTTCACAATTTCCGTCGGCCAGCCTCCGTCATAGGCCGTGACCCTGTTAGTCCCGTGCGTGCTAGTTATTTTAAAATCGACATTGAAATACAGGTCCCCGATTTCTTTCCTCAATTTAAGGAACACATCCAGCGCGTCAAAAGTTTCCTTTTGGCTCGCCGCTATACTGTTCACGTCAGGCAACAAATAGGCCGTTTCCTCCGCGTAATACCGCGGAAGCGCCGCGCCGATTGTCAAGTCAAAATTTTTTTCCGGGTCGCTGAGACTCAATAATGCCCTGAAATTCCAATGCCCTATGCTCCTTTTTATGCCTGTTATGGTGTTAGAAGCGTCTTCTATTATGTATTCGTCATTATTGGCGCCAAAACTGATGCCCGCGCCGTAGGAATTGCCATTGATAATTCTTGCGTAAATCAATCCAAAGCCCGCGTCAGGCTCCCTTAGGAATTCCTTGTCCCCGGCCAGGTAATCCTCAAAACGCAGGAATGTACCCGAATTTCTCGGCAGGCTGAAAAGCGGCGCAAAATCCACGACAAAATAATTGTCACCCGCATTAAATACTGAATAAGCGCGGTAGACGCCTTCCTTTGACTCCGTGACAACGCAGTTTTCATATGTTGAGGCCAATCCCGGATATTCCCATAAAACACGGTCATTGTCCGATATTACCGCCGGAAACCCGCCTGTCGCCTCTACGCCGGCCGCCGAACCAAGGCATACAACCGAAAAAACACACATTGCAAAAAACGCCAAAAACAATTTTTTCATTGTTTCCTCCTTTTTAAATTTAAACTATTGAACGAGCCATACGCTCTTTGGTATTTTCTTAAGTTCAGGGAATATCTCCTTTAGCGCGTCTATAGCTTCCTGGTAAACCGACGCAGTAAGAGTGTTACCCGTTTCCGGGGATAAAATGACAACCGTATAAGGACGAGCGGCAAATGGCGACCAGTCAAAAACCCCCACAAAAGCGTTGCATATATCGCCGTATTGCCTGCTGCCCTTCACGCATTCCAGCCAGCAATCCGCGTCTTTATAGGCGCATTCATTTCCCGCGCCCATGATTGTATATTTATAATTACTCACCTGCCACGAAAGGCGGTTTTCATTTTCTTCCCCTTCTTTCCTGAATTCCCTGTCCTTTGACCCTATTGTCCTGGTAATTTTCGCGATATCTCCGCCCAGCTTCTTGTCAAGTATCTTCTTGATTTTCCCTCTATTTCCTCAGGGCTTTTTTCAACAGGCACTTGCTCAAGCACTTCCCTAAGTTCGTCATCCATAGACTTAACAGCTTCAATCTTTGCTTTTTTAGCGCCTTCTTTTATTGCCTCGTTTACAGCCCCGCCTACGGCTTCCTTTATCAAATCATCAAAAAAAGCTGTTACCGGCAGCGCGCATAACAGCGCCAAAACGGCAAAAACAACAATTTTTTTCATGGAACACCCCTAAATATGTAATTTTTTTAGTTTTGTCGGGAAAAAAGGAATTTCCCCTCTATATTTTAAATAATAATTTAGCAGGATATTTTAGTCAAGCAAAATCATAATGCTTATTTTATGGAAATCGTCAAAATTCCAAATTTGTCCCAAAAAGCACAAATCAACTTAAAATTTTCATTTTTTTAATTTTCAACGGTTTTATTGGTTTATACCTCTCGCCATTATCCTCATTATCATGGCTCGGGTATAAGTGTGAATAAGCTCGTAACTACCTCACTAAGTCACACTAAATAAAAAAGCCCGGCCTTGCGGGCCGGGCTCTTTTATATTAAAAGGCTGCGTATTCTAAAGGACTGTTGCCTTTAAATCCTTAGCAATCCTCATCTTTACGACTTTTTTCGCGGGTATCTGAATAGTAGCGCCCGTCATCGGGTTCCTGCCGGTCCTTGCCTTTCTCTGTTTTACAGCAAGTATGCCAAGTCCCGGGAGTTTCACTTTCTTGTCCTTTTTGAGCGTCTTGATGATGGTTTCCAGGTACGCGTCAAGCACCGCGCTAACCTGCTTCTTGCTCAGAGCCGCTTTCTCCGCGATTTCCGCTAACATTTCGCCTTTTGTCATTTACATCCTCCTTTTAGGATTTTTTAATTGTACGTTTTATAAATCCCGTGGCGGTCAAAGTCCGCTTTACGGGATTAGAACGACCAGCCCATTTCCGCGTCAAAAGCCGGCATTGTGCCGCTGTATGTGCCTATATTCGAATCGTTTATGGAATTCATGATGTTCATCTGTACGCCGAGCGATATGCCAAGGGTGAAACCTCCGTCAAACACATACTTGTATCCGCCCATAACGCCTAAAAAGTGCATGGCGCCCGTAACGCTTCCGCCTGTGGCCATCCATACGTCATACCTGGGGCCGACGAACCAGCCCGCTATGCCGTTGTTCATGGGGTGGTAAAAAAGGTCTGCTCCGAACCCGAAAATCTTGAAGTCAACGTCAGCGCCCATGAGCCCGAAATAAAACGCGCGCGGCCTTATGGATATGGCGGTTCCGATCATTCTCTCGTAGCCGATATTGTAAAAACCGATGAGCCAGGGCCAGATGTTCGTGGAAACCGCGTTTTCATAGGTTACTGACGGCGCGCCGTCGTCCACTTCAACCATTTTCTTGGCCGCAAAAGCGCCTGCTGAAAAAGCCAGAACAAGTACCATGACAATCAATAAAACCTTTTTCATGTTCCCTCCTTAGTTTTTTTGCCTTCCCTGTCTGGCCGTTTTTGAATTGATATAACTTATAGCACAAGGAAACCTGCAGGTCAACAAAAAAATGCTGTTTTTCGGGCTTTTTTTGACGTTTTTTATCAGGCCATTCCTGATTTCAACGTATATATGTCTTTTTCTCTTCCTTTTTCCTTATTATAAAAAGCGCCTGCTCGCTTAAAAGGTTCTCAAGGCCGGCTATTACCCGTGTTTTTGCGCCCCTGCCTGTCAGATAAAACTCTTTTATTATTTCCATATTATTGGCTTTGCAAAAATTCTTGAAATCCTTTATGGTAAGCAGGTGTATGTTGGGCGTGTTATACCATTCAAAGGGCAGCACATCCGTTTTCGGCATAATGCCCTTTATGGCAAATATAAGCCTATTTCGCCAGTAAGCAAAATTTGGGAAAGTCACTATTGCCTTTTTCCCTATCCTCACCATCTGATTCAGCACAAAATCCGGTTTTTTTATTGTCTGAAGTGTCTCAGAGAGTATTACATAGTCATAGGACTCGTCCTTGTAGCGCACAAGGCCCTCATCTATATCTTCCTGTATTACGGAAACGCCCTTTTTGATGCATTTTAGGACCTCCTCGGTTGATATGTCTATGCCGAGGCCGTATATTTTCCTGCGCTCGTAAAGAAGGCTTAAAAGCTCGCCATCGCCGCAGCCTAAATCCAGCACCCTCGCGCCTTCCTCTATTATTTTTACTATCTCCTCGTACGTGTTCTTCAGGTAAATTTCCCTGTACATGGTGCTCCTTATTTTATGGTTTCGCCTATACCTTCGCGTGACTTAAAAAGTTCTTTATCGCCTGCCCCAGAAACCTGTTCTCGTTTATTCCCTTCTTGTCAAGCAGGAAGGCGTCATGGCCGTGCTGGGACTTTATTTCCATGTATGAAACGTCCTTATTGTTGACCCGCATCGCTTCCACTATTGCCTTTGACTGCGCTGACGAATACAGCCAGTCGGAAGTGAAGGAAATAACCAGCATTTCCGCCTGCACACGTTTCATGGCCGTCTTTAACGAGCCGCCGCCGTATTTCGCGGCCGCGTCAAAGTAATCCATGGCTTTTGTTATGTAAAGGTACGAGTTTGCGTCAAACCTGTCCGTAAATTTCTTTCCCTGGTGCGCCAGGTAGCTCTCAACCATGAATTCCCTGTCAAACCTGCGCTCAAGTTCCGGTATTGAAGGGTCCTTTTCGTTATTTACAATGCTGTAACTGTATGTTGCCTTTCCTGACTGCAGTTTCCTGCCGAACCTCTTGTCCATGCCCTCCTCGCTGAGGTAGGTTATGTGGCCCACCATCCTCGCTACAGCAAGGCCGGCCAGCTTTATGTTCTTGCCGTAATAGTCCCCCCCGTTCCATTCAGGGTCGACTGTGATGGCGTTCCTGCCAACGGCGTCAAAGGCTATTTCCTGCGCCGACTGTTCCGCGCATGAGGCAATTACTATGGCGCTCTCCGGCACGTCAGGAAACTGAAGGCACCAGTCAATGGCCTGCATTCCGCCCATTGAGCCGCCTATTACTGTCACAAGCTTTGATATGCCAAGGTGGTCAAGGAGTTTTTTCTGGCAGCGTACCATGTCGTGTATTGTGACTACAGGAAAAGTCAGGCCGTATGGCTTTCCGGTTTTCGGATTTATGGAAGACGGCCCTGTGCTTCCGTAGCACGAGCCTATCACGTTTGAGCAGATTATGAAATACTTGTTCGTGTCCATCGGCTTGCCCGGCCCCACCATCAGGTCCCACCAGCCGGGAGACTTGTCATCCGGCGAATTGTATCCTGCAGCGTGAGGCCCGCCGGATAACGCGTGCAATATCAGTATGGCATTTGTCTTTTTCTCGTTCAGCTTCCCGTAAGTCTCGTAGCAAATAGTGACAGGCCCCAGCTTCGCGCCCGAATCAAGCACGAGCTCGTCAGGAGGCCCGGCAAAAGTGAAAAACTGAGGCTTTACAATTCCCACCGAACCCTGCTCGGCCTTGGCCTCAGTTTTTTGGTTCCTGTCCTTTTCTGTTTTTTCGTTCTTTTCCAATTCCGCTCCTAATTTTTATTTTCAGCGTCATTATATCACCACAGGCCGCAATGACAATAAAATTTTGAACGCTTTTTTCCGTCCTCAGTCGCCCAACCTCCGCGGCAACGGGCGCAAGAATCTCCGCATGCTTCATTGAAGGAAAAATTTTTCAAGCCGAACCTCCTTTTTCACATTATCAGACAAAGCGTTTTTTTTATCAAGATGAGATTTTTAAAATCGCAGTTTTCCTTATGCCGTAAAACTTGATTTTCCGCCTTTCCTGTGCTATACATGAATTAGAGCCCTTGTGAAACAACGGGCTAAGGGAGAGACAAAGAAAGGTACCGGAAACGGATAACCTAAATCTCGTCTCTCCCTCTTAATTATCCTGATAAACATATAACCAAATAGCTATAAATGCCGGCTTCTTTATCTATACGGTTATTTGTTTTTTGGCTGTACGGATAAATTTTTGAAAGGATTCCATGGCTAAAATTTTATTAAACGTCTGCTGCGCGCCTGACGCGACTCATGCCATAAACGCGCTTCGTGAGGCCGGATATGAGCCCGTGACTTTTTTTTACAATCCGAACATACACCCCGAGGAAGAATACAGGGCCAGGTTCGCGGATATGGAAAAGCTCGCGCTTTTAACCGGAATTATAAATATAACGGACGTGCCTTATGACGTGAAAGCCTGGTACGCACTTTGCGAACCGCTGAAGGACGAGCCGGAGCGCGGCAGGCGATGCGCCGAGTGCTTTAAGATTCGGCTTGAGAGAACCGCGCAAAAGGCTTTAGAACTCGGTATTGAGTCCTTTGCCACAACCCTGACCATATCGCCCCACAAGGACGCGAAACTTATAAACATGCTGGGCAACGTGGCAGCTAAAAAATACGGGGTGAAATACTACGAGACTGATTTCAAGAAAAAGGACGGGTTCAAGAAGTCCATTGAGCTTTCAAAAAAGCACGGGCTTTACAGGCAGGATTACTGCGGCTGCGTTTACTCAAGACGTAAAAACGGCTGAAAGTTTTCTTAAGCCGGCTTGTTTTTTCGGCCATTCATAAACCACGGGTATAATTAACCTGTGATTTCATTGACTCAGGCGCGCTGTTTAATTGATATGTATACGTCTGATGCGCCGTAAATCAAACGATATGCAGGCACTAAAGTGATTTCGCGTTTATGCCGCGTTAAAGGCGGTTAATGGCGTAATGTTTTCTGATGCCGCCCATTGCCGCGTAGGATAAAAGGTTTTTGCGGGCGGACATGGGCTCAATATAAACACAGACGCTTATGCAAGATGCGGATGGCCCTTCATCCGCTTCATCTCACTGGTTCGCAGGCCCGGCAATGCATGCGCAGGCAACATATTCATTTCTGCTTTTTCTCACAAACCCTGACTTTACGTGTTAGCCATCGAAAGCATTTCACGCGCGTGTTTGGGGCGAGCCCTGCCATTGTCCCGACCTGCCTTTCATTTCTTGCATATATTTCTTCAGGTTATCGGCTAAATCCTCACTCAAAATATTCCGCGAACTTCTGCGAGCTCATCCACCTCATGTCATGCTCTTCGGCGTAATCCTGCAGCCTGCGGTCGGACGAGACTATCAGGTATTCCTTTGCCTTTAGTTTCCTGTTCGCTATCATATCCTCTATCACGTCGTCGGCTGTCTCGTCCTTGGCCGAGTATATGACGCGTATCTTGCCGTGCGTCTCATTGCCCCGGTGCATGGAAGGGTTTTTATGGCCGTCAAAAACCAGGATTACGGTTGAAGGGTTTATGGCCACGAATTCCTGTAATTCAGCTATAAGCGCGAGCCGCTGTTTCTCAAACGTGTCTCCCTTTACCGGTATGTTCGGCATAAGGTTGTAGCCGTCAATTATAACCACCATTTTTTAAGACATCCTTTCTTAAGTAATAGTGAATAATGATTAATGCATAATTAAGGTTGGTGGGACTTTTTATAATTTGCGGCAGCAGGCCCGTAGAATTTCATTTAAGGGCCGCAGACCGCAATACCATAATTAATAATTATCCTTAAAAAGCCCTACGAACCTTTATTATTAATTATTCATTATTAATTATTTATTGGCCTTATATCTACCCTACCCTAAAAACCCCTGCCTCAGCGGGCTTTATGGGCTCAACCTCTACTGTCTCCAGCTTATCGCCCGATGATACCTCAACGGCTGTACTGCGCCTGTTCTTCGCGTCGCTGTAGCCTGCTGTCACGGCGGCTATAAAGGATTTTAAGCCCGGGCTTATTTCGCCAATCGCGAGAGTTATGGGGCCGGGAGCGTCCTTTGTGTCAAAGATAACTCCCCTGTCGCGGTATTTCATAAGTTCCTTGTTTTCGTCCTTATTCCTGCCGATTATGAACTTTATGCCGTCCTTCCTGAAATGCCTGCCCAGGCGGAGAAGCTTCATATCGTCGCTTGAGATTTGAGATTTGAGATTTGAAATTAGATGATCCTTGAGTTTTTTGGAGAAATTCTCATCAGTCAGTATGCAGCCGCCCGCGGGCGTTTTCACGAATTCCTCCATGCCCCAGAGCTTTGCCAGCTCCAGCTGGCGCGTCCTTCCCCTGCCCTTCAAATCAAGCAGCTTGCCGCGGTCCACCCAGCCGAGCTTTTCAGGCTCAGTGGCGGGCATGTTTTTCGCGCAAAGCGGCCGCAGGAGAAACCCTTCAAGCCCTGATTCCTTTTCAATAAGCTTCATTGCCCTTATGTTTTGCGTCATTGGCCGCTGGCCCAGAACTTCGCCGGTTATCACATAACCTGCGTCGTATTCGGTCATGAGTTCCTTCGCTTTCTTCAGCATCATTATCTTGCAGTCTATGCAAGGGTTCATGTTCTTCCCGAAGCCGTGAGCCGGATTTTTTATCATTTCAATGAAATCCGCGGACACGTCAACAACCGTAATTTCATAAGGCGAAGCCGCCTTGTAGATTTTCCTGCCGTTTATTTCGTCGTACGCGCCGAAGAAAAACCCTGTGTCAAAGTTCAGGGCAATGACGTTAACTCCCTGGTTTAGCATGACACGGACGGCCAGCAGGGAATCAAGTCCTCCTGAGTAGAGGGCAAGGCATGTTTTTTCCTTCAAAGGGCACCTTTGTCAGCAATTAGTAATTATAACATTAATAATGATTAATTATGGTTTTGCGGCCTTATCATAAGTCAATTAATAATTAAATCCGTATCTAACGCATTACCGCAAGCTTGCTTATGTAAAACGCGTGCTCGCCGGCCGCGCTTTTGGCGTCCACCCTGTAAAAATAAATACCGGAGGCCACGTCCTGGTTGTGTTTGTTTTTGCAGTTCCAGCGCACGCGGTTGTCGCCCCTGCTTATGGCTGACTGGCCGACAAGATTCGCGTTCACATCCTCTTTTTCCATCGTAAGCACAGGCTCGCCGGAGAGCGTGAAGAATTTTATCGTTACTTCCGCTGCCACTGTCAGGTTAAAGACTATAACGGTATTATCCTGCGCAGGATTCGGGTAATTTGTCACGGGCTTCAGGACAAGATCCGGTATATTCAGGCTGAGCAAATGGTTATTGCTCACAACAGGCGTTGAAGACTCAAAGCAGGTGGCTGAGGCGCTGTTTGATATCTGCGTGCCTTTTATCAGGTTTGAAGCAACGATAGCGGAAAATGTCACGCTTCCTGAACCGCCCGGCGCGACTGAAGGAATGACCCAGCTTACCTGGCCTCCCGGCGTAGGTCCGCTGTGGCTGCCCGGCGCGCTCGCTGAGCCAGGAACGTATGAAAGGTTCGTGCTGAGCGCGTCTATGATGCTAAGGTTAGTCGCAGCGACCGGCCCTGTATTGCTGTAATTTATCGTATAATTTACCGTGCCTCCCGGGTCAGCAGGATTCGGGCTGCCGGACTTTGCCAGCACTATGGTCGGGTAAAGCACGGGAGTACGCGTAGGCGTAACTGTTGGCGTAAAAGTCACTGTAACTGTCTGGGTACTCGTGGCAGTGACCGTATGTGTCGGAGTTATGGTCGGGCTTTCCGGGCACACCGGCACGTTTAAAGTGGTTGAATTGGAATCAACAGGCGCGGATTCATCTGTCTTAAGCGTGAACTTATTGTAAGCGTCCCCGCAGAAATTGACCGTTCCCCACCAAGTCAGGCTGTAATTTTGCGGTGTCAGCGGGGTAAATATTTCCCATCTCACCATTCCGCCCGACAATGTCGCGGGCCCGTGCGTGGTATCTCCCGCTGTTCCTCCTGCATAGGTAATTATGGAAGGAATTGTGTCATAAACAACGGGCGAAGTGGGGTTGCTTTTTATCACCTTAAGATTGTCGTACATATTTGAGTTTGTCGGGTGTCCCTGGAAACCCACATAACCGCATGGCGGCACAGAACCGGAAGTATCAGTCCAGTCAACATGCCAAACGCCCGGCTCGGCAGTCCCTCTAACCCAAGCCTTTCCGCGAATACGCACAGCGCCGTTCCCGGCGTCAGTTACCAAAATCTTAAGCGTATACCATGTATTTGACATGGCGGTAAAAGGATTGGCAAGCGCCCTGTATGGCGGCGGGCCGAGTATCTCAGGCGGGTTCACTTCCTGCAGGTACATATTTGCGGGTGTGGCGTCGGATGAAATACCGAGGCCGTATGCCTTGCCGTTCGGGTCAGTCATCCTGTTGTCCCTAAACACAATAAGGCCGTCCTTGTTTGTAGTGTCGCCTATCCAGACATCCCCTGTTATTTCACCGAAGCAGAAGTCAGAAGGGGTATTCCTTGTAAAATGAGGATAATTCGTGCCACCTTGTATTCCGGAGAATATCGCTCCTCCGCCTGTGCCGTCAGCCATCCAGGAGAAACCAATCCCGCCGCCGACCGCAGTAAATCCGCTTATAGAAGCCGCGTCATCAAAAGTGTCATAGGAATAAAACCCCATGCCGCCTGTATTGAAATCCAGCGTATACGTTATTGTGTCGCCAATGGCGGCTGTAGCGGGCGACGCGGGCAGCTGCGATTTCACAAGCACTGTCGGGCCGGCTGTTGTTATTGACGCTGTATTGCTGTCGCCACCGGCAGGAACTTCGTCAAGGGACCAATGCGCCGTATTGCTTATCACCGTTGACGGAGGCGCGGAAGCGTCAACCTGGGCAATAAACCACACACTGCCGGTTTTCCTCGCGAGCGTATTGCCAAGCGCCCATGTAAGCGCTGAACCCGCAGTCGTGCCGCTGCTCGTCCCTCCCATACTCTGCGAGATAAGCGTGCAGTTTGAAGGCACATAATCTGTAATAACGAAATTGTTCGCGTTTACAAAATTGTAATTTATCGTGTAAAGAACATAATCTCCAGGCCTTACTACGGCAGTCTCGGCTGTTTTTGTTATTGACGCGCCTGCCGGCGGATAAGGAATGGTAAACGAAGCGTAGTTCTGTGACGCTACCTGGTCAGGCGCTGTATAGTATGCCCTTCCTCCGACAATAATATAAAATGTGCCCCCTTCTCCTAGGTCAGAAGGAATGTTCACATTAAATGTCCTTGTCTCGCAGTGAGCTGCGCTCTGGTTATCGCCGAGACTATAGCCGCCGTTGACCGACGCGCTTGTCACATTTTCTCCGAGCTCGCTTACCTTGAAGACCTGTCCGGCTGTATTATTCGGCCGAAAAGCCGAGGTGTCTGAGACAGCTAACATAAACCTGCTTTCTTCATACGCGTTTACGCAATATGAAAAAGTGACAGCAACCATGTCTCCGGGATTCGGGTTCGGCGGTACAACGCTTGTTATACTTACGCTGTTAACTTCGACGAAAGCGGCCGAAAAAGCGGCCGCAACAAGCGCCAAGATTAGGAAACACTTTTTTATTCTCATTTTCCTGCCTTTTAATTTTTTTAACCCGGCTTATAATTATAATCTATATAATATTAAAAATCAATTATTTTGTTAGGTTATGTTTCAGGTTTAAAAATTCAGCTTAATTTAAAAAAATACGCTTTTTCAACAACCTTTCTTAATTTTAATGTCCTGAAAACATTCTTTACTCACAAACTCAAACCCTGTATAATCGTATTAGACCGGAGGAAACATGCATTATTACAACATTTACGTGTTCATCTTCTTTATTATAATTGCCGCGGCTGCAGCTGTCATAAAACAGCCTGCTATAGCCGCAAAAATGGCCTCATCCGGCAGGCCTTCCAGGCACCTGTATTACACTGCAATTACACTGGCGGGCTTTGCAATCGCGCACAGGCAGGTTCCGCTGCAATCAGGTCCTTTCACCGCGCATCTGTCCGCCTCCATACTTTTAATAAACATGCTTTTTGCCGGAAGCATGGCATTGAACAACCTGCATGACCGCGCCATAGACGCTGTCAATGAAAAAAACAATTCCTACTCGACGGTCTCCGTGTCAAAAGTCTGCCTGCCTGTTATCATCGCGCTGTTTGGCCTGTCTGTATGCCTTGCTGCGCTGGTATCATACGCTGTAGCAGCAGTAACCGCCTGTGTCATACTCGTGGGTTTCGCATACTCGTCTCCGCCTGCAAGACTCAAAAGGTTCTTCCCTGTGAACATCATTGTCATAGCCGCGTCAACAGTCCTGGCTCTTGCGCTCGGCTATACCTGCGGCTCAGGCAGCCGCGGGCTTGAAGGGTTCCCTTGGTTATTTGCGGCCTCAATCCTTGCCGGCACCGCAATGTCATTTAACACAAAGGACGTAAACGACTACAAAGGAGACAAAAAATACGGCATACAGACTCTCATGACCCTGCTTGGACCCGCGAACGGAAGGGCTGCAACAGCCCTGCTGGCTTTCTGCGGCTATATGACAGTGTCGGCATTTTCCGGCTCTGAGATTGTAACAGCAGCAGGCATTATTCTCGGCCTTGCCACGTCAGCGCTTGTTTATATGTCAAAAAAGCGCTTAAACGAGCCTGTTATTTTCACGCTCTTTTTCCTGTTTACGGCTGTTTTCGCGTATGTGAACCCGTACTCATTTTGAAGGAGGCTGACATTGTATCCCATAATAGGGAATTTCTTCGGTTTTGACTTAAGGTCCTATATTTTTTTTAACGCGCTTGGCGTTTTCGCCGGAATGCTGACTCTTTTTTTTACAACTTCACGCCTAAGCGCGGAAAACAGAAAGAAAACTTTTCTAATGGCTTTTCTCATATTCCTGCCGTTCTTTTTGGGCGGATATTTCGGCGGCCTTTTTTCTTCGCTTATTGACAGGATACCGTCTTGCACAGCAGGAGGTTTTTACGCTGTCTTTTCCCTCTGGTGGGGGCTTATCACAGCCACGCTTTCATCCTTTATAATCGGTAAAATAATCAACGCTGACCCCTGGGAAATTTCGGATTATTTCAGCGTTTCAATCGCCATAGGCGGATTTTTCGCGAGGCTGGCCTGCCTTTTCAACGGATGTTGCATAGGTGTTCCGGCAGGCACGGATAACTGGATGGGCATTTACTATCCTTACGGTTCTTTTGGCTATGAAAAATATGAAGGCGTTGCCCTGCACCCGGTACAGTTTTATGAAGCTTTTGTCTGGCTTTTACTGTTTTTCATCCTTCTTTTTAGACTTAAAAAGCCCTTATTTAAAGGCGAACTTATTACAGTACTTGGATTTATTTACGGAACAGCCAGATTTTTCATTGAGTTTTACAGGCACCATGAATCACAAGGGGCCCTTTCAGGCGCGCAATACATTTCAATTTTTATTGTTATAACATCGCTGATTATATGGCTTTTGAAAATAAAATCCGGAAAATAACTTCCTGTAAATGGAAACATTTTCTCATAATTCAAAACCTGCTAAA
Source organism: uncultured Spirochaetia bacterium (assembly GCA_964398505.1). GTDB lineage: Bacteria > Oederibacteriota > PGYV01 > PGYV01 > CAYNMZ01 > CAYNMZ01. Next base: position 16,888 of record CAYNMZ010000008.1, read on the forward strand.
AAACTTGACAAAACCCTGTTTTAAAAGTATTATTTATATGAAGGAAGATAAATAAGGATGGTTAAAAAATGCTTAATGACAGAGGAAAAAAAGGTCTCACTTTTATAGAAACACTGATTACCAGTTTTCTTGTATCGCTTGTAATTTTAGCGTCATTGAACGTAATTTCAATTGTTTACAAAGGAATTATAAGCACACAGTTTAAGACTTATTCCATTAATATAGCTTCAGAGCATATGGACTACTTGAAATCAAACGGCTTCAATTCCCTGAATGTAACGCCTGACTCATGTCTGCCTGACCCTCTAAGCAAGCTTCTGCCTTCAAACTGCCCAAGCAATCCATATCCTGTTGAATATGTTCCGATAAACAATAAGATTGTCTCTGTATTCAAGTATGTGCAATATGCCGTGGAAGACGGCAGCGGCAACATTGTGCCAAAAACTCTTGAAGAAATAGGCGCAGGTCTTGACATGAACACAAAACAAATAACCGTCATAACCGCTTACGAGCTTGATGGAGTCACTAAAACAACAAGACTGACAAGCCTTCTAACAAACAAGGAAATACCCCTGGCAGGTTCCACTATTTCCGGCCAGATAAGGAAGGTAAACGCCTCAGGCACGCCCATGATACCCGGCGCAAGCTCAAATGCCACGGTTTATTTTGTCGGATATCCGAGCTATACAACAGCCCAATACGACGCCAATGGAAATTATACAGTCAGCGGAGTGATGCCGGGTTCATATGTCCTTTACGCTCAGGGACTTGGTTTCCAGCAGACTTATTACGCGTCAAACCCCGTGAATGTCTCCATAGCAGGCTCAAATATTACCAATATTAACTTTGACTGCCCGGCAATTGAAGGCGCGTATTTACAGGGCCATGTTTACATAAACATTACAATGGTGGCTTCAAGTACGCCGACAATAACGCAGGTCCCTATGGTACTGCCCACGGATACACCCGTAATAATAACCCAAATACTGCCTGCAACCGGGGCCATGTCAGGAAAGACACAGCAATGGGATAACCCGACATATATAGCCTCACAGGACGGCAATGGCGCAAAGGCGGAAACACAAAACCAGGTAATGTACACCGAGTTTCAGGATTATTCCGAAGCGTCAACAGTGATATACGGCGTCAGGATAACAAACCGAATAGCGGCGTCAGCCTGCGGAACCGGCTCATTGCAGCTTTTTTTCACAAACGACAGCGGAAGCCACTGGAATAACACGGCCAGCCCAAGCACGTGGACAAACACAACGCTGGCAAATGTGCGCGTCACACAATCATACAGCGGCGGATGGGTAAACAATGTGGCAGATATAACAAACCTTTACACATCTTGGGACTGGGGCAAGGTCAATGCCTTGGGCATGGCCTTAAAATCCGTACACACAAGTAGCTGCCTTTTTGGCCTTATTGACAACGACGGATACTGCGATTATTCGTACCTCTCCGTTGACTACGCTGTCGCAACAAACACGCCTACAACCGCCGCTCCTACGAACACATACACTCCCACGCCGGTGCCCACTGACACGCCCATACCGTGCGCGGACGGTTCAATAGTGAGGGCTATGGACGGCATATCACTGCCTACCACTTCCGCATCATGCAATTATTTCCTCCAAGACATTAATCCCGCAGGAGGCTTTACGTCGGTTTCCGCCACTTTCTTTTACGGAGGCCAGTCGTATTACAAGTATATAACCGGAGTTCCTGTCGCTGTCGGAGTCACCACAACCGTGGACATTTGGCTTGAGGAATCAACAGGAGTTCCAACACTGAACGGTTTTGTATTTGACGCCATAAACAGGACTATGCCAATTGTGGGCGCGGAAGTGTACCTGTCCGACCCAAACGATATCACGCCAACAACTTCAGGCGGCGGCGCTTATACCATTATGCCGGCGACTACAGGCAGCTGGAATCTTTGGGCCGGATCCCCGGGGTACAAGGTTGAGTCCGTGCATTCAGTCCTGATCTCGCCCGGAATCAACAATGCGCCTAACATATACCTGCTGCCCGTTGGCGATATCAGCGGCGTTGTGACCGACGATCTAACCGGCGATCCCGTTTCGGGCGTTTCCATAGAAGTGCGAAATTCGGCGAACATAGTAGTGTCTTCGGCATATACGCAGACCGACGGTTCTTACATATGCAAGAGTATAACCGCCGGCTCAAACTACACCGTAAAATGGGTCCCGGTCACAAATTACAGCTGTGTCTTCCCCGCTACAGGCCAGCACTCCAACGTGTCAGTGACTCACGGAACAGTGACTCCAAACAAAAATTTCAGGATAAAGCAAGCTTACGACGTGATAAAAGGCCGTATAGTCATAGACGGCGCCGATATGAACAACGGCGTTATAGTAATGGCTTACCCTTCTTCTGTCACAATACTTGCCCATCATTACAGAACTGATATATCAGCCGATCACCTCAAGGGCCAGACAGGACGTTGGAAGGCATTGTATCCCTATAACGGAACAATAAACGAGAGGAACGCCGAGTTTTCCATACTCGCGCCTGTAGGAACAACTTACAACATATACGCTTATTACTCCTATATTTCCTATACAGGCACTGTTGATAAGCCCGTTAAGACCCTGAAAAAATACTATAAATCACGATCCGCGGTCTCTCCGGGGACTATAAACAACGACATAACCGGCAACCTGTCAAGCTGGACAGAATATTGATTTTAAAGAAAGGAATTTTATGATTTTACGCAAAAAAAAGGCTTTTACACTCATAGAAGCTATTATTTCCATAGCCATACTTTCCATCGTCTCTGTTGGTGTTCTTAACATGTTCAGGGACGGCATGTACATGTGGCATATGGGAAGCGCCAGGATAACGCTTACTGCAGAGGCAAGGCTCGCCATGGTCGCCCTGAAAAAAATCATACAGCAGTGCCAGGGTACCTCAGTAATGATATCACGGTTCAACAGCCAGCAGCCCGCAAACAGCTATATATCCGCAGTTGTCACTGAGTCGGCTTTCATAACCACAACTGTCAGCCGCTGCGGCTGCGGCTCAACAACGGACACTTTGACAGTCGGCGGAACAGGGAAACCGGTGGAAGTTTATCAATTCAACAATTACCTGAGAATTGTTTTCCCGGAAATAAGGCCTGGCACTGATTTGACAGACGGAGCCGCTGTTGAAGCTAACACATATTACAAAACCTTGACCGTGACAGCCAACCTTGAGTCGGCAATGTTCACTTTTGTGGAATCAAAGAAAGGAACCGCTGTAACGGCAGGCATAAGGCTTTCAAAAAGGGCCTGGAACAACAGGCCTCCTGTCACAGTGTTTTTGAAGGAAACAATAATGATTAAACGAATGCATTCGGCCGGTTATTATCATAACTAAAATCCGGCTTTAAAGGACTGTGCCATGAAGAAAATTTCTGACATCGGAACCGGTATTTCTGAAAGCAAAGGACAAACACTGCCTATAGTCCTAATATTGGCCGGCGTAATGGCGATACTGACATCAACGATGGTGTCACTGTTCAGGTATGAGGTAAAAAACATGGTGAAAGGCACCTGCATGCTGCAAAAACAGGAACTCGCCTCACTTGCTCTTGAGCACGCCATATTCAAGCTCCAGCAGGGAAATAACTGGTATTCCCTGCCGGTAGAGAACTTTTACGCGTACCAGCATGAATTCAATTCTTCCCTGGGAAATTACGCCATTCACCTTGCCGACGGCAACCTTTTCATGACAGATTTATCAAATCCGGCAAGCAGACAGGCGAAAATGGAATACAAAACCATAGGAATAAAGGTAAAAACCGCCAATACCGGGTGTACCGGCTCCTTTTATGCCGTTGTGCAAAGAAGGCCGCTTGGCGGCCCGCTTGTTTCAAAAGGAAAGATAAACATGCCGTGCATCGACTCAAAACTTGACGACTCAAACTTTTACTGGGGTGATATTTTTTCCGCAAACACAAACACGGGCCACTGCCGCCTGCCGTCTGTAAAAGTCGGCAAAGGAAATCCCAGGCAGCAATGGCTGCCGAAAGTATATAGCGCGACTGACATATATACATCCGTCGGCTACCAGTCCGGCGGCAGGAGCGGCAGTTATCTTTACGCTTCAACATACGAAGACATGAGTCCTACGGCGCATTGCCACCCCTATTCTCAGTACGCGACAGCGCCTGACATTGATTATGACTATTTCAGGATGCTGGCAAAACAGAACAACGCCTATTACGGCCCCATGAACATACCCGGAATCGGCCCTAACCCATATTATATAAACGACGGACAACACAATATTTCTTATGTGACACAGGCAAACGCTGTCACAATAATGGCGAAACTCAGGAATATGGCTTCTGTTCTATTCATCGACACAACCGACGGACTGCCGCTACGCGGCTCGCCTTGCAACTCATATTCAGGAAGCGTTACTGTAACCGCAAACCTTTCAACCGATAAAACCCTGCGTTTTTATGTAAATGATTCAAACCAATATTTTACGTACGGCCAGTGCTTCGTAATGGGTCCCCTTATGCTGATAGGCAATTCCCCTTCAAACATTTCAGCTACCGGCGGTTATTCCTGGGGATATGGCTACGCCACAGGAGCGAACGCGGACGACATATGGAATGTTCGGGCCCCTGACAATTATTATTTTCCCCAAAACGATGACTATGACCATTATGACAGGTACACTCCTGATGAGAGGCAGTCAAAGCTGTATAACGTCAAACACTCCGGCCTGCTTTTTACCGCAGGCGAGCTCAGGATCGGCGGCCCGCGTTCCGGCTCGACGGCTGTTTCCAATATCTGCATATACGGCTCAATACTGCTTGGTGAATTCGGTTCCTTGTCCATGGACACGACAAACGACAACCCGCTGCTTTTCGTCTATTACAATCAGAACTTAAACGTCTTCGGTTTGCAGGGAAGCGCATTGTCGCTTGTGACTTTCAGCGAAATATCTTTCCTGGTGCCGACACCCCAGCCGCAATATCCTTTTTAATAAATGAAAAATATCCCTTCACTATACATAAGGATTGCCCCGTATTTTTTGATTTTTTCCTGCCTTTTTTTTTCATCCAAGTTTTATGAAATGTACCAGCTGCCAAAGGCGCTTGCTTTAATTGTTATCCTGTTTTCTTTCTGCGTAGCATCGCTCTTTAACAATCAGTCTGATCGCGCGGTATTGCCGTTAATTTTTTCGCTTATTCTAACAATTTGGCTGTCAACGCGGTTAATAACCTCACCGGCTTTCCCTCCCTTTCATTATTCCGCCGTTTTTCTCGCTCCTGCCGCGTTCCTGATTTTTTTCAAAGCAAGACCAGAACCCAAGCCGACGCTGATTTTTCTCAATTTAATGCTGGCAGTGTCTTCTTTATACGCCATATTTCAAACTGGCCGTCTTGGCATACAAAGGCCTTGGTCCCTGTTTGGTAATCCGGTTTTTGCTGCCGAGTTCACGGCGGCACTGCTTCCGTTCAGCGTAGCAGGCCTGTGTTTATTGCACCGCTCCTTTATGCTTGCGGTATTCAACCTTGTCACGGCGCCGGCAGTTTTGGTTCTGTACTCATCGCGCGGGGTCTTCATATCATCAATTATTCCGCTGATAATAATAACGATTGTTTGCGCTTACACGCGTTCTTTTCCTGCCATAAACTCAAAAAAAATATTGATTGCCATATTTGCCTCTTTGCTTTTTCCGTTACTTGTTCCGGGTTTTTATAAATCACTTGCGTCGTTTTCCTCAAGGATCGCGGAAGCCGCTTCAGTCTCAACAGGGTCCGTCCGAGACCGCGCGATGCTTGCCAAAACTTCACTCATGATTTTTATGGATAATCCCAGCACAGGCGCGGGTTCGGGCGGAGTAAGGCTCCTGCATCAAAAAAAACAGTCCCGAATACTGGCGGAGAACAAGAACCCGGTTTTTGTCCATTCATCATATGCGCACAACGATTACCTGCAACTGCTGGCCGAAACCGGCATCCCGGGGCTTGCGCTCTTTTTAGCGCTGGTTTTTTCATCAGCATTTGCATTTGAGCGGGCAGCGCCGCACATTGAAAAAAACCATTTTATCTTTGCCGCGTCAGCCGCTTCTTCGGTTACTTTTTTCATGTCCGAATCTTTTTTTAATTTTCCGTTGTTTAGCTTGCCTTCTTCGGTACTTTTCTTTTCTTTTCTTGGAATAATGGCGGCTTCTTCCGTCCAAAAGCATTCAAATTTTTCCTTCAAATTCGGCTCCGGTATCATTACGCCGGCACTTATACTTTTTATTTTGGCTTGCCTGTTCTTCACACGCCTTAAACCGGCTTTTATCGTATCTGACGCGTCATTAAAGCAGGTTCTTTCGTCTGAACCGGCAGACAACAATGTCAGGCTTGCACAGCTTGAAAAATCAGCCGCCCTTAACCCTTACAATTTTCACGTTCTTCACAACCTGGCCGCCGCTTATATCTCTGCCGGAATGTACGATAAGGCGCTTTCAATATACAAAAAGTCGCTTTCAATTTTCCCTCATTCGGCTGACACACTTTACAATGCGGGATATGCACTCGCCTCTTCTGGCAAGGACAAAGAAGCGATGTTATTTTTTGAAAATGCGCTGACATATTATCCGTGTTTCAAGGAAGCCTGGCTTGCTTTAGCTGATTCGGCCGCCAGGATGGGCGACGAGAAAAAAGCTGTTTTTTGCATTGAAAACGCCGTAAAATGCGGTCACAAGCCCGTGCAGCAGTTTATTGAGAACACAGATACTAATTTGAAAGGAAAAAATGATGAACGTATCAATAAAAAGAATTTTGGACAGGATTGAAAACAGCGCGCTTACTCCGGGTCGATGGATAATTTTCTTCCTTGCAATTACATACACTCGTAATATCCTTGAAGGCGCTCTGGAAAGAAGCAGGGTCATAGGAGCGGAAGGAGGCGCTTTGCAATCCTTTCAAAGCGTTTTTCTTCTGTATGCGCTTGAATGGGCAGCGCTTTTTTGCGTTGTTATAATAATCCTGCATTATGCCTCGTCAAGGCCGATTCTTTCTTTGTTAAAGATTACGCTGGCTTTTTTTCCAATAATACTGATTGTCCCATTTGTTGACTTTATCGCTTATTTTCCGCGCGGAGCCAAAGTTGAATATGTTTTCACTCTTCGCGGTTATATGGATGCTCTTGTTTTTTTCTTTGTGCCCTGGAAAGAGGCCGGCGCGCCTGCGGGCGTCAGGATTGAGGTTTTCATATCATGTGTTCTGGCTTTTTTATACGTGCTCGCACGCACGGAGAAACCCGTAAAAGCCGCGCTTGCGACGGCGCTTATTTACTTTTTTGCCGTATCTTCTATGTGTTTTCCGGTTTTTATACTCCTGCCCGCCCTTGCCTTCGTCCCTGATTTTGACGCTTTTATACAGGCTTTTTTTGCCGGCAGCGCCGACTTTTCAATGACCGCAAAGCTCGGAATCATGATATTTCCACTTTTGACTTTTTCAGCGGCCCTGGCGCTGCGACTTTATTCCGCTGATGGGTTCAGGAAAGCTTTACGCCTGTTCCTGCTGCCAAAAACACTTTTATTTTCCGCGCTTGCCGCATCAGGCTTTATATACACCGCTGATTATTCATCACCGTTCTTTCCCGCTTTAATCTTTGCCTTTATCCTGCTGGGCGCGCTGATTGCTGTCATAGCTGACATCTCCCCGTGGAACAGCGGGAAAACCTTTAATCCGGCGCCATTTGCCGCGGCTTCGTTTTTTACAGCCATACTTTCCCTGCTTTTATCCTTTTATGTGTTCATGACTGTACTGCTTGCGGTTCTTTTATCGCTTGCTTTTCCGGAAAAAAAACGCGCAATAACCCTTAACCTCTCACACCGGATTGTTTATTATATTACAGCGCTTATTGTTCACATATCCGGAATTGTTTTTACAAACGGCCCGTATTTGAGCTCAATTGCCTGGGAAAAACCCTCGTATACTGCGCTGATTTTGGCTGTCACGGCAATTGCTGTTTTTGTTTGCCCAAAAAACAAGGCAGCCATGACAGCCGCTTCTTTTACGGGTTTCGTATTGTACGCGGCTGCGCCGGCTATTTTTGCGTCACCCGTGCTTGCCGCTGTTTCCCTGGTTTGCGGCGCCGCATTTGCCGCAGCAGTTTTAACCTGCAGGGAGGAAAACAAAAAACAGGCAATACTGTACTCGACCGTGTCAATATTTTCCGTATTTTTCGCGCTGATAAACCGCGCATAAAAGTAAAAAGGGCCGGAATTTCTTCCGGCCCTTGTCATTTTTATTTCAAAATCTCTTATTCGCTTTTTTACACAAATATCTTCGCGATTACAATATCCGCGTTCGTTCCCAGGACCCTCTGCACCATCTGGTCCTCTTTTATTATCTTCCTGACCATGTCCTTTGCAGCGTCATAGCTCCTGTTCGTGTACTTCAATATCGTGTCCCTGACTTCCAACGGCTCTGACTGAGCTACGTACTGCAGCAGCATCCTGACATTGTTCTCAATTGACTGGATGGTGGCGTATCTCAAAAGAACGTTTATCTTCCTTTTTGACATCTTAGGCGGAGGCCCCAGCCCGTTTAACACATTGTATACAAAGTCCATATAGTTCTGTACAGCGTCCTCTCGCGAGGCTGCGTCAACAAGCTCGGCTGACATGACCATGTTCATTTTCTTTTCCTGGCCGGTCCATTTCACCTGCGCGGTCTTTTCTATTTTGCCTGTATAATCGCCCATAAAAGTGCCTTCGTTTATCTCGCCGCGGTAATCAAATATCGGGTCCTTCGCGAGGTACATGCCAACGCAGCGCATAACCTGAAAATCTATGGGGGTAAAAGAGACATTCGCGCCTTTTTTTCCGGACTCGCCTGATATCACGCCCATTACAAACCTGTCCTCAAGAAAATCGCAATAATTCCTAATCGGCTCTATAAGTATCGGCGGTATTATGTAGTTTCCGTCATCATCCTTTGGAAAGGCGTTTACGTGTATATCAAGTATTTTCTTCAGGGATTCCATGACCTTTGCGGGCGTGCAGAGGTAATTTTCCATTGCCTTTGTCACATCCGGTATCTGGCAATTTAAGAGTATTCTCGCTCCGGAGTAAGGCATTCTGTTTTGGTGCTTCTCGGCCGCGCTTACTATGAAGGAATTCATTATGGATATGTCCCTCTTGATAATGTCCGTGTGGTCAGCCGTAAATGAGTCAACCGCGGAATTTTCCTCGGCAGCGACAGCTGTCGCGGCTTTCGCGAGCTCTATGTCCTTTTCCTTTATCTCGTCTATCTGCTGCTTTAAGTTAACAAGGCCCTCATGCGCCCTGGTGAAAACCTCTATATAAAGCTTGGTAAAGTCAATCAGCACCTTTGCCACAGGGTCGGATTTAGGCGCGAAAAGATCCTTTGCCTTTTTTTCCTCGGGCGTAAGCTTCTGCCCCTTTTGCAGTATGTTAAAATACTGGGTCAGAAGGTCAAAGTTCATCTTAAAACTTTTCAGCCTGTTCGGGTCAATACCGGCCAGCTTTTCAATCATAGGCTGCAAAGTCCTTATGGTGTTGCCGCCTATCTTTACCGCGTCGTTCCTTTTCCATTCAAGCGCGGCTTTAAGCTTCTTCGGGTCAACCTTGTCTTCCTTTGAGCGCTTCTTCTTTCCGGATGTGTCTATCAGCTCTATCTTGCCCTCGGCGAGCGCCTTCATTTTTTCAGTCACAGAGAACACGCAGTCGCTAAACGGGCTGTTCGCGTCCTTTTTGTCAAAATTCTCAAGCAGGGCCGCGTAAACCGCGGGGTCCAAAAGCTCTATTTTCTTTCCGCCTATCTCCACGACATCGGCTATCGCGCCGGTACAAAGAAAAAGCATCTGATTCCTGTTCAGCTTGTTCAGCCTTTCGTTTATAAGGCATGTGACAAGCGTGTTATAGGCGTTACGCAGCTTGTTTACCTTTACCACATCCTCTATCTTGTTGCCGGCGTCGGATTTTTCCTTGCCGTAAAAATCCAGCGCCGTATTAACGATTTCCTGTACATCCGACGGCACTCCTTCATATACCCTGCTTATGGCCTCGCCGGCCGCTATTGTTCCTGTTTCCGCCATGTTTTACCTGTCTCCTTTTATTTATATTAATATATGAAAACAGCCCCTGCCCGTTGCCCCGTAAGGCAAACCAAGCTGCTTTTATCTTACCTGTTTTTCGCGCGCCTCTCGGCCAGGACTTCGTTGATTATCGCCGATATCTTGGGGTTTGAGAGGAGTATTTTCTTGAAATCCTTCTTGTAAAGCACGAAAAGCTCGCCTTCGTCGTCGGCCTTTACAGTGGCTGTCCTGGGAAGGTCTGTCACAAGCGCCATTTCGCCGAAAAAATCGCCGTCAGAAAGGTCAGCCACCTTTTGCTGGTTTCCCATTCCCTTTTTTACATAAACCGAGAACTGGCCCCTTCCGATCAGGTAGAATTTGTCTCCTATCTCACCCTGGTTTATGACAGTCTCGCCCTTTTTAACCTTTCTCTTTTTAAGGGCCTTTATCAGCATGTCAAGCTCGGAAAAGTTAAAAGAGTAGAAAAAATCAACTTTCTGCAAAGCGCTCCTTAACATTGACATATCATCGGCCATGCTTCACCTCTCAGAAGCCTGTTTTATAAACGGTTCTGTAACTCATTTTACTCCTGCGAAACACCCTTGTCAACCCTGATTTCCCTCGTTTTTTATCCTTTTTTATCCTATAATCATTGATTTTTATCCTTTATTGCTGTAAAATTTATCACACAGACACCGGAGGGATTATTTGAAAAAGTTTTTTGCCGCAGTCTTCATTATTATATCCTTTGCGCAGGTTTTTGCCGGATCTGAGCTTGCAGGCACTACGGCGTCAAACTTCATTAAAATACCGCCATTTGCCAGGCCGGCCGGCATGGCAGAGGCCTTTGCCGCAGTATCAGACTCAACCTGCGGCCTTTACTACAATCCTGCGGGCCTCGCTTCCACTTTCGGTTTTGAGGCGCAGATAACCCACGTTTCCTGGTTTCAGGATTTAGATTACGAGTTCCTCGCTTTTTCCGCTCCCCTGCCTTACGTTGACTGGGGCAGGGTTGGTTTTGCCTTTGCCTGGTTCCAGGTCCCTGAAATGAACAGGACCGACGCCTTAACCGCGCCGGAATTGGCTGACTTAAACAGCGTGGATTTCGGGTCAAAGAAGACAGGCGTGTTTTCCCCGCGCGACTTTGCCATTATCCTCGGCTACGCCATGGACTTGAGGGACAACCTGTCTGCCGGCGTTTCAATCAAATACATAAACCAGAGCATAGACTCTTACAGCGGGGCCAATATAACCGCTGACATAGGCTTCCTGTACAGGCATGAGCTGGCAGGCAATTTTTTAAGGGCAGGCGTTTCACTTTCAAACCTCGGCTCAGAGCTTAAAATGAACACCTTGGCCTTTGAGCCGCCAAAAATACTCAAGGTTGGCGTATCTGACAGGCTTGACCTTTTCGGCGGCCGCCTGCTTGCCGCAGCCCAGGCTGTCATACAGGCCGATTATGACTCCCTGTATTCCCTTGGCGCCGAATACTGGATACAGAACATATTCGCGCTGCGATGCGGCTACAAGTTCGGCGCTTTCAACCACCCGACACTGGGAGCCGGCGTCAAATATTCGGGCCTTGAATTTGACTATGCCTTTATGGGGTATGACGATCTCGGCCCCACGCACAGGTTTTCCCTGCTTTATTCCTGGGGCGCGCCGCCGGTGAAGCTTTCGGTTTTCCCCGCGGTATTCTCGCCGAACGCGGACAGTTACCTTGACAATGCCGCTTTTACACCCGGCCTTAAGACGCGCGAAAAGCTCCGCTCAATGAAAATAAACATATATGACAGCGCGGGCCTTCTTGCGGCCTCGTTCCCTGCAAAAGCCGGCGACAAGTCCGCTGCCTGGGACGGGAACAACGGCGCGCTTACGCTTCCTGACGGCGTTTACAGCGCCTCCCTTGAGGCGGAATACGAGACAGGAAAATCCGAGAGCAGCCGCGTGCAGGTGGAAATAGACAATACCCCTCCTTCTTTAAGGCTTGACGCTGAACCAAAGCTTTTAAAGCCAGGTTCGCAGGACTCGCTCATAATACCCGCGACCTTCACTCTCTTTGCCTCTGACAGGAACAGGATATCCAGATGGCAGTTTCTGATTTGGGACTACAATAAGAAGCTTTTTTACTCCGAGAGCGGATCAGGCGAGCCGCCCCTTTCCATAATCTGGGACGGCAAGGGAACAAACGGCGACTATGTGGAGACCGGCAGGGTTTACTATTACAGCCTTATCGCCTATGACACGGTCGGCAACAAGTCGCAGACAAAACCTGAGGCGCAGGTGGTGCTGCTGCGTGAAATAAAGCTCACCTTCTCTTCTGACGCGATTTTTGACCCCGGCCAGGCTGACGTGAAAATAACGGCCTACGGCATCTTAAAGAACATGAAAAAGGTCATAGCCCAACACCCTGAGTCTGAAATAATCGTATCCGGCCACACCGACAATATACAGCCGCGTGGCATTAAGTACAAAGACAACATGGAGCTTTCCAAGGCACGCGCGGACGCGGTGAAGTTCTTCATGGTAAACCTGCTGTCCATGGACGAAAAAAAAATAAGCACTGAAGGCTACGGTGAGACAAGGCCCGTGGCATCCAATGACACGCTTGAGGGAAGGCTGAAAAACAGGCGCGTGGAAATTACCATAAAAAGCACGGTATATAAATAACTGATTAATTATTAATTAGATGGCAATTAAAAATTATTTTTTTCCTCCCGCGCTCAAAAATACGGGAATTATGAAAAGCGTCACAAAAGTGGAGAACAGCAGCCCCCACGCGAACACGAGAGCGACCGGCTGCAGGAACGCGTCCTTGTTCCCGAAAAGCCCGTAAGCCAGCGGCAAAAGGCCCGCTGCTGTCGTGACCGTGGTAAGCAATATTGGCCTTAGCCTTATCCTTGAGGCCTCAATTACTGCCTTTTCGATATTTTTCGTTCCCGCTGAAAGCCTGTTCGCGAAGTCATTCAGTATTATTGAATTGTTCACTACAACGCCCGAGAGCGCGACAAAACCCATGAAAACCCCGAACGACACAGGTTCATTGTGTATAAGGAGCGTCAGCATAACTCCGATGAAACCGAATGGTATGGCAAGCATGACTATGAATGGCTGCCTGAATGAGTTAAAAAGCGTGGCTGTTATTATGTAAATCAGGAATAAGGCCACAAGGAAAGCCCTGCCCAGGTCAGCGAAGCTGTCCATCATTTCCCTGAACTCTCCGCCTGACGTGAAGACAACGTCAGGGTATTTTTCAGCGATTGACGAGAGCCTCTTCCTTATTTCCTTGTTTGCCTTGGCTACGGTAGTCCTTGTCCTGTCCAGCCCGCCTGTTATGGTAAGGCTCTTTTTTGTGTCCTTGTGCTTTAGGACAGTATAGCTGTAGCCTTCCTCAACCCTGACAAAAGGCGCTATCGGAACGCTCCTGCCCATATTGTTCGGCACATATGAGGCAAGTATATCTTTCAGGGAATTTATGTCCGCAGGGTCGGCTTTCACTATTATGTCAATGTCCTCGCCTCCGGCTTTTATTGAAGTGGCTTTTGTACCTGAGACCACAGCGCGCAGCGCGGCGCCTATCTGCGCTATATTGACGCCCGCGGCAGCGGCCTTTTTGTCGTCTATGACAAGCCTGTATTCCTTCTTGCCCTGCTCAAAATCCGAGGCTGCCTGCTTTACGCCGTTTACCGAGGATACGGCTCCCAGCAGCTCTTCTGACGCCTCTTTAATCCTTTCATACGAGTCGCCTGACACGGTTATGCTAATATCTTCCCTGGCTCCTCCTCCCTCCCTTCTCACTGTCTTTACGGAAATATCCTCCGCGCCCGGAGCCCCTGCCACAGCCTCCCGTATGGCTGAGATTATCCTCTCATTGTCCTTTATCTTCCTCTCTGACTTCAGCTTTAAGAACACATTGACCTGCCCTATGTTTGACGCCAGCTTCGGCGGGCCTGAAACAGGAACCTGCTGGCCCGTATAGGAAATCACGGTCTCAAGGTCCGCGGCCGCGGCTTCAGCGGCCTTTTTTTCAACATATGACACGGTCTTTTCAGTGTCATACAGCCCGTATATCGCGGGCGACTTTATCTCTATTATTATCTCGTCGCTCTCGGAGCTGAAAAAGGAAAAACCTGCCCTGCTGCCCAGGAAAAAAGACAACGGAATCATAAGTATGGAAACCGCGATGAAAAGCGCCTTCTTTTTCATGACCTTTTCAAGGGTTGAGGCGTAAGCTCCGGATATTTTTGCGAAAAAAGCCTCCTGTTTTTCACCAAAGCGTGTCTTCCCCGGCTTTAAAAAAGCGTTTATCTGCGCCGGAAGCAGCATATAAGCGACAAGCAGGGATATCACAAGCGTTATTATTATAGTAGTCGGTATGGGCCTTAAAAATGACCCAAGGACTCCTGAAACAAATACGAGCGGAAGAAATGAAGCGACCGTAGTCAGTATGGAAGCCAAGGCTGCCTTGAAAACTTCGGATGAGCCCTTTATCGTGGCGTCATATATCTTCATGCCCTTTTCAGCGTAGCGGTAAACGTTCTCGGATACGACTATGGCATTGTCAACTATCATGCCGAGCGCCATCACATACCCGAAAAGCGAGAGCATGTCATATGTAAGGCCGAGGAATTTTACGGCAAGGAGCGACGCGCCGAAAACCACAGGCACGCTGGCGGCGGTCAAAACCGCGACAACGGGTTTCAGAAAAAGCAACAATATGGCAAGCACGAGAAAACCGCCAAGCAGGCCGTTTGAATTGACTACGCCAAGCCTGTCCTTTATGTTCTTTGACGCGTCATTGGTGAACTTGATCTTTACGCCTTTTGGAAGGCTTTTTTCAGACTCAGAAGCGAGCCTGCGCGCCGCCTTTGAGACGCTTATGGAATCCGTGCCCGAGGCCTTCAGCACAGTAAGGACTATGGCAGGCTCAAAGTCCGCCTTTACAAGCGCGGCCGGCTCCTTGAAACCGTCCGCAACCTTGGCAATGTCGCCGACTTTCACGTATCTTCCCGCTTCATTTGACCTTATTATGACGTTCTTTACGCCTTCAGAGTCCTTAAGCTCGGCCATGGCCCTTATCGTGTACTCTGATCCGTCAATTTTCCTGTTGCCTGCCGGAATGGATAAGTTGGCGTTTTTTAAGGCATTTATAGCTGAAAACACGGTCAACCCGTAATTTTCGGCTTTCTTAAGGTCCGTCTCAACCCATATGGCCCTGTCAAGGAAGCCTGTCTTCCTTACTCCCGACACTCCCTTTATCGCCTTGAGCTTTTCCTCAAATTTTTTCGCGGCCTCGCGCAGTTCGCCGTAACCCGATCCGCCCGATAGCTGGACATTTATTACGGGAAATTCGTCGGTTGTTATTTCCGTGACCTCAGGCTTTTCGGAGTTCTCCGGCAGCGTGCTTACCTTGTCCACCGCGGCCTTGATGTCATTAAGTATTGTTGCCGTATCTTTGATGTCGGGCTTCAGGCTCACAACTATGACCGACACAGAATCGCTGGAAGACGAGCTTGTTTCCTTTATTCCCTTTATGTTCTTTACCGCGTCCTCCAGCGGCGTTGTGACAAGCTTTTCAACCTCCTGCGGCGCAGCGTTCGGGTATATCGTGCTTATCACGATAATGCCCAGTTTTATCTCCGGGAGCGACTCCTTTGGGGAGATGATAAAAGACCCCACGCCCGCCACAACAAAGAATATTGACGCCAGTATTGAGAAAACCCTCTGCCTTGTAAAAAATCCCAGCATAATCGTCTCCTGGATAATCAGTTTTATCTGTCAAAAAGCCTGATACTGGCCCCGTCTTTCCTTCCTTTTTTCATGTCCCTGTCTGCCATGATGTTGTTCCAGATGACTATAAAGGCAGGGATAATGAACAGCGTGACCAGCGTGCCGAACATGAGCCCCCACGCGAACACAAGCGCCATTGGCTGCAGGAACGGGTCATTGCCGCCGAACCAGCCGTAACCGAGAGGCAAAAGCCCGGCGGAAGTTGTCACGGTCGTAAGTATTATCGGCCTTAAACGCAATTTTGCGCCTTCTATAACCGCGTCCTCCAGGTCCTTTGCCTTTTTAAGCCCCTTTTTCAGCTTGTCTATGAAATCTGTCATGAGTATTGAGTTGTTCACGATGACGCCGGTCAGTCCCACAAAACCCATGAAAGCCATGAATGTGATGGGCTTCATGTGAAGCACAAGCGTCAACACGACGCCTATGAACCCGAGCGGTATGGCAAGCATTATTATGAAGGGCTGTGTCAGCGAGCCAAAGAGCGTCGCCAGTATCGCGAAAATTATGAACAACGCTACGGCAAACGCCCTTGCCAGCTGCCCAAAGGCGTCCATCATGGCCTTGAACTCGCCGCCAGACGTAAACTCAACTGCCGGGTATTTTTTCTTCAGCGTATCAAGTTCTTTCATTATTTTCATGTTCACCTGCGCGGCGTTTCCTTTCACCTTGTCCACTGTGCCGTTGTTGTATGCTTTTGTGTGTAATTTAAGTAAAAGGGGTTCCAGCCCTGTAT
>CAYNMZ010000009.1:0-30868 GCA_964398505.1 uncultured Spirochaetia bacterium
GATTTGTCCGGCGACTTGTAGCGCAGCCCTTTCCTGTCTAGAAACTTCTTGAGTCTTTCCCTTTCCCGCAGATGTTCCGCGTCCCAGGCGGCAGAAAGTTTGAGGCCAAAATACGAGATTTCCGAAGCCTTAAGCCTGCTGCCCGCGAGTTTTAGCCTTGCCACCGTCATTATGTTCACGACTTCCGCGGGCAGCGCGCCCCACACATCCCTTAAGGCCGACTCTATGTCCTCTATTTCCTCTTTCTGGCGCACAAGGAATATCCTCCTGTAAACTTTCAGTTTCTCAGCAGAATCCCATATATAGGAATCAGGGATATATGCCTTAAACCCGGTCTTTATCTTTGTCTCCACTTCCTCCTCTACGGCTCCGCCTTTCAGGCTCATCACAGCCTCCTCAAGCATGCGGCAGTAGAGCTCAAACCCGACCTTTTCCATGTTGCCGTGCTGTTTTGTGCCGAACACGCTGCCTGCTCCGCGCAGTTCCAGGTCCTTCATGGCGATCGAAAACCCCGCGCCCGGGTCAACATAATCTTCTATTGCCGCCAACCTTTCCCTGGCGGTATCGGAAAGTGCTGACGGATCCTTTACCATAAGATAGGCGTATGCCTGCCTGTCACGCCTTCCGACCCTGCCTTTAAGCTGGTAAAGCTGGGAAAGCCCGAACCTTTCAGCGTTGCTGATAATTATGGTGTTTACATCCGGCATATCAAGGCCCGCCTCAATAATTGTGGTGGTTATAAGCACGTCAAACTTCTTTTGCAGAAAATCCGCCATTATTGACTCAAGTTTCTGTTTTTCCATCCTGCCGTGCGCTGTCCTGAAACGTATCTCAGGCATCGCGGCCGATAATTCCTCAAAAACCCTCTTTATGGAAGCAACATTGTTGTGAACGTAAAAAACCTGGCCCTTGCGCAGTATTTCCCTTGTTATTATCTCCTTTATAATTGAAATCCTTTCCTTTATCATGCTCACTTCTATCGGTTTCTTCTCCGGCGGAGGCGTATTTATCAGGCTGATGTCCCTTATGCCCGCCAGCGACAAATAAAGCGTTCGGGGGATTGGCGTGGCAGTAAGCGTGAGAATGTCCGCCTGCGGGTATTTTTTTCTCAAGTACTCCTTTGCCTTAGCTCCCAAATGCTGCTCCTCATCCACTATCACAAGCCCCAGCGACTTAAACGCCGTCCTTTCGTTAAGCGCGGCCTGCGTTCCAATAAGTATGTCCACTTTTCCGGCCGCCGCGTCCTCCTCTGTTTTCTTTCTTCTTGAAGCCGTCACGAGCCTTGAAATCATTTCCACCCTTACGGGATAATCGGCCATCCTCTGCCTGAAAGTGTTGAAATGCTGCTGGCACAGCAGTGTTGTGGTGGAGAGCATGAAGACCTGCCTGCCCGAATTTACCGCCTTGAAAGCCGCCCTTAACGCCACCTCGGTTTTTCCAAAACCGGCGTCCCCGCATATAAGCCGGTCCATCTGCCTTGCGCTTTCCATGTCCCTCTTTACATCCTCTATGGCCCTTTCCTGGTCCGGTGTTTCCTCGTAGATAAAGGCCTCCTCAAACTCCTCCTGCAGCCTGTCATCCGCGCTGAAGCGAATCCCCGGAGTCTCCTGCCTTCTGGCGTATATTTCAAGCAATTCCGCCGCAGCCGCCTTTAATTCGTTTTTGACCTGCTCACGCGTCCTGTGCCAGGCTCCGGTGCCAAGCTTTGAAAGCTGCGGCTCTTTTTCAGAGCCTATATACCTGTCTATCGCATCTATCCTGTACACGGGTATGTAAAGCTTGTCGTCCCCGGCGTACCTTAACAGCACAAAATCAGACCTCTGTCCCGACGCTTCTATGGCCTTTATTCCTTCAAATATTCCTATTCCATGCTCCCTGTGGACCACGAAATCCTTTTCTTTCAGCTCTGAAATATGCTTAACCGGCCGGGAAGTCCTTTTTCCCTTTCTCGCCGCCTGCGCGCCCCTGTAGCGCTCAAAGATTTCCCTGTTTGACACCACCGCAAGCTTCAGGCCCGGCAGTGCGCAGCCTCCGTCAGACTCGGCGCTGACATGGGTAATCGACGCGGACAGCGTGAATCCCGATTCTTTTTCATGTGATTCAATTAGCCCCTTTATATGACGTTCTTCGGCCTCATTGTCGGATATTAGGAGTATCCTGTACCCTTCATCGGCAAGTTCCCGGGCATAATCAAAAAATTTTTTTATGTCGCGGCCAAACGCCGGGTTTGGCTTTGTCCTGATGTTAATCCCGCCTTTTACGGGATGCTCATGCACCCTGGCGCAGCTGAAAGCCGCCGTCTTCGCGAGGACCTCCCTCAGCGAGAAAAGCCCGTCCCTGACACGCTGCGGGTCGCTGTACCTGGATATCTTTTCCGCTTTCTCCCTGATACCGGACCTCAACTTTTCAACACCGTCGATTATAAGCGCTGTTTTTTCTGACGGCAAATAATCAAGTACGGAGAAGGCGCCCTCAGCGCGCCTGTTGCCCGGATTGAACAGGAATATTTCAGCAGTTTTTATGTTGTCGGTCGCGGAATACGTGTCAAGGGAGAATAAGCGCAGCGACTCCACCGTGTTTCCGAAAAGCTCTATCCTCAGCGGATAGGCGCGGCCAGGAGTAAAAACGTCTATAATTGAGCCCCTTACGCTGTATTCATACACGTCCTCCACCTTGAGGCAGCGCCTGTAATTGTTTTCAGCGAGCGCGTCCAGCAGTCTCTCAAGGTCCAGCGTCTTGCCCTGTTCAAGCCTTATCTTGAACTTTTTTACCTCGTCCGGATTCCTTATCTTTTCAGCTACCGCGTTGACGTCTGTGACAATAATTTTCCTGCCTTCGCCGGCCAGGGACTCGTACACAACGGCCCTGGCCTTTGAAACTTCCTTTGAAGCCTCTATGCCGCTGTAAAGAATGCTGTCGTCCTCAGGATAGTAAAGCGTCCGGGCGCCGGCGGAAAAAGCGTATTTTAAGCTGTCAATTGCCGAGAAAAGCCCGTAAGCTTCCTCATCGGACGTGATTATGACGAGATTTTTCCCCGTTTCCGAGGCAAGATACGAATAGACCATGGCCTTAAGGCACGCGCCTATCCCCCCTGCCCTTATTGAGCGCCTGCCTGTGTCAAGATGCTTCGCTATAGCCGCAAGTTCCTTTGATTTACTGAAGAATTCCTTCATATATCCATGCAGCCAACCGCGCCGTTAATTATAAATCTTCACAATTTATGTTTCCCTGTTTTTTGTCCTTCGTCCTTCATTATTAATTGTATTTAAAAGTTCCACTTCACCTGCGCCATCCACAGATTGGAGTTTTTTATCCCTGTGCCCCTGAATTTCGGCGTGTCAAGCTGGTAATTCAGCTGCAGCACCGCGGTTTCGCCGGCCAGCCCTATATTAGCTCCCGCAATAAAAGTATTGTATTCGTCCTTGCGCACGAAAGTGTCCGGGTCACGCATGTCGTACCTGGCAGTAAAACCCAGGTTTTTCATCAGGTTATATGAGGCAAATACCGAATACGCCTCGCCTGTGCCGGATTTTCCTTCAGTCCTGTTATCCGACGAATTATTGACTACATACTCCGCAAAAGCCTCAAAATCGCCGGCCTTACCGCCTATTACGGCAGCAGTCAAGTCAAACCTTTGCGCAGGGCAATTAAGCGCGTTCGTAAGCGTCCTGTAATAGGAAACTGTCGCGTATATTTCCTGCACCGGAGAGACTTTAATGTTCGCGAGCCATCCCTTTTCCGCATTGTCTTCCATTTTCTTCACGCCGCTGCCGTTGTACACCGCAAGCTCATAGCTTCCCCAGTTTTCAGGCAGTTTTCCCGACAGGGCAATGCCCTGGTCAGCTGAACCGATATATCCGAGCCTGTCCTCAACCGCCTTTTCTATAAGCGGGTAAGGCCATGTGCCCACAACCCCGAAATAAACCGGTATTACGCCGGCCTGAAGTACTATGCCGGCGTCCGACAGTAAAGGAAGTTTTGACAGTGATATATAGCCGTATTTTACCCATATTCCCCAGTCAACCGAGCCGGCCGACGCCGTTGAAGTCACTTTCTGCCCGTTCCTGTCATTGTTTATATCAAGGGTCAGGAAACCTTCAAAACCCGCGTCAAAATCCTTTGCCTTTAGCCTTAAATACGTCCTCGGGACGTAAAAGGAATTTGACACCGGGTCAGCGCCGCTGAACACGTACTCATACCTTAGCCACTGCTGGCCGTAAAATTTCATCTCAACTTCAGCCGCCGCGCCTGCCGCAAGAAAGAAACAAAACGTTAAAAAACCCCAGAATAACCTTTTCATGTCATCCTCCGTTTTTTCGCGACTTAATTATCGCCGCCTGTAATCTTTATCTGTTCCGCAGAGCCAAGCACAATTTCCAGCCTTCCCTTGTATTCCTTGATTCTACCCTCGACTTTTACGTTCTTGTTAAGGTAATGCTTTTCCGGGCTCGCCGGGAAGCGCTTGTACGCCGAGGAAAATATCACAAGGGAAAGCGTCTCCCTGTAATTCTTGTCAAAGTTCAAATAAGTCACTTTCGCGGCCTTATATGAAGACACTATAACCCCTTCTGTCTCAACATACTTATCAAGGTATTTTTCAGCATCCTGCCATTTTATCCTGTATTTGGTTTTGTCCCAGTCCCTGCGCGCGGCAGTTTCCGCGGGTTCAGGCGCTGCCGCGGCCGCCTTCTGAGGCGCTGCGTTCACAAGCGGGTCAACTATCCATATTTTCGCGCAAAAAAGCACAACAACCGCGCCGAGCATTATTGCAGCCACTCTAACCATATATTCCACTGTGCCTATTTTGCATTCCGTGCCGTTCATTTCTTTGCCTGTCCCCCCTCCTGTGTTTCCCAAATGCCCTTCCTGAACTTCCTTGCAATATTTTCAAGCACAAGCAGTTCCTTTGTCTTTGAAATATGCTCGCTCTCGGACGCGTAAGCGTATCCTTTTTTAACCATTTCGGCGTTGATCATTGTTTCACCGTCATAAACCATGGCCAGCAGCCTTCCGTACTTGTCGGTTTCCTCGTTCAGTGTGTACTCAAACACGCACTCTTTCCCTTCCACCCTCTTTTTCAGGTACTGCTTTGCCGCTTCCCCGTATTTCTGCACCGGCCTGTCAGGATGGTTTGTCTCAGGCGCGTCTATGCCTAAAAGCCTGACTTTCCGGCCGTCGATTAATACAACAGTGTCGCCGTCCACGACCTTCGCAATTACAGCCGTAAACTTCCTTATCATCTTATGTTCATTGTATTTTTTAACAGCCACGCCGGCGGCAAACACCATGAACACCGCAAGCCCTGTTATAACGCCTGTCTTTACATAAAACCCGGTTTTCATCCGACAGCTTCCTTTTTGCAGAATTTAATGCCGTAAAATTGTCCTGTTGCCTAACATAAAATACAAGTTCATCCTCTCGGATGGAACTGCTTGTGAACCTTTTTCAGCCTTGAGCGGTCCACATGGGTGTATATCTGTGTCGTTGATATGTCCTTGTGCCCGAGCATTTCCTGCACGCTCCTTAAGTCAGCGCCTCCTGCAAGGAGATGCGTCGCGAAAGTATGCCTGAAAATATGCGGGTATACGTTCTTTTCCACGCCCGCTTTCCTTGCGTACGACTTTATCATAAGCCATACGCCTTCCCTTGTGAACTTCCTTGCCAGCCTGGTCACAAAAAGGTGCTGACTAAATTTGGCCTTAAGGAAAGAGGCCCTTACATCCAGGTAATTGGAAAGCGCTTCCACGACATATTCGCCCACGGGCACAACCCGCTCCTTTGAGCCCTTGCCGAAACAGCGCAGAGTCCTCTGTTCCAGGTCCACATCGGTAAGCTCAAGCCCTGTCAGCTCAGAAACCCTTATACCTGCGGAGTAAAGGAGCTCAAGCATGGCCTTATCCCTTATGCCTTCCTTTTTTGAAAGATCCGGCGCGGAAAGCAGCCTGTCTATGTCGGCGCTTGTCAGGGCCTCAGGAATCTTCTTGTGCACCTTGAATGAATCCATGTCCTCAAAAGGGCTTTTTTCAAGGCTGCCTGTCCTGACCAGGAACCTGAAAAACACCTTTATCGCGGTAAGGGAGCGCGCCACGGTCATTTCAGAGTATTTCTTAGCCTTCATGTAAAAGATATAGTCAATGAGCGTATCAGCGCTTATATCACCGGCTTTCTGCGACTTCAGCCAGGCGCTGAAATTCCTAAGGTCATTCCTGTAAGCTTCCTGCGTATTCTGCGACAGTCCCTTCTCAAACGCGATGAAATTCATGAAGGCCGC
Source organism: uncultured Spirochaetia bacterium (assembly GCA_964398505.1). Lineage (GTDB taxonomy): Bacteria > Oederibacteriota > PGYV01 > PGYV01 > CAYNMZ01 > CAYNMZ01. The sequence continues at coordinate 6,272 of CAYNMZ010000009.1, forward strand.
GGCCTTGGATTCAACTATCCCGGCGTCAGCCATTCTTAACCAGCTTCCCCGCAGCTTTCCTGACGCGCGTAAGAACCCCGGAGGAGGCACCCTGCCTGTCCATGCGGCCCAGCCTTATCACCAGCCGTGTTTTTATCCCGTTGACGGCGAAAAAAGACCTTATCTCGGATTCCGCCGGCGCGAAATACTTCTTTTTTCCGCAGCCGGCAGTCAGCACTATTATGCCGGTTTTCATTTTTTTCTTCCCTGCGGGCCGCTTCCTGTATTTTTCCCATTGCGGCTGGTTTTTGTCAATAAAAGCCTTGAACGGCGCCGGTACGCCGGTAAAATACACCGGGGAGGCAGCTATTACCGTATCAGCCCTTTCCACGAGCCTTATCAGCGCCGCAGCTCCGTCCCTGTCCCTGCACTTCATTATTTTAGCGCATGAGCCGCACGCAGAGCAGGGTTTTATTGGAACGTCATTGACGTTCACCGGCTTTATTTTTTTCGCGATTACGGCAGCCGCGGCAAGCGCCGCCGCTGTTGAATTAGAGTTCCTGCGCGGGCTGGCAAGCAGTACCAGCGCCTCATTTTGTTTTGCCATTTCCGCCAATATAATCCTCAAAATACGACCTTAAAAGCTCCGCAACGGCCCAAGCGTGAGATATCCTTCCCTTGGCGTTGTACGGGAAACTGCCGTCAAACATTTCCGAAACTGTTCCAAGGCCCGCAGTTTTCAAATGCTCAAAAAACGGCTCATATACGGTCTCGATGAAATTAAGGCTCTCGGGCGAGCGGCCGTAGGTCTTAAGGTATGCAGTCACGAAATGTCCTGCCGTCCATGCCCAGACCGTGCCCTGGTGAATCGCCCTGTCACGCGAGGCCTGGTCTCCCACATAAGCGGCCTTGAACGATGTCGACATGTTTGAGAGCGTCCTTAAGCCGAAAGAAGTGTAGAGTTCCTTTATCACGGTGTTCATTATCATTTCCCTGCGCTTCGGGTCGTCAATGACGGAAAAAGGCAGGCTTATGGACAGCACCTGGTTCGGCCTGATGCTCGCGTCATTTCCAGGCGCGTCCACGCAGTCAAAAAGGCAGCCCGCTTCCTCGTTCCAGAAGCGCCTGTTAAAAGAATCCTTTACCCGCGCCGCGAGAGCCGAATATGATTTTTCAAGTTCCTTTTCCCCGTTTTTCGCGCATATGTATTCCATTACCTTAACGGCATTATACCAAAGCGCGTTGACTTCCACGGCCTTGCCGTTCCTGGGTGTCACGGGTGTTCCGTTCAGCACTGTATCCATCCAGGTCACCGGAATATTCGGCAGCCCGGCATAAATCAGGTCGTCCGAATCAATGTGAATATTGTAATCCGAACCGCGGCAATAGTCGTCAATCAACAGTGTAAGTTTCCTGAAAAAATCCGAATTTTTTTCAACCAGTTTATAGTCGCCGCTGGCCTCCAGATACTTTTGAAGCGCGAAAAAAAACCAAAGCGTGGTGTCCGCGGACGAATAACGGACGTTCTTTTTGTCCATGCTTACGCTAAGCGGTATAAGGCCCTTGCCTGCCATTGAAAGTCCTGTTATCAGCAGTTCCTTTGCCTCGGCATATTTTTTAAGCACAAGAAAAATTCCCGGCAAAGAGGCCAGCGCGTCCCTGTACCACATCAGGTGCGGCCACATATAACCGGCTGCGACGAATACGCTCCCGTCATCAGCCCTTATTTCAAACGACTCGGCCGCGGCAATTAGATGCCTTATATTGTTCCTGCTTTCATCCTGCCTTATGCATACGCCTTTTTCCTCGCATATTTCGTCAACACGCTTGAACTGCCTGTCATATTCGTCCCTTAATCCCGTCACCTTTTCCTCCGGGAAATCCTCAAGCGAGAAAACCATAATCCTGGGCTTATTGTACTCTATATCAAATTTTATTATACCCGCGTTATACAGGTCCTCGGAAGCGTCATAACCCGACTGGGCTTCGCGCAGGTAATAAAAATCCCTGTACCAAACGCCTTCCATTTTAGCTTCACTCCCTTCGGGTATGTATATGTATCCCGGCGGGAAATTTGAGTACGCCGATATCCTGAGCTTTCTTTCCGAAATAACCGTAATTTCCGGGAAAAATACAGGAATTTCCTTGACAAGGTGCTCGGCTTCCCTGAATGCTATGAAAGGCTTCACCGTGATAGAAGCGTGGCTGTTTGGCGTAAGTACAGTATAAGTTATGACAAGAGAATTGGATTCCTTCATAAGGAAAATTTCCTTTTTCAGCCTCATATTCTCCACAAGGAACAAAAACTCAACTATGTCATTTTTTACGCTGAAATTTTCAAGGTAAGAGTAGCCTTTTGGGTAAACCGTTTCCCTGTATTTATGCGTGGATATATTGTGTATATGTCCTGACATTGAGACTTCCTCGTCGCAGTTCGGGAATATGACTACCCTGTTGTCCATGCCCGGCAGCTTGGCCACAAGAAGGCCGTGGTATTTACGAGTATTTGTAAGCAGTATTGTAGAGGAGGAATATGAACCCTTCCTGTTCGTTAAAAGCCACTCCTTCTCTATGGCAACGTTGAAATCGTTGCATATGTGCCTGCCGAAACTGATCATAAGGCTCCCCGTCAGATGTTTAATACATTAAAAAAATTACACCATATATGCATACCGTCAGCTGCGCCGTTTTTATTGTTTTGGCCGAAAATCCATCATCCTTAACTATAAAATTCCTTCTTACTCCCATTCTATCGTGGCGGGCGGCTTGTTTGATATGTCGTAAACCACCCTGTTTATCCCCTTAACCTCGTTAATGACCCTCGATGATATGGTATTCAGGAGCTCGTACGGCAGTTTTACCCACTCTGCGGTCATCCCGTCCCTGGAGTGCACCGCCCTTAACGCCAGTACGTTTTCATAAGTCCTAAGGTCGCCCATTACTCCCACGGTCTTTACCGGCAGCAGGACTCCGAAAGTCTGCCATATGGAATGATAGAGTCCGGCTTTTTTTATCTCCTCGACAATAATATCGTCGGCTTTCTTGAGTATGGCGGTCCTTTCCTTTGTGACCTCGCCAAGTATGCGAACCGCAAGGCCCGGCCCCGGGAAAGGCTGGCGCATAAGCACCTCCTCGGGTATGCCCATTTTCCTGCCTATTTCCCTGACTTCATCCTTAAAAAGAAATTTCAGCGGTTCAATCAGCTTCATATTCATTTTCTCAGGCAATCCGCCCACATTATGGTGTGATTTTATGGTCACAGAAGGCCCTTTTACTGAGACGCTCTCAATCACATCCGGGTAAAGCGTACCCTGCGCCAGGTACTTAAAGCCCGCCTTGCTGCGAGCGAATTTTTCAAACACTTCTATAAAATAATTGCCTATTATCTTCCTCTTTTTTTCAGGGTCAGCGACTCCGGACAGCCTTTTCATGAAGCCTTCAGCCGCATTAATGTAATTCACCCTTATTCCAAGACGCCTGAACATAGCGACAACCCGCTTTTCCTCGTTCAGCCGCAGCACCCCGTTGTTCACGAATACGGGCACAAGCTTGTTTCCTACGGCCTTGTGTATGAGGAAAGCGCAGACAGTTGAGTCGACGCCGCCGGAAACCGCGCAAAGCACTTTTTCCGATTTTACCTCTTCCCTGATTTCCCTGATAGCAGCGTTTATGTACGACTCAGCTGTCCAGTTCCGCCTGCAGCCGCAAATCTTCAGCGCGAAATTGCCGAGTATCTTCTTTCCGGGCTTTGTATGCACTACCTCGGGATGGAACTGCACGCCGAAAATTGTGCCTTTCCTGTTTGAAATAGCGGCAAAAGGCGAGCTTTTTGTATAGGCCAGGGTTTCAAATCCGTCCGGCAGCCTTGAGAGCTTGTCTCCGTGGCTCATCCATACAGTCTCGTGCTTTTTCACGCCTTTCAAAAAAAGCCCCGGTTTTTTCACTTTCAGCTCGGCGAACCCGTATTCCCTGTGTGAGGCGCCGGCTGTTGATCCTTCCACTTTCCCGCCAAAGTAATGCGAGATCACCTGCATGCCGAAACAAATGCCGAGCACCGGAACACCAAGCCTGAAAACACCAGCGTCACACAAAGGCGGCTTTCTGTCGTAAATGGAAGACGGGCTGCCCGAGAGAATTATTCCCTTCGGGTTTAAGCCCATTATCTTTTGCAGGGGATAATTATAAGGGTGTATTTCCGAATATACGTTCATTTCCCTGATCCTGCGCGCTATCAGCTGTGTGTATTGTGAGCCGAAATCAAGCACAACTATGGTGTCATTCTTCATTTTCATATCCTGTCATTGAAGTTTTTTACTTCATGATACGGTAATTCGGGGCCTCGTTGGTTATGATTATGTCGTGCGGGTGGCTTTCCTTGAGCCCCGCGTTTGAGATCTGCACAAACTGCGTTTTTGACTTAAGTTCCCTTATGTTCCTTACGCCGCAGTACCCCATGCCCGCGCGCAAACCGCCTATAAGCTGAATCACACTTGATGAAAGAGGGCCCCTGAAAGGCACCCTGCCTTCTATGCCCTCGGGCACAAGCTTTTCTTCGTCCTCTTCCCACTGGAAATAGCGCTCCCTGCCGCCGCGTTTCTTCATGGCAGCCAGTGATCCCATACCCCTGTGCACCTTGAAACTCCTGCCTTCAAGAAGCACTGTCTCTCCCGGGCTCTCCTCTGTGCCGGCAAAAAGCGAGCCGATCATGACCGAATCAGCGCCTGCGGCTATGGCCTTTGTGATGTCGCCGGAATATTTTATCCCTCCGTCCGCTATAACCGGTACATTGCTCTTTTTCGCCACTTTATATACGTCCATGACCGCCGATATCTGCGGAACGCCGATTCCGGCAATTATCCTCGTCGTGCAGATTGATCCCGGCCCCATTCCGACTTTTAACCCGTCAGCGCCAACTTTTATCAAGTCCTTTGCGGCCTGCTCCGTAGCTATATTTCCTCCAAGTATGTCTATTGAGGGAAATTTTCTCTTTAGTTCCCTTACAGCCTCTATAACCCCGTCCGAATGGCCGTGGGCAGTATCCACTACAAGCGCGTCAACCCCGGCGTTTATAAGCGCCTGGGCTCGGTCGTTCATCTCATCCGACGGCCCTACAGCAGCCGCAACCATCAGCCTGCCGAACTTGTCCTTTGCCGCGTACGGGTGTTTTAGCTTTTTCTCTATGTCCTTTATTGTTATAAGGCCCTTGAGCTCAAAATCCTTGTTAACTACGGGCAGCTTTTCAATCCTGTTCTTATGCAGGATTTCCTGCGCTTTTTCAAGCGATATGCCGTGCGTTGCGGTTATCAGCCTTTCCTTTGGGGTCATCAGTTCCTTTACTTTCTGTTTCTTGTTCTTGACGAACCTTAAATCCCTGTTCGTAAGTATTCCCACGAGCTTTTTCCCCTCAACTACCGGAAAACCCGAGACATTATACCTGTTCATGGCTTCCGCAGCCTGGTATACGGTGCTTTCCGGCGTCAATGTCACAGGGTCAAGTATCATTCCCGACTCGGACCTTTTTACCTTGTCAACTTCCTTTGCCTGCTCGGCTATGGTAAGGTTCTTGTGGATTACGCCTATACCGCCTTCCTGCGCTATGGCAATGGCAAGCCTGGACTCCGTAACTGTATCCATGGCTGCCGAGCATATAGGTATGTTTATGGAAATATTCCTTGAAAATTTTGTCTTAACGTCCACATCCCTCGGCATAATTGAAGCCCTGCCGGGAATTAAGAGAACATCGTCAAACGTTAAACCATACTTTTGGATTTTGGGGGAATTCGGGATTACTTTCCTTAGCATTGCACTTTCCTCCTTTTTAATGAATATATCTTATTTTATTTTATTAGTCAATTTATTTATTTTTTGTAATGCGGAACATGTTAATAATGTGACAAATGTGCACATCCGAGAAAAAACCTTTTAAATATGCTTAATTTTACATCGTTATCCACATAGTACTCACAGTTCTTGTTTTCCATTTTGTGCCTTATTTTAAAAAGGTTTTTTCTATTTATAACGTATGTGCCCACAAGAAATCAGGATTTTATTCAAAATTTAGTTATTAACGCCTGATTATACGTTAAATAGGCAATTAAACTTTTTCCACCTATTTGGCCAGTATGAGTATCCACGCTGACATGGTAAAAATGGACAGCAACGTTGTAACCATTATTATCGCTGCTGTCATTTCATGGTCAGACTTGTATTGTTTCACCATGATGTAAGTGGACAGGGCTGACGGGAAAGCAAAGGTCATAACAGCCACCTTGAAATGCATCTCATTATCAAGCGGAATTAAGAACCTGAAAAGCGCGTACACCATCAGCGGCTGTAAAAAAAGCTTGAATGCTGACGCAAAAGCTATGATCAGCCTGTCATTTTTTATCGTTGAAATCTTAAGGCCCGCGCCCACTGACATCAGTATCAGCGGCGAACCCATTGAAGCCAGCATGTCAACGGTATTTACCGCGAATTTCGGCAGGGGCAGCCTGAAATATGAAAAAGCTATGCCCGCAATAGAGCTTATCACCAGCGGGTCCTTCACTATGTGCCCCCATAAGCTGCCCGCCTTTCCGGCCATCTCCCTGTGCTGTATGTTGAGGTATATAATTGACAGTATGATGAGGAAAGGCGCTATAAAGCCGGTTATCATGCCTATTTCCGCGAGCGCTTTTGCGCCGTAAGCGTTCATGATAACAGGAAATCCTATATACGCTATGTTGGTCCTGAACGAAGGAAGCACAAACCCTCCGCGCTTTTCGCGCGGCATTAGTTTCGCGGCCGCTGCCGCGATCAGGAACACGGCAAAAGCCGCGGCATAAAGGCCCGCTATTATTTTCGCGCTGAATATCTCGGAAAAGTCCGCCTTGTAAATGCTTATGAATATCATTGAAGGCAGGAGCAGGTAATAGGCAAGGCTGTTTAAAAAATCCTCTGTGCATTCCTGCATTATGTTCCTGCGCCTTAGCACATAGCCAAAGGCCACAAGCAGGAAAACCGGCAGTATGGAATTTACTACTGTTTCCATGACACAACCTTCAGCACATCGGCAAAGCTGCCCGACACAAAGTCAGGCTTCCACTTTTCAGCTTCCTTCCTCACCGCATAGCCGTAAGTTAAGAAAAATTTGGCGACACCGGCCCTGTACCCCGCTTCCATGTCATATTTGGAATCGCCGACAAGCAGCGTCTCGCGCCTGTCTGCCCCGTATTTTTTCATCAGCAGGTTGACAGGGTATGGGTCCGGCTTCTTCCTTTTCACGCAGTCGCTTCCAAGCACGGCGGAAAAATATTTTTCAATACCAAGCCTGCGGTTAATGTCAGCCACATACCTTTTGAGCTTGTTTGACACAATGGCAAGAGTGATTCCCCTGCGTTTTAGACCGGAAAGCGCGCGCTTCACGCCCGGAAAAAGCCTGAGCCCGACGCAGTATTTTTCGTCATAAATCCGCCTGTAAGTCCTTATCACGCTGTCCACGCCCAGCTCCCTTACCTGCGCCGGGAATATGCCGGTGACAAAGTTGTCAAGCCCTGTTCCAACCTCTGCCGTCACCTTTGCCATTGAGACAGGATGTTCGCCGTAAAGTTTCGCCATAGCGTTGGCTGTCGCGTGAATTCCTGGCGCGGTGTCAACAAGCGTGCCGTCAAAGTCAAAAACAACAAGCTTAAAACGCGGTTCCGCGAATTCAGTGTCCTTGTGCGAATACGGCGGAGCGCACACGCACAGCAGCCTCATGACCGTTCTTCCGGTGTTGACAAGCTTATGCGCGGACCCGGCAGGTATCAGCACCGCGTCGCCTGCTTTTACCGCAGTCCACTTTCCTTCAACCGACATTTTCCCGTAACCGGCTGTAAAATAATATATCTCCTCTGTCCCATTGTGCCTGTGCGCTATGGTGGCCCTTGCCGGCGCGAGGCTCGCCTCCGCAAGCGAGCATTTCCGTACCGGCGCGTTGGTCCTGTCAAGGATTGAGCGTATTACGGAAGAATCCTTTGTTATAAAGGGGCTTGCGTCTTTTATGCTTTTCCTGATTATTGTCATCTTCTCTCCCTGCCTGTGCCGATTATGGAATATACTTAAACAGACTGTTCTTTCCTGATTTTCACCTTGACCGGTTTTCTCGCTTTAAAAACCGTCACTTCGCTGACGCCGAGCGATTCAAGCATTTCATAGGCCTTTTCAAGCCCCAGAAACGAGTCCGAAAGCTTGTGCGCGTCAGAACCAACTGTGATAATGTCCCCGCCCATCCTTAAATAAGCTGCTATTGTTTCCCTGTCAGGGACAAAGTCATGCGAAGGGAACCTTAAGCCCGAGGTGTTGACCTCAAGCCCGATTTTTCTTTCCACCATAAGCTTAAGTATGTTATCAATTTCCTGCTTAAAAGTCCAATAAACCGGCTTTTTAAAATGCCTGCCGCCCTGCCTGTGAACGAGCGTAAGGTGCGCTGCAACGTCAAAACCGCCACGGCTTATGAGCCTGTACAGCTCCTCAAAATACCTGCGGTAGCCGTCCTCAAGCGTGTCAAACTTGCTGAAATATTCGTCAAACACCGGAGAGCTTGCGGCCATTGAATGGACTGACCCCAAGACATAGTCAAATTCCTTGCCCTCCATGAAGGATTCAAACCTGTCCGCGTACTCATGGACTTCCCCGGCCTCTATGCCCTTTAAAAATCCCGGGAATATGTCCGAGGCTTTCTTGCATTCCTCCGTATATCCTTCATAGTCAAACTTGGTGTAATTTTTTTGATGCCCGTCCATAAGGTCTATATGCTCGGTGAGGCATAACGCGGCAAGCCCTTTTTGCGCCGCCTTTTTCGCGAGCTCGCAGGGTTTTTGCCTCGCGTCCCAGGAAAAGACAGAATGCAGGTGCGTGTCCGTAAGGTTGTACACTGATGTCTCCTGTTATAAGCAAAAGCGGCGGGTGACGGGTGCAGGCGGAAAAGTTTTCCGTTCGCCTTACACACACCACTCGCCACTGTTTTTTTTTGCAGCAGCCGCGCTATAAGCCGGATTCTGTATCCTGAGTTAAACTCAGGACGACAGCCATCAATCTATGCGGCCTACCCGGGCAAAAGAATCGAAACTGATTCCGGCCCGTAAAACGCGCTTACGCGCGCCACGGGCCTATGCCCTCTATTTGGCCTTGCTCCCGTCGGGGTTTGCCTTGCCTTAAGGATTGCTCCTTAAGCGGTGAGCTCTTACCTCGCCTTTTCACTATGACCCCGTGACGCCGCGAAACGGCGTTTTACGGGGCTACATGTTCTCTGTGGCACTGTTCCATGCGCCGCTGTTACCGCGGCGCCCCGGCTTCGTGCCATGTACCTGAGCCTTGCGGCCGGTCCATGGTTCAGCCGGCGACGTGTTTCACGGAGTCCGGACTTTCCTCCAAGGCGTGACGGGCGAAGCCCGTTTTACGCCTCAGTAGCTGCCCGCGCTGCTGCTGCTTCCTTCGTTCTTATCCATCCTGAATATGCCGTCGTTTTTCTCGTATTCTTCCCTGTTTAGCTTAACTTCCTCTATGCCGTTCCCGCCGCCTATGGGCACAAGCCCGAGCTTTTTGCCCTTGGCTATGCCCGAAAACGGCCACTTTGAGACCACATTGTTGTAAGCCACGGCCGATTCGGCGTAGCGCATGCGGTTCTCGTTGTACTCGTCTATGTATTTCGCGGTTATCATGCCCCACTCTATGTATGAAAACCGCCTGTCCTTTAAGTCCATCCGCCCGTTATAATATCCTATGAGCGCGCTTATCGCGGCCTCAAGTTCTGTCAGGAATTTCGCCTTGTCCTCGATCCTGTCAGAGCCTATCATCCTGCTCCTGGCGTCTATTACATTGTCAGTCTTTTCAAAGTCAAATTTCACCTTGTCCTGTGCCGCCATTTTCTTGAGCTTTACCGCCTGGTCGCCCACCCTGTTCGCGTAATACTGGACCTTTACCCAGTCCTGGTCTATTATGCGCCTTGTGCTTACCACATACTCGGTCATAAGCCAGTTAAAATAGAAAAGGCCTATGGCAAGGCCTATCGAAGCGCCGACAATAAAGAATACCAGGATCTTTAGGTCCGTAAAACCGACTGACTTTTTTTCCTTCTTATTAGCCACATTTCCCTCCGCAATCTTAGGGTTTAAAATACGGATTATTATATCAAATACAAAGCCCGTGTGTCAACGCAGGGTTTGATTTTGCCTTATTTTTAAAGGGTTTAACGGGTTTTCCCTGATTTCATTTCTTATCCGCTCCGACGAACGACAAATTGTCCTTTATCACCTTGTCCGTCTCGTCATACGCCACTATTTCCTGCCTGTCCTCGGAGAAATGAAGTACAAACGATTCCTCTCCCACGCCCTCTCCTGTCTTTGAGTAACCCGGAACTGTCCTTAAGACAGCCTCGGCTTCCACAGTCGCCCTTTCGTCATACAGGTATAAGGCGGCTATGCCTGCCTCATCATCGGCCTCTGTAATCATCCATTTGCCGTATGTCCACGGCTTTCCCGCGAACGTGGTCTTAAAGGTGCCGTTGTCCTTGAAATAAAAATGGTTTGACTGGCCTGCCCAGTGGCCGGCAAGAAGCAGCTTTAAGCCTGTCTTGACTTCCTGCTTTTTCGGGGTTTCCTGCGCCGCAGCCTCCGCCTTTACCGGCTCCTCCGCCTTTTTCGGCGCGCTCTTTCTGGAACACGCGCATACAAGAAAAATCGCCGCCGCAATAATCGCGACTGTTTTTTTCATTTCCTGATTACCCGCTTACCTGTTTTCCCGGTTTCTTCCCCGCCTTCCTGCCTGTAAGTGACCCTGTAAAAGTAAACCCCCGGCGCAAGGCCCTGCGTTGAAACAGACAGCTTTCCCCTGCCCGAAACCGCGTGCGGCCCGGTTTCCATCGCCTTTCTGCCGTCAACAGAATAAAAAACCGCGCTTATCTTTGCCTCAGCGTCATAAACCATGAAAATATCAGTGCCTGCAACAGCCGGGTTCGGGTAGAAAACGCCTTTCAATTTTTCATACAGGTCATCACCGATTGTGGGCGCTATCACCGCTGTCCTTGTCGCCGTGGCCGTAGAAGTCGCGCTGTATGTCGGCGAAGCCGTAAAAGTCATGGTAATTGTCCGCGTGGCAGTGCCGGTTCCTGTCATTGTCCGCGTAGCCGTGGCTGTCAGGGTCATCGTATTTGTAGGGGTTTGTGTGGCGGTTCCTGTTCCTGTAAGGGTTGCGCTCTCCGTCACGGAATAAGTCGCGGTTGGCGTGCCTGTTTCCGTCAATGTAAACGTATGCGTTTCTGTAATGGTACCGGTAGCGGTATGCGTGCCGGTTTCTGTCGCTGTAAAGGTCTGTGTAACAGTGAATGAAGGCGTAACCGTCGGGGTCTGCGTAGGAGTGTCGGCTATGAAAGAGAATGAAAGCCCGACAAAGGAACCTTCGCCAGTAAAAACGCTTATGGGGACTGTTCCTGTCCCGGGCTTCGTTGTCACCGTTATGGAAGAGTCGCTGACGACAGAAAACTCGCCGGCTGCGTACAGCACGCCTCCAAACCTCAATAAAGTCGCTCCTGTCAGTCCCGATCCCGTAAGTTCCACAAGCGTTCCGCCCGCCTCAGGCCCGGAATCCGGGTTAACCAGCGTTAAAACCGGCTGAGCCGCCATCAACGGCAACGGCAGAAGCAATAATATCAAGAAAACTTTTCTCATCTCATCTCCGTTTTTCACTTGAGCAGTCTTATCCAGTGCTTTAGTATCTCGTTTTCCTTGTCAAAGAAGAGAGCGCGCTCAAAATACTGCCCTGCCCTCTTGTTTTCCTTTATATTGTAGTAGCATATGCCCATTTTCTGGTAAAACGAAGTCTTGAACTTGTCGTTCCTGTCCTCTAAGTCCTTCCAGTACAGAAGGTTTATGTATTCATAGTATTTTAAGGCCTGCCTGTACTGCTTGTTCTCGTAATAATAGTCACCTGACTCAAGATAGCTTTCAAAGGTGCCTTTTTCCTCCGCGCCTGGTCCCGCCTGTTCGCCCTGCCTTGTATCAGGTTTCGGGAATGAAGCGGAAACAGAAACCTTGTGGCAGTCTCCCAGCGCCGGATTCGGCTCATATGAATAATTCAGGTCCATGGAGTCAATTTTCAGGCCCGCTCCGGCTGAGAAACCGAAGCTGCCGGAGTTTGACATACTTGCCCCGGCCCTTAACGCGGCCAGGCCGAAAAGGTATATGTCAAGCCCGGCCTGGCCGGACACATACTCTTCCCTTGGCAGGTAATTTACCCCGGCTGTCAATCCGGCTATTTTTGAGGACTTTTCGCTGAAAACATAGCTTGCCGAGGCTTTTAAATTTATGGGCGTAAAAAATTCGCCGTCTCCCGCCGATATGTTCAATATGGAAATTCCCAGGTTCAGGCTGTCGTTCAGCAGGCCGCTGTACATAAAACCCGCGTCAGCGCACCAAAGAAAAGAAGGACCTGCGCCGAGGCTTTCAAAAAAGCCCTTTACAGCCGCGCCCAGGGAGAAATTTTTTATCTTTTTCGCGTATATGAGCGACATGCCCCACGCGGACATGTCAAGCAATTCGCCTGTTATAACCGGGTTGCCGAATTCATCCGCGTTTATCCTCATCGCGGATCCAAGGTTGTTGTAAGCGATTTCAAATCCAAAATTCCCGGCTTCAAAGCTTTTTGCCAGGCTGAGTTTCTGCATGCCCGTATCCATGAGCCATTTTCCGGCCATTGCCGCGAACTCAATGTTCTCAACAGAACCTATGGCAGCGGGGTTGCCCGAAGCTGCCTCAATGCCTGAATAAGCGGCCTCGGCTGACGAGCCCCTTGCCGCGAATTGCGGGTATGAATTTGCCAGCAGCCAGGAAGCTGTGGAATAATTCGCGCCAAAGGCTGAAATAACGGCAAAAAACGGCAAAACAGCTGTAAAAACGGCTTTTTTCATGGTAAACCTTTCCCTGAATTATTATGACGCAGGAAATCATAGCATTTATGAAAGAATGTGTCAATTGGAGGATAAAAGTTCAAGGACTGTATCCTTCCCGTACCCGCGTTAACTGTCCCTGTCACATATATGTCCCCGCTTGCGGCAGTGACTTTTAAACCTCATTCGGCAGTATCACTACCTTTAAGCAATCCTTGCCTGACGCGGCGAGTGCGAAGCCCTCCGCTATCCTGCCCAGCGGCAGCCTGTGAGTTATGATGCTGTCCGCCTTTATTGCGCCTGAGGCGAGCAGTCTTATGGCTTCCTTGTTGTCGCGCGGTGCCGCTCCGTAGCTTGTCTTAACCGTAATGTCATTGCGCCAGAAAGGAGTGAAGTCTATCCCGACTTTTTCCCCGGGAAGCGGCACAGCGAAGAATATTATCACGCCGCCCTTGTCAACGCAGCGCAGCGCCTGCTCTGCGGCCGCAAGCGCTCCCGCGCATATGATGACCCTGTCAGCCGGCCTGCCGTTGTTTGCCCTTTTCACCTCAGCAGGCACATCCTCATTCGCGTTTATAACAGAGTCAGCGCCCGCTTTTTTCGCGGCAGAAAGCCTGTAATCGCTTATGTCCGTGGCTATTATCCTGGCGGCGCCCAGGTGTTTCGCGAGCATTATGTGCAGGATTCCGGTAATCCCGCTGCCGATAACAAGGACAGTGTCGCCTTTTTTCGTGCCCGCAGCTCGCTGACCTCGGACCACTGTGCCAAGCGGCTCAATGAACGTGGCAGTTTCATAAGACATATTTTTGGGAAGCTTAAAGACGCCGGTCTTTAAACTGCGTCCCGAGACTTTCAGAAACTGGGAAAAGCCGCCGGGCGTGAAATTATTCTCGCCGTGAAACACCTCGCACGCAGTCTCATTTCCGTTCCTGCAGTAAATGCATTCCCCGCACGGCACATGGTGGGTGGCAAAAACCCTGTCACCCTTTTTAAAGGCCGCGCCTTTACCAGTTTCCACGACCTCGCCCGCGAGCTCGTGGCCCAGCACAAGCGGCGCCTTCTTTATCCTGTACCATTCAAGCACGTCCGAGCCGCATATGCCGGATGCCATGACCTTTATCAGGATTTCCCTGTCGCCAAGCGACGGAACAGGCTTTTCCTCCACCCGTACGTCCCTGTTGTTATAATAAACCCCGGCCTTCACTTTTTTGCCAGGCCCTTATACAGTTTCAAGGCTTCTTTGACGCTCATGCCCTCATGCACAACTCCGCGTACAGCCTGTATCATCGCCACGGGATTCTCGTTCTGGAAAATATTCCTTCCCATGTCCACGCCGACGGCTCCTGCTTTTATCGCGTTATAAGTAAACTCCAGGGCTTCTTCAGTGGGCCGTTTTGTGCCGCCTGCTATCACTATGGGCACGGGGCAGGCCTCCACAACTTCTTCAAATCCCTCGGAATAATATGTCTTCACAATGTCAGCGCCGTTTTCCGCGACCACGCGCGCAGCGTGCTTTAAGTATTTAATGGCTTCCTTCTTGTCTTCCTTTGTCAGCGCGCCGCCGTCTTCCCTCTCTCCCTTTACGAATTTTCCGAGCACAGGGTCGCCTCCGACCGCGGTAATGCCGATGGAAATAAGCCCGTATTTATGGCCCTCATTTGTGAGCTTGGCGAGATTTTCTATGGTTTGCTTCTGGCGGGGCAGTCCTATGTAGCATGAGGCTGTAAAGCCTACGGCATTGGCTTTCAATATTTGTTCTATGCTCACAGTCACTATTTCATCATCCAGCTCAGACGGCCGTCTCATGCTGTTTCCGCCCGTCGCGCGCAGTATCACGGGCGTTTTGCACCACGGATCCATTATTTTGAGCCCGCCGACAGTGGGCGAAAAAGCGTCGCAGAAAGGAAGCAGGGGATCTATTGTTTTTCTTAAATCCTCCAGCCCTGACGGCGCACCCTGGAAATAGCCGTGGTCAACGGCCAAAAGCACTGTCCTGCCTGATTTTGCGTCAAACATCTGCGCGAGCCTGTTCGTCAAGCCGCTCCATTCAGCCTTGTACTGCGTTATTTTTTTCATGGCATATCTCCTTTTTTTTCATATATTGTATTCCTAAACACCGGCTTTGTCAAAACTTCTTAAATGCCCAAAAGCAGCAGGTACAGCATCCAAAAAGCCATATAATTTGCGGCCTGCGGCCG
Organism: uncultured Spirochaetia bacterium; assembly: GCA_964398505.1. Lineage (GTDB taxonomy): Bacteria > Oederibacteriota > PGYV01 > PGYV01 > CAYNMZ01 > CAYNMZ01. The sequence goes on from CAYNMZ010000009.1 coordinate 21,350, forward strand.
CAATACAATAATTACTCATTATTCATTGATAATTTGCCCTGTTTTAAAAATACACCAGCGGCGAGAACGCGAACGGAAACCAGAAAAACACGGCCTCGCGCGTAATCCCGGCCCTCACGCCTATGTCAACCGGTACAATGTTGAAAAACTTAAATTCAGCGTGAAGCTCGGAGCCCGCAGAAAACTGTGTGCCGGCCCCGAACGCCGCGTCAAAAAAAACCTTGCCGCATATGTCCTCAATGTAAAAATTCACAGGGTTCCACAGCCCGTTCCTTATCCTGAACAGCGGCCTGCCCGCCTCAAAGGTCCATACGCTTCCCTTGTTGCCCGCGACAGCCTCGCGGTAACCCCTGATGCGCGGCAGCACATTGTCGCTGTTGTCAGGGTCATAGGCGGCGCGGCCTGACACTGATATTTTGGACTCAGCCGGGAACAGGGCAATATACATGGAACCTGTCGTTCCCTGCCTAGACGCCGCAGCCGATCCCAGCCACGCGCCTTCAAAGGCCCTCGCTAAAGACACGGACATTTCAAAACGCGGCCAGCGCAGCGAAAAACCCGCTGACGGCGCGAGCTGGCGCCTGTAAAAACCCTCGTAAAACATGTGCTCAAGATTCAGGCGGATTTCAGATATGCCGGGCCTTATGCCCCTGAAAAGCGGCAGGCTAAGGCCTGTTATAAGGCTTGACATGTCCCTTGAGAAATCAAGATTGTCGCTGTACACATAAAGCTCCACAGGCGAGAAAACGTAAGAAGCGGCGTCAAGCGAATAATGCCATGAGCCTCTCCCCGCGTTATAGTAGGCGCCGGCGGCGTAATGAAAATCGCCTATAGCGTCGGCAGAGTCAAATACAGCTCCGGAAACCGTTTCAGTGCCGTCGGACACAAGGAACGGGACCCTGACCCTGGGGAAAAGCGTCGCAAGGTTGTCAAGGTAGCTCCCTTTTTCAAGCTTTGCCTCGTCAATCAGGGGCGGCATGACAAAATCGTTCTTATCGGCAGGAAGCGTATAGGGCTTGAATTCCGCCTTTTTTTTGTAAATGTCAAAGCCTCTCACATGCGCGGCCGCGAAATAAATCTCGTTTTGCTCCTCATAATACGCGGGCGTGCCTGCGGAGCCGTTCTCCGTAAGCCGCGATATTTTTCCCGTTTCCAGGTCATAGCAGTAGGCAGAGTAAACCCTGCCGTAATTCGCCCGGAAAAACAGCCTGTTCCCGTAAACCTCGGGGTTTTCCTCGTAATACGGGGTGTCAACAATGGGGGTAAAGGTTTTTTTCGCCGCGTCAACCCTGTACAGCGACGCGTTCCCGCCGTCCTTCCTTGCTGACGCTATCATCGCTGTCCCGTTTCCGGCAAGCGCCAGCACCAGGTATTCCGAATCAAATAGCAGCCTGTTTTCCTTCAGTTCCAGGTCGTACTCATACAGGGCAGAGCCCGTCTTGTACGTGTCGTCAATTGAATATATTATTTTCCCTGCGTATGGCACATAAAAGGCCCTGATATCGCCGGACAGCACCGTATTGTCCTCGCCGGTTTCCAGGTTGAGCTCGTTTATGACCGTATAATACCCGTAGGAAAGGTTTGACTTGTTTGCGTAGCCCGGCCTTATTTCCCTGACCGCGTAGTACAGCCTGTTCCCCGCGAACCTGAACGGGTGCGCGTAATCGGAATTGCCGGAGGATATGACCCTGCTCGCGCCTGATTTAATGTCAAGCGCCACAATCTCGTTGTATGCCCTTGCCTCAAACGGCCCGGTTTTTTCAACCGTGTTCCTCGCGTAATAAAGCGTGCCGCCCCTGACAGCCGGCCAGCCCGCGTTGTCACCATGAAAGGTCACGCGCTCGCCTTCCTGCGCGTAGCCCTTCGCCTTTTCCTTTTCCGCTTCCTTCCACTTGCCCCACAAGTCCGTCGTGGTGCTGCCGAACACCTCGTCAAAAGTGCGGTCTATGCCTATCCACGGGAATACAGGCGAAAGATACGAGCCAATGGACGAGCTGTAGGACTTGTAAAACTCCCTGAACTTTTCCTCGCCGTAAGTTTGCGCGAGGAAGTTCCAGAACTCGCCGCCAAAAAGGTACATGCCCGTGCCGTAAGGAAACTCAACAGGCAGGTAAGTGGCTTTCATTAGCGAAGGGAACTCGCCCGCGGCCGAGCATATACTCATGTAAGTCTCAAAAGCGCCGTCGTTCAGCCGGCCCATGTATGCCGAAAGCCCGGACTCGTTGTAAACGGTTATGGCCTCAAAAGTCCACTGCGGCGCGAACAGCATGGGACCTGCCAGGTTGCCGAAAAGAAAGGTGAAAACCCCGGGCAGACCTCCTGCCATTGTCATGTGCGCCATGTGCGTGTACTCATGTACTGCGACATAGGAGAGCCAGTCCGCGTCCGCAGTCTCGTAATTTATAAGATGTATGTTGTAATAAACGGGATTGGCGAACCCGTTCATGTACTGGCCGTAGTCGTCCAGCACTATGGGAAGGCTGCCGCACCTGTTGCCTACAATTCTTTCGGGTATGTGCTTGTAGTATTCCAGGGCAGAGAGAATCCGCACCGCCTTGTCCCTGTACAGAGGCTCGTAAAACACGGTAAACTGGTCCGTCTTTAAGGCGTCCCAGGCATATGCATGAGTGAGCGCCGACAGCACGGCAAAAGACAGGAAACCAAGAATAAAAATCCATTTTTTCATAAACGCTCCCTTAAAAGTTGATATTTGATAGCCAAGACCCGGCGCTGTTCTCACTATAAAATATCAAATATAAAATATAAACTATATCTTGTGCAGCTGCGCGCTTACCTTCCACTCAAGCCGGTTGTCAAGCACGAACCTGCTTATGGCCGCAAGCGCCAGCCTGTTGAAAACCGGCTGGACAAAAACAGGCGCCTTGACCTTATGTTTTGACAGGATTTTCTTCGCGTAGCGCAGGTCAGCGGCCGAACCCGCTACAAGCTTCAGCTGGTCCTTTGGCTTTAAAAGGCGCAGGTTTGACAAAAGCATTTTTTCGTGCTCACCGGATGACGGAAGTTTCAGGTCCATGCTTATATTGTCGGCGGGGACACCTTTTATGCTTTGCGCGCCGTTCGTTTCCACGCTCACCGTAATGTCAGGCCTGGTTTTTTTAGCCATTTTTATCAGGCTTATGGTTTCATGCCGCTGTTCCAGCGGCTCGCCGCCCGTGACATTCAGGTATTTGTACGGCGATTTTTTCACGACAGAAACAAGTCTTGCAACGCTCATTTCACTGCCTTTTAAGCGGGCGTATCCGGTATCGCACCACTTGCAGCGCAGTCCGCAGCCTGCCAGCCGTATGAAAAGCGAGGCATAGCCCTGGTATTTGCCCTCTCCCTCTATGTCGTAAAAAACCTCATTTACAACCATGATTTCCCGCCTTTATCATACGCGCCATGCCCTTATTTGTTGACTTTATGTTAATTATATATATAATCTATTGCTGTTATATATATTCTAAAACTTTGGTGAACCGTGAAAAAGGCGCTGTTAATTATACTACTTTCCGCACTCATTTCAAGCTTATTTGCCGCCGAAGGCATAATGCTGAAAACAGGCAAGCCCTCATACTTAAGGTATGAAATTGTTGACATTTACTGCAGTTACATTGAGGCGCCGAAGAAAAAACAGCTTATAAACATACCCCTTATCAGCGACACACCGGTAAAGCTGGAAAAGCTCAAGAAAAATGCCGTATGCACAGCTAAGGTTTATTTTGGCAGCAGGCTGGTAAAGGCGCCTGGCAATGTTGAGGAAATAAAACTCAAATATGACCCAAGGACAGGGCTCTGGTCAGGCAATTGGCCCATAACATGGAACCCGGAACTCGGAAAATACAGGGCAGTTGTAACGCTTTCAATAAACGACAAAAAATTTACCGGAACAACTGATTTCAACGTGAACAAACGCGTGCCTCCGCCAATTGAAAAAGGCCTTTGCGTAATGACCATAGAGCCCGGGGACAGCATTATCCAGCGCGTGCCCGGCGTGGGCGGCAAGTCCGTAAAGATATGGGAAAACTACATACTCTGGTCAAAGTTCATGGGAGCGTCGGCCCTGTGGCACAATGTAGGCCAGTCGCACTTATGGATAAACAGGCTTGACCCTCGGCTTTTTCCCTGGGACCAGGTCACGGTAAACCAGGTACGCGAGCTTGCCGCGGAGTGCCATAACCAGGGAATGAAATACGGCGGATGGATTACAAGTTTCATAGCCCTGGGGCCGAGGCAGGACCTTTCCCCCTATTCACAGACCACGGGTTACAACAAGGAAACGAACACATTAAGAAAGCTCATTTATATTTCAATAATTGACGAGAAAAGGCACCAGGACATAATTGATCTCCTGAAAAAAATGAACGACATGCCGGAGGTTGACTATGTGGGCCTGGATTATGTAAGAACCGACTTCGGCGGCTACGAGATGGTAAACGAATTTGTCTCTGATATGCCGATAAAAAACCTGCCGCTTGACTGGGGCGATATGACCGAGGAGGAGCGCATGCTCTGGCTCGGCAAGACACTTGAAATAGACAAGCACGAGGACACTATGCTGATGTGGCAGTGGTGGCGCGCGCACAAGATGGCTACCATACTTGCTGACATTAAAAAGAGGGCCGGCCTGACAAAACCTTTCTGGGTATTTACGCTCACGTGGAAGATGGGCCGGGAACACGGCCAGGACCCGCTTATGTTCAAGGACGCGGGAGTTGACATGAACGCGCTCATGTTTTATTCAATAGACAAGCCCACTTACCCGCAGATGCTGGGAGACTGGTACAATTACCTGAAAAAATCCACAATCAACATGGTCTCAGGCCAGTGCGTGGACTGGAACCTCCTGGGCAGGACATACAGGCCATCAGGGCCTGAGGAGCATTTCATACGCCAGAAAATGGCCGTTGACAAGCTCCTGCCCGTCAACCCTCTCATGGGCCTTTTCTGGCATGACCTGACACGCGCTTTCAAGGGCTCGCGCGGACCTTATTCCGCGCTTGAATGGGCCATATCGGGCGCAGCCACATTCTCATACCTGCGCGAAAAAGAAGGCATGTTCCCTTTTGAGATAAAATGGGAGTGCCCTGACAAGGTGGCAAAGGACGAGGTTTTTACGGTTGACATAACCGTAAAAAGCAAGGCTGTCATCACTACTGAGTTTTACCTGAAATTCTTGAAGGTTTCCAACCTGGAAATGTTCGGCGACATCACGCAGAATTTCTACCTGGCCCCGGGAGAGATAAAATCCTTTTCCTTCCAGGTAAAGCCCATGGAGCGCGAATACAGGAAGGATTACATGCAGATGATAGCTTTCATGCTCCAGTACGGCCAGCTTAAAACACAGGAACGGTACCTTGATTTCAAGTACATAGAGGTCAAATAATTGGACAACAGTTACTTAAAATACATTCGGAACTTCTCCATAATCGCGCACATAGACCACGGCAAGTCCACGCTCGCGGACAGGCTGCTTGAGTTTACGGGCACAATAGACCGCAGGAAAATGAAGGAACAGGTGCTTGACTCAATGGATTTGGAGCGCGAGAGGGGCATCACCATAAAGGCAAAGGCCGTCCGCATGACATACAGGTACGAAGGCGATGAATATGAGATGAACCTCATTGACACGCCCGGACACGTGGATTTCACCTATGAGGTTTCACGCTCGCTAATAGCGTCAGAAGGCGCCCTGCTTGTGGTCGACGCGTCCCAGGGCATTGAGGCCCAGACAATGGCAAACGCCCACATCGCGACAAACAACAATGTCACGCTCATACCCGTAATCAACAAGATAGACATGCCTGCCGCCGACCCGGTCAAGACGCAGATAGAGATAGAGGAAACCCTGGCCCTTCCCGCGGATGACGCGGTGCTTGCCAGCGCCAAGGAAGGCATAGGGACCGAGGAGATACTCAAGGCCATAATAACAAGGCTGCGGCCGCCCGCAGGAGACATAAACGCTCCGTTAAAGGCGCTCATAATGGACGCGCAGTTTGACTTTTACAAGGGAGTCATAGTTTTCTGCAGGGTCTATGACGGCGTGCTGAAAAAGGGCATGCGCATACTGATGATGGCCGGCGGCTCAACGTGGGAAATAGACGAGGTCGGTATTTTCAAGCCCGGCATGGTCGCGGCAGAGGAAATAAGGGCCGGAGAGGTAGGCTATATAGTGGCCGGCATAAAAAGCCTGAAAGACATAAAAATAGGCGACACAATAACCGACAATGCAAGACCCACGGAAAAATCGCTTCCGGGCTACAAGGAAGTAAAGCCGATGGTTTTCTGCGGGCTTTTTCCCGTATTGAACGAGCAGTACACTGAACTTAAGGACGCGCTCTTAAAGCTGCAGCTCAACGACTCCTCCCTATCATTCTCGCCCGAATCGTCTGAAGCCCTCGGGTTCGGCTACCGCTGCGGGTTTCTTGGCCTGCTTCACATGGAAATAGTGCAGGAGCGGCTTGAGCGCGAATACAACCTGAACCTGATAGCGACGGCTCCAAACGTGGAATACAAGGTGCATACAACAAGCCGCGAAACCCTGGTCTGCGACTCGCCCGCGGATTTCCCCGACTTCGGCAGGATAGAAAAGGTCGAGGAGCCTTACGTAAAACTGTCAATAATAACGCCCGCGGATTACCTGGGCCCCTTAATGCAGCTCTGCCAGGGCCGCCGCGGAATTTATGTTACTACCGAGTACATGAAGGCCAGCCGCGCCATATTGCAGTACGAAATGCCGCTCGCGGAAATAATCTGGGACTTTTACGACAAGTTAAAGTCCATGTCGCGCGGCTACGCGTCAATGGACTACGAAATGCTTGATTTCAGGGAAGCTGAGCTGAAAAAAGTTGACATACTTGTCAACCACGAGAAACTTGATTCCCTGTCGTTTGTCACGCACGGCGATTTCGCCTACAGAAAGGCAAAGGCGCTCGTGGAAAAGCTAAAGGAAGTGATACCGCGCCAGCAGTTTCCCCTGCCGCTACAGGGCGCCATAGGCGCGAACATAATCGCGCGCGAGACCATACCCGCGCTGAGGAAGGACGTTCTTGCCAAGTGCTACGGCGGCGACATAACAAGGAAAAGGAAACTGCTTGAGAAGCAGAAGGAAGGCAAGAAGAGGATGAAACAGCTCGGCTCAGTGGAAATACCGCAGGAAGCTTTCCTCGCTATACTAAAGGTCGAATAACCCGAAATTTATATTTGATAGTAAAGACACTGCCTGCTTTCAAATGTTTTCATAAATTGTTCCCACTATAAAATAACAAAATATCAAATATAAAATTGCTTTACAGCCCCCTTCCCCACATGGCCAGCGAAAACGCGAGCAGGCTCATCAGTATGGCGCTTCCGGCTATGACCCACTTCATGGTATCGTCTTCCTTTATTTTCTTCACATAGATTATTTCGGATATTTTTTCCATAGGTATGTAGTATTCTTTCCCGCTTTCCCTGACCCCTGCCTGGCCGTCCCTTACTTCCTTTACCTCGCATTCAAGCTTTGTGCCGTCCCTGAAAAGTATGACATCAGCGGCGGAAAACACGGGTAAAAGACACAACAAGAAACCTAGAAGCATTGTTTTTTTCATATATTTTCCGGATTCTCCTTTATAAAAGTGTAGCGCAAAGGAAATGGGAAGTCAAAAGCATATTAACCTGGGGTTTTTATTAGCGCAGGGATATAGAGGGGTTTTTACGAGCAGTTGGTAGGCTCAACCCTGCGCCAATAAATTTATATCAAATGGCTTGGGTTTTGTCAATAAGTTTATTGTTAAGTTTTAAAAACTTCTTATAAAGTCTAACGTTAAACAAAAGTATATACATAAAACTGTCCTGTTTAAAACTATTTATCTGCGTGCTGTTGCGTCCAGAAAAACGGGGTTTTATATTGAACTATCCATTATCTTTTTTATCGCCTGCCGTGCCCTTTTCCTGCCCTTGCGCTTGAAAAACCGCTTTGCCCTGGTATGGGCATCATCCGGGTGCGCGGGCTTTTTTGCCGAATATAATTTCTTACCGATTTGCATTTTTAATCCTTTTCTTTTTTTGCCTTCACTGCCGATCCCGCGCTGTTTAAGTCATATATCAGTTTAAATCCCCTGAGCGTAAAATTCTTGTCTATGACAACGTCTTTTTCGCTTATTTCTTCGACAGGAATCATGTCAGCGTCGCCGCCGGTCATTATGACCTTTATTTTTTTCGCCTTGATCTCGGATTTAATCCCCTTTATAAGATGGTTTATGGCGCCTGTTAAGCCGTTCAGCAGGCCGCTTTGTATGCTTGTTTCCGTGGTATTTCCCAGCACGTGATCAGGGTATTTAAGCTTTACCTGCGGCAGTTTGGCTGTCTTTGAAAACAGGCCGTGCAGGGACAAGTTCAACCCCGGCATTATTACGCCGCCAAGGTATTCGCCTTTTTTATTCACGACATCCAGTGTTATCCCTGTTCCAAAATCAATTATAACCATGTCCCTTTTCCCGAAAAAATGCCTCGCGCCAACCGCGTTCGCGAGCCTGTCGTCGCCCACTTCACCTTTGTTTTTGTATTTGTTCTTTACATTCAGCCTTGAGCCTGCAATCTCCACCGGCCTGAGCCTGAAATATTTCCTGAGCATGTGCTCAAAAATATGCGTTATGGCGGGTACAACACTGCCTATCACAGCGCCTTCAAAGTCAGTCTCGCTTATGCCTTCCTTGTCCAGGAGCGTGTGTATGACCGCATAGTACTGGTCCTCCGTATATGATATGTTGGTGCGTATCTTGAAATGAAGCGCGAGACTGTTTCCTTCAAAAACCCCGACAGAAATGTTTGTGTTGCCTATGTTGAAAACCAGCACCATATAGAATCGCTTCCTTTCTGTTTTAAGCGCGTCGCTCCGGCAAATCGACGCCGCGCATAACGCAGGTGCCGCTTCACCCGGCAAAGATTATACGCGAGGGACCGGCAATAGCCTCCCTGCGGGGTACTGTAATCTTATCCGTAGCGGAAAGTGACCCCGAACCCGCCCTGCGGATATTCCCACTCTATTTCTTCAGGCGCAGCGACCCTGCAGGTGCCGCATTCAAGGCAGTTCTCAAACGAGACTATCGCCTCACCCTTGTCGTTAAGCTCGTAAACCTTGGCAGGGCAGATGAAAAGCTTTCCTTCCACCAGCTTGTGCACGTCAGAACCCGGCTTTATCTTAAGGTGCGTTTTTTCAAAAGCCTTGAACTTGTTTAAGCCAAGCTTGTCTTCCATTGTTTTGAACTTAAAGCTCATATTATTATCCTCCTCATGTCAAGCGCGGTCTTTATAAGCGAGAATATGTTCTCGCTTTTTAAGAGCTTGCCTATAAGCCTTTTTTCCTTGGGCCATTTCGGCTCGCCGTCAACAGCAAAAAGCTCCGAGACAAGCTCTTCCATAAGTTTCGGGTATTTGTCAAATATCTTAGGGTTATGCTCAAGCATTTTCCCGGCCTTCCTGAACTGCTTTAAGTCCTTCAGCGCGAACGATTTTTTCAGCCTTTCGTCATACGCGGCC
>CAYNMZ010000010.1:0-4043 GCA_964398505.1 uncultured Spirochaetia bacterium
GCCCGTTCTACCATACCCCTGTTTATGACAGGGAGGCTGCCTGGCAGGCCCAGGCACACAGGGCAAATATGGGAATTCGCCTCAGCCCCGAATTTTGTCGGGCAGCCGCAGAAAGCCTTTGATTTTGTGTTGAGCTCCACATGGACCTCAAGCCCTATGACAAGTTCATATTTAGCGCTTAAATCAGCCATTTATCCTGCCTTTTTATTCCTTTTCTTCTGTCTCTGCCGGAGCCTCGGCTTTTTTATACTCGCCGGACTTGGTTTCCCATTCTGCGTCTGAGAGTATCACAAGCGGCCCGTCCGTGTACATGGCCGTGTCAAAACCCTCCTGGTCAATATCCTCGGAACCGCAGGCCGCGCATTGTATATTCATTTCAGTATCGCCCGCGTCCTTCTGGCAATAACGCGTAAGGGATCCCTCGTTAAACTCCCAGAGTTCCAGCGGCTTGTAGTCGGTCACAACCGACATAAAACCTGTCTTGTTTCCGCAATTCCTGCACTGCATGTCACGTCCTCCTGTTTTTATATTTTCGGTTTCTTTTTATGCCATTCTGTAGCCGACTGGTAAACGCAGGCCGCGTCAAGTATGTCCTGCTCGCCAAACGGCTTCCCTATAAGCTGCAGCCCAACAGGCAGGTTTTTCCCGTCAAAACCGCAAGGTATGGATATGCCCGGAAGGCCGGCCATGTTCGGGCCTATAGTAAAGATGTCCGAAAGGTACATGGTAAGCGGGTCCGATGTCTTTTCTCCGATTTTAAAAGCGGTGGTGGGCGAAGTCGGCGTCGCGATAATGTCCACCTTTTTAAAAGCCTCGTCAAAATCCCTCTTGATAAGCGTCCTGACCTTTTGGGCCTTTTTGTAGTAAGCGTCATAATACCCGGAAGAAAGCACATAAGTGCCGAGCATTATCCTTCTTTTTGTCTCCTTGCCAAAACCCTTTTGCCTGCTTTTTTTGTACATGTCAATCATGTTCTGCGCTTCCCTGTCCCGCAGTCCGTACTGCACGCCGTCAAAACGCGCGAGGTTTGACGAAGCTTCGGCAGTCGCTATGACGTAATACACGTCTATCGCGTATCCTGTGTGGGCCAGGCTCACCTTTTCAGCCCTTGCCCCCAGTTTTTCAAGCTGCGCCACCGCTTCCATCACCCTTGCCTTCACCTCGGCGTCAAGGCCTTCAATGAAATATTCCTCAGGCAGGCCTATGCGGAGGCCCTTTATTTCCTTTTTCAGCGAAGCGTAATAGTCAGGCACGGGTATAGGCGCGGAAGTTGAGTCCTTTTTGTCAGCTCCGGCGATGGCAGACAGCAGTATCGCGTTGTCAGCGGCAGTTGAAGTGATGGGCCCGATCTGGTCAAGCGAAGAGCCGAAAGCTATAAGGCCGTAGCGCGAAACCCTGCCGTATGTGGGCTTTAATCCCGTAACCCCGCACAGCGCCGCAGGCTGTTTTATTGAGCCGCCTGTGTCAGAGCCTAGAGAGGCAGCGCACATTTGCGCCGCAACCGCGGCAGCCGAGCCGCCCGAAGAGCCTCCCGGAACCCTTTCAAGGTCCCAGGGATTGTGCGTCACATGAAAACCGGAGTTCTCGGTTGAAGAGCCGAAAGCGTACTCGTCCATGTTCAGCTTCCCGGTGAACACCGCGCCCGCGGCCTCAAGCTTCTTGAGTACCGTGGCTGTATACGGCGGCCTGTATCCTTCAAGCATTCTTGCAGCGCATGTCGTGGGCTGGCCCTCAAGGACCATATTGTCCTTTATGCCAAGCGGTATGCCGGTAAGCATGGTCACATTGTCATTTTTATCAATTCTTTCCTGCGCAGCCGCTGCCATGGAGTATGCCAGTTCCCTCATGATATGAAGGTGCGCCATAACCTTCGGCTCAACAGCATCCACCCGTTTATAGAACGAGTCCAGTATGTCGGAAGCCTTTATTTCCTTCTTTATGAGCCTGTCGTGCAGGCTTTCTATTGTTTCCGCGTAAAGTTCCATTTTTCTCCCGCTTTGCAATCATATACCGGCACCCTTGCCGGACACGCTTTCGCTTTTAACTTTAAGTTTTCAGCTTTAAATTATCTTCGGCACCTTGAACCCGTTGTTTTCAACGCTCGGCGCAGCGTCAAACACCTTTTTCCTGTCAAGGCACGGCTCGTTTTCATCTTCCCGCATCACGTTCTTCATTTCAACGGTGTAAAAGGTGGGCTCAACGCCTTCTGTGTCAAGCTTCTGAAGCCTGTTCACATGCTCAAGTATTCCCGAAAGCTGGGCCGCGTATTCCTCCTTTTCAGCCTCTGAAACCTCAAGCCTTGAAAGGTTTGCTATGTATTCCACGTCCTTTTTTGTTATTGCCATGTCTCTCCAATGTAAATGCCCGTTTTTAACGGCAAATCAATGCCGCTTCAAGCAATTTTTATGCCGAAAACTTGTATAATTTATCATAAATACAGGCTTCATTCAAGGGAATTAAAAGGTAAAAAGGTAAAAAAAGGTAAAAAAATCCTGGCGTTTAGGCCTACATGCGTTCTTTTCTCACGCTGCCCGACCATTTTATACCTGGCATGTATTCACTCAGTATTCCCGTAAAAGCTGAAACTGACACGGCTTGTATTGAGCTTTCATCAGCGGCCGGGTTTAACACCACAATTTCAAACCTCCCGGACGTGCCGCCGCTGTCTTTCTCAAAAAGAGTCAGCGTGTCAAGCCCGGCCTCAAACACATAAAGGTGGAATTCCCACGGCAGTTTGAGAGTATAATATTCCCTTCTTACACCTCCGGGGCAACACGCTGTAAGCGCGTATATTTTTCCGCCGGGCTTTAGGACTGGCTCTTTTGAAAAACTGAAATCAACCCTGCCGTAAGAAGCTGTATGTTTTGACCTGGCGCCCGACATGTCAAGCCCGTCAAAAAACGCGGCATTTCCGCTGTTTTGGTGTCCGGGCTCATTAAGCTCGGCCTTTTTCACCCTCCCTGCCTGGTAATCAAAGTAAAGGAGGGCGGCAAAATCAGCAGCTATGAAAAAGGCAGTAAGCGCCAGTATCGCGCGGATGGCCGGGTCTGTCCTGCCCTTTTCCTTCATTTTTCCGCAGCCGGAGGTATCTGGCCTATTCCCTGCTGTTTCCTCAGGTTTTCAATCTCGCGCAGCGGCCGCTCCAGCTGGTTTGAGCGCGTGGCCACAAGCGTGTCATACTCGGCCCTCGCGTCTTCAAGCTTTTTGCCCAGGCTGTCAAAGGACTTCCTGTACATTTCCCACTGCCTGTAAAAAGCGTCCATGAGCCGCAGTATCTCGCCCGCGGTCTTTTCAAGCGTGAAGTTGGACATGGCCTGACGTATTACCGCGAGCACGGCGTAAAGCGTAAGCGGCGAACAGACAATCACCTTTTTTTTCAGGGCCTCGTCAAGCACGGTCCTGTCCGTGTCGTTTATAAAAGCGTATACCTGCTCGTTCGGTATGAACAAAAGGACATAGTCAACGGTGTTTTCCTCCGGGCTTATATAGTCTTTTGAGGTGACCTGCTTTATCTTTTCCTTCACGTCAGCGATGAACTTTTTCCTGTAAGCCTCCCTGTCCTGCTCATTCTGCGCCTCCACAAACGCCAGGTAGTTGTCAAAAGGGAATTTTACGTCCATGTTTACCGTCTGCCCCGCAGGCAGCATGAAGGAAAAATCGGGCTTGGTGCCCGAAGCCTGCGCCTTTTGCTTCCTGTAGTTGACGTTCTCAATGAATCCAGCGAGGCTCAGGACATCCTCGGCCATGCGCTCTCCCCACTGGCCGCGCGCCTTTGAGCTTTTCAGCACTTCCTTTAGCTGTCCCGTCACTTCCTGCAGCTTGCCCGTGGTTTCCGAGGTCAGCTTCAGGTGCTTGGTCACAGAATCAAAGCCTGCCTTGCTTTCCCTGTCAAAAGAGACCAGCGAAGCCTGTATCCGCTCAAGGTCCGAGCGCATGTGCGCGAGGGTCTGGTCTATGAGTTTTTTCTTTTCCTCAAGCGTCTTTTCCCCAAGCTCTGTCTGTCCCTTAAGCGTGTCATAAGAAACGGACTTGAACGCTTCCTT
>CAYNMZ010000010.1:4053-26379 GCA_964398505.1 uncultured Spirochaetia bacterium
TGAGTCCGTCTATGATCCTGGACTCATCCGTTTTTTTCGGCTGCCTGAGAACGAGGAAAATAACAAGTATGACGAGCGTTATGTTCACGGCGAGCAGCGCGTATGTCATTTTTCCTCCGTTTCATGTTGTGGCAGGACTTCCGGCCGCCTTCTTCTATTCCTGTCCTTTTGCTTCCTTATCCTTTCGGCTTCGCGCGTCCTGTCCGAGGCGCCGGTCAGCAGTTCCTCAACCCTGTCCGCGAGTATACGCCTGGCCAGGAAGCGGTTCAGCTCCCTTTCGCGCGACTGCCTGCATTTCACCTCAATGCCGGTCGGCAGGTGCTTTAAATACACGGCGTTTGATGTCTTGTTGGCTTTCTGGCCGCCCTTGCAGCCGGAAGGCATGAACTTTTCGCGGATATCGGGACGCTTTATGCCGAGGCGCTCCAGCTTTTTCTCAAGCGCCGCGCGTTTTTCATGACTTACCATTTGCCGCCTTTCCGCAGCCGCTGATTTTCAGCCTTATTTGCCGTCCTGCCTTACTTCCTTCGCGTACCTGAACTCGCAGTGAGACAGGGATTTCTTTCCGCTTATTATTATGGAACCGTAATCGCCGTCAGAGGGTTTTGTGGCTTTTTTGTCGCAGTTTGTGTCGCCGCCGGCGCTGTCGTCGTTAAACGACGTGATTATGACGGGTTTTTCCTCCGTGCCTTTTGCCACAAGCTTTCCCTTTACTATGAAATTCGTGTTCTTTCCCCTGAACTTGACCACTACGCCGGGCTTGAGCTCAAAAACAGCCTTTGGCCCGATGATCAGGTCTCCTGTGACCACATAGGGCCCGTCAGTGCTCGCCCAAACCGCGCTGTTCTTTATCACGCGCCCGGTCTTGACTATAGCCTTCTCGTAGTCCTCGCAGTATTCCTGCTCGGTTTCCTTTTCTTTAGGCGCCGCGGCCGGGTTGTCCTTTTTTTCAGGCGCTTTCTTGAAAACCAGGAGATAAACCATCATCAGCGCAAGACACACTGACGCAATTACCGTTATCGCTTTCCTCAGGTCCATAAGTGTTCCTTTCGATTTCCCGCGCAGCGGGTTGTAAAGGGGGCATTAAAATCCCGCCTTTCCCTCACTTCACCTTGCCTTTAGCCTTATCCTTAAGTCCTTCAGCGCCGCTTCTTCTTCCGGGCCGCGCTTCTTTGAGTTTTTAAGCGTCTCGTAAGCGTTCTCGTAGTCACCTGCCTCATACAGCAGGCCTGCCTTAAGATTGTAAAGCCCGTAATATACGGGATACCTGTCAATCATGTACGAAAGGTAGTCAATTGCCCTGCTCTTTCCCGAAGCCGCGTATATTTTTGCCGTCAGGAGCAGGGCGCGCTCGGACGGGAACTCCTCGGAAAATTGCTCAAGCTCGGAAAGCGCGTTCAGCGTGTTCGCGGCGTCAAAGAAGTTTTCCTCAAGCGGCGAGACGTTCTTAAAATACCTGCCTGTCTTTTTCGCGTCCACCAGCACCGCGTAATTGTCGTCAAAATAAGCTGTTTTAAAGCCCGCTTCATTGAATTTTACCAGAGACGGAGCTTTCAAGTCAAGCACGGCCGTGCTTACGGAGTTTTTCTCCAGCGCCTCTTTCCAGCCCCTGTCACCATTGTATATTATGCCGTAATCCTCCGCGGCCGAAGCCGGGTTCCTTGACGAGGGGTCATACAGCACCTTGTACTCGGGGTAGAGCATGTATTTCATGTAGCCGGCCCAGCGCGCTTCGGAAAATATGTTCACAGGCACCTGGGTCCCTGAAATATACGCGGCCGCCCCTGCAGGGTAGGGCGCCGCCGGCCTTTCCTTCACCGCGTATGAGGCTGTACAAAAAGCCAGGACAGGTATCATAATGGCGTAAAGCCTGTTCTTTATCCTCGTCAGGTCAGCCTCTGCCCACTGCTTTGGCCATACAAAATCCCACCTGAAAATAAGGTACGAATAATAGGCCGCGACAGGTATGGAAACAACCAGAAAGAAAGGCTTAAACACGGCGTTCCTCGCCGCCGCTGCAGCGAACACAGCCAGAAGGAGCGAATCCTTTATCAGTTCTGCCCGCCTGCCCACATCAGCGCCCTTTACAATATTGTAGGCAAGTAATGTTGCCACGAGACAGGCATAGACAAGGAAAGGGAAAATTTCCCTTATGCCCCTGCGGCCAAAAGAATAACCCTCCAGCCAGGGAGAAGAAAAGAGTTCTTTTGCCGCTTCGGCCGCTCCCGCATACAGGCCCGGGTTCAGCAGGACCGCGACAGCTGTTGCCAGCGAGGCAGTAAAGAGAAGCCTCATGTCATACTCCTCCTTTTTCGCCTCTTCCTCAGACCTCTCCACAAGCCTGTATATGATGTAGACAAGGCACAGGACCACGGCGGCCACTGCCGTATAGTGCATGTTTGACCACAGCAGCGCCATGGCCGGCAGGGACAGGTAAAGCGCCTTGTTCCTTTTTCTCGGTTTTCTCTCAAGCACGTACATGAAATAAGCCGTGAATATGAGGGCAAAAGCGCCCGGGCCGAACTCAAATCCCCTTTCCAGGAGATAAGCGCCGAAAAGCGAAAGCAGGAGCGTTACGGTTATGTATTTTCCCTGCTGGCGCTTGTAAACCACAAGGTATAGCCCGAAAAAGACAAACAATAGCAGGGCCGGCCTTATCAGCCACGCCGAAGCGCCGAGAAGGAATATGGACGAATGCGCAAATACGTCAAAAAGCCAGCCCGTATAGTCCCAGGCCGTACTGCCCGCGTATGAAAATTCCATACTGCCCGGAAACCCGGCCTTTGCCATAAGTTCCCTGCCGTTTGCGGCATGCCCGAATGTTTCAGAAGTCACAAACCTGCCTGCTGACGCGGCAAAAACAGCTGACAGGAAAAACAGCACAAACAGCGCCTTCATTATTGTCTCAACAGCCTTTGGCCTCATTTTGACCCCCTCTTTACCTTGAGGAAAAACATCCGCGCAGTCTCACCCGTGTTGTTTTTAATCGCGTGTTTTTCCCCCGCTTCCACCTGAAACGCGTCGCCCGCTTTTGCCGCGTACGTACCCGCTTCAGCGATAAATTCAGGCCCGCCGTCTATAAAGTAGAAAATTTCGGCCTCATCGTCATGCATATGCGGCTTTATCTCGTCCCCGGGTTTTAAATAAGCTATCCCGCCGGAAAAACCCGGGTCATTGAAAAGGTATTTCGGGCCTGACGTAACGTACTTGAACGCCACTTCGCTCTCATTTATTTTTTTCATTTGCCCACCTTTTTATGATAAAGCATGAGGTCTCCAATCCCCGCGTATGGGGAGTAATATTCCCTTAGCGCGTCCCCGAAATCCCCGGCCCTGGCGGCCTCAACAACAAGGAAATCCGGCGGAGAGGAAAAAAAGCCCGCCATAAAAGCGCTTCTTTGCTCTTTCGTCCTTATTCCCCTGCCGCTTATGTGCCTCCCCTGCGGCCTTATTCCCGAAAGGAAGTATATAGAAGGCTCATCCGGCCAGGCAAGCAGCCTTGAGCTTTCGTTCTTGTTTGCCCTTATATACGCGGCAATCTGCGAGGCGTCGTAGGAACTGCGGCTGCCCGGCATGCCCGTAAAACCCTGCCTGTAAGTTGATGAAAACGCTTCAAGGGCAGCCATGTTCAGCGCAAGGTAAAGCATGAGAAGTCCGGCAGCGGCTTTAGCTCCGGCCATCCTGCCTGCGCTGAAAAAAGCCATGGCAGTGTAATATCCCGCCGCGACACTGAGGAAAGGCAGGGTAAGCGCAAAACGCTTCTGCGCCTCTCCCTGCAACAACATAACGGCCAAAAGCAGCAGTCCCGACAGCGTGACAGCGAATTCACGCCCGTCCCTTTCCCCAGTAACAATCCTGGCCGCGCCAAACGCGGCAGCCACTGCCAGCGCAGGGCATGAAAGCGCGGCCATAATGAGCCCGGCCGCGGTCCTTAGGAATTCACCCGGTAAAAACATGCCCTTAAATGAACCGGCCGCGGCTTCCATGTAATGCGGCGCGAGCCCGTTGTATATCATCCATACCGCGGCCAGCGCGGCTGCCGAGGCCAGCCCTGCAGCATACCAGGAAACAGCCAGCGCCCTGATTTTTTTTATTTCAGGGCGTTTCATTATATATATTAACCCCGCGGCCAGGGCGGCAGAGGCCGCGGTGTCAACAAGCATTGCCGCGGAAATGAAAAATCCGGAAATGAAAAAACCCGCCTTTTCATAACCCTTTTCCCGGTCAAGAAGAAATAGCAGGGACAGCATCATGAATATGTGCGTAAAAACAGCCGGGGACGAGGAAAACCCGCCTGTTGACGCGTTGTTAAGGAACAAAGCGTAGAAAAAAGCCGAGAGAGCGGCCGCCAGCTTTCCGAAAAGTATCCTTGACAGCATAAAGGCAAGGAAAACAGCCAGGCACGCGTAAGCAGCGGTAAACGCCCTGACAGAACGGAAAGACTCCCCGGAAAATGAAAAAGCCGACTTGTACAGGTAAAAAATAAAAGGCTGGCTTTCGGTATAATAATCCTTGTAAGGCAGCTCGCCCTTGCTTATCGCTGAAGCTATTAGCGCGGCAGCTCCCTCTTCCCTGTCAGGCGGCATTTCAAGGTATAAGAGCCTTCCGAACAGGAACGAAAAAGCCAGCAGGCAAAGAAACAGGACCTCTTCTTTTTTCAAACCGCCCCTTTCAGGTTTCACAGCGCCTCCATCAGAAGTTTTTCAGCTTTTTTCCTGTCCATTTTTACCGGGTTATAGGCCATGGATCCCGAATATGACAGGCTTTCAATCACAAGCCCGGATTTTTCATTAAGGCCAGGCCGCGCCAAGGACAGCCTCGCGGGTATGCCGAACTTTTTGTTCATGCGCCTGATACGGTCAGCTATTTTACCGCCAGCCTCATTTTCAAGCCTCTTAAGCAGTGGCCTGACAGCCGCGGAATTGAAATCAATCACATACGGCAGCAATATCGCGTTGACGAGGCCGTGTCCGAGCCCGCTCACAGCCCCGACAGCGTGGCCTATGCCGTGCACGGCGCCCAGCCCCGCGGTCGAGAACGCGAGGCCCGCAGTGACGCTGGCAAGCAGCATGTTTTCCCTGGCTTTTAAGTCTCTTCCGTTCTCAAAGGCCGCCTCAAGGTTTTCCATAATAAGCCTGCACGAGAGCGCTGACAGCTGCCTCGTATATTCATTCGCGGACACCGAGAAATACGATTCCACGGCGTGTGAAAGCGCGTCCATGCCCGAATAAGCGGTAATTTCACGCGGCATGGACGCGGTTATCTCAGGGTCCGCGATCACGGCGTCAGGCACAAGGCAGTCGCCCCTTATGCTCAGCTTGTTGTTCTTCTCCGGGTATGTCAGGACCGCGTTCTTAGTCACTTCAGAGCCTGTCCCTGCAGTGGAAGGTATGGCCGCAAAAAAAGCCTTCCTCCCTTTTATGCCTGCCTTTCCGTCAAGGTAATCCCTGCTCTTTTTGCTTCCTTTGTAAATACCGGAAACGGCCTTGGCGCAGTCTATGGCGCTGCCGCCGCCCATGCCTATGAAGGAGTCAACCCTGTTCTTCGCCGCGAAAGCCGCGGCCTCGTCAACGTTGTCAGCCGGCAGTTCGGGCTTCACCCTGTCGTATGTGAATACATCCTTGCCGTGTTTTTTCAGCGCCTTTGCTGCAGCGCCGATGTAACCGTTCTTTTTCATTGAACTGCCGCCGGTAACTATCATGACGCGGCTGCCCGGCACGCCTTCCTTTTCCAGCAAGGAGAAGGAACCGCAACCGAACCTGATGGAGCGCGGGAAAAGAGCCAGGAATTGTTTCATATTATCGCCGCGCCTCCGTAGCCGACAACAGACGAAAAATCTCCTGACGCCTCGCCCGAGTTCGCGTAGCGTATCACAACACCCTTCTTCGCGCCCAGCTGTTTGGCCGCCTTGATGGCCACAAAAGAAGGCATCCATCCGCACATTGATATTTCCTTTTCAGCCACTTCCCTGACCATCCTGTCAGCGTCAAGGGCCTCAATGGCCTCAAGCACTGCCATGTCCTTTTTCCTGGCCTGGGCAGCGTCCTCATAATGAGTCAGGTCCGTGGAAGCCACAATCAGCGCGTCCCTTCCCTTTAACACAGAGGCTATGGCAGCCGCCGTTTCCCTTAAATTCGCGGAATTGTACTCGCCGAGCGCTATCGGCACGATAGTGAAGTTTTTCCTGAGCGCCTGCAGTAGCGGCAGCTGCACCTCAAGGGAATGCTCGCGCAAATGCGCCCTGCTGTCCTTCTGGCAGCACGCGGATTTTTTAAGGATTTCCGCGGCTATCGGCTCGTTTATTTTTACGTCCCCGAGCGGCGTGCGCCATACGCCCTCGGACATGACCGAAACAGGCGCGCCGTCGCCCGTATGGTTCGGGCCGAGCAGTATTATGAGAGGTGGTATCTTAACGGACGAGAAAACCTCGGCCGCGACCTTTCCTGAATATACGTATCCCGCGTGCGGCACTATTACAGCCACAGCGTCCAGCTTTTCGTCCTTTTTAAATACAAGCGCCTCAACCTGTTTTCTGAGCGCAGCGGGGTCTTTTTCATAGAACATTCCCGCGAACGCCGGTTCCCTCAGCATACGTCCTCCCTTTAAATGCCGGCCAGAAATAAACTACGGCACAACCCATTTTAATACACCACGGCACAAAAGTCAAAACAACGAATTTCTATTTTTCCACGGGGTTTCCATCCGCAACCCATTCTTTCATGCTACCCGCGTAATTACTGAAATTTGAGTACCCCATGCCTTTAAGTATGCCGGCTGCGGCCTTTGAACGCCTGCCGGTCCTGCAGTATATTATAAAATATGACGCCTTGTCAGGAACAACAGCTGATATGGCGGCCTCAATACCCTGCAGGGGCACTGAAACTGCTCCGGGAATGTGGCCTGACTCGTACTCAGCCGGAGTCCTTACGTCAATTATAAGCAGTTCCTTGTCCTCACCGATAAGGCGCTTTAGTTCCCGCAAGCTTATCACCGAACCGGGCCCATTGTCCCGGTCACAGCCGGAAAGAAAAAGCGAAAAAAGCGACAACACAGCGGCAAATATCCTCATAATGCCTCCTTATAATATTATGTTTTACCGCTTACATATTATAATTGCGGCCGCGCTGTTTGCAAGGCCAAAACTCTTGCCGCGAACAAGCCTGCGCTGTATAATGGTTTCAAATGCGCATACTATTTTTGAACCACAACTTCAGGCAGGAAGGCACATATTTCAGGGCTTTCAATTTCGCCCGCGGCCTCGCGGGCCTCGGCCACGATATAACGCTTATGACTGTCTCAAGGAACAGGCATTTCACGTCCTCATCCTCAACCGAAGACGGCGTAAAAATCATTGAGACACCCCGTTTCCTTGACATGGACCGCGGCGGCTGGGCGCCCCTGGACACGGCAAAAAGGCTTCTTCACGCTGCCGCGAACAGCTATGACATAGTCCACGGTTTTGATCACAAGCCTAACGTATATTTCCCCCTATTGTGCGCGGGTTTTTTTCACAAAAAGACCGTGCTTTTCTCGGACTGGGCAGACTGGTGGACAAAAGGCGGGATGTCCGTGGGCCTTCGGCCCACGCCTGAGATATTGATTGAGACCTTCCTTGAGGAGGACGTGAGGCGCCGCGTAAGGGGCCTGACCGTGACCTCGCTCGCGCTCAGGGACAGGGCCGAATCGCTCGGTATAAAAAAGGAGCGGATTTTCTACCTGCCTTCGGGCTGCAATGTCAGGGACATAATGCCGCTTGCAGGCGATGAAATATACCGGATAAAAAAGGAAAAGAACCTGCCCGTTGATAAAAAGATACTCATGTTCATCGGCTTCGGCCAGTCAGACCTCGGCATGGTAATAGACGCCTTTGGCGCGGCAAAAAGCAGGCGAAACGACCTTGCCCTTGTCATAGTGGGGCCGCTTGAGAAAAGGCTGGAGCCTAAGGTCGCCTCATGCCCTGCGCGGGATTCTGTCATAATAACAGGCAGGGTTGATTTTTCCGAGGTCGCGAAATACGCGGCAGCAGCCGACATATTCATGCTTCCTCTTTCGGATACAGTGACAAACCGCGGCCGCGGCCCGATAAAAGCCGGTGATTACATGGCAGCGGGAAAGCCTGTCATAGCCAGCCCTGTCGGCGACATATCGTCATGGATTGAGAAATACGGGTTCGGAGTATGCGCGGCTACGGCCGAGGAAATGGCTGACGCGGCCATATCCATGCTTTCCGACCCTTCGCTCATGTCCGAATACGGAAGGAACGGCCGCAGGGCAGCTGAGGAAGTCTTCAGCTGGGAAAAAGCGGCCCTAAGCCTTGAAAACGCCTATAAAAAAATCCTGTCAGCCTAGAATCCCAGTCCCCACCTGAACTTGAACACAGGAGGCGCGTTGTAGTCCTTTAAGCATTCCGCGTGGCCCCAAAAAATTTGGAACACGAACATGGGCAGCGTAAAGTCGAAAATTCTGGTCTTAAAACGCAGCGTCAGGTCCATGCCTCCCTCAAGCGGGTTTATGAGCGACTTGCCTCCTGGGAAAAGCCTCAGGTTGAGGTCTGACGTGCTTATTGCCCCGCAATTCATGAAGTCTATCCACATGAAATGTATCTCGTACAAACCCCGGAACTGCGCTATGTCCATGTTTGTGGGATCAAACAGGAAAGGCACTCCCAGCTTGAAATTAAGGTATATGCCCGTATTGTTGCCGAAAGGCCATTCCTGGAAGAACCTTAAGTATATCCTGTGCCAGGAACGCGTGTCAGGCCCGTCAACGCCGTTTGACTCGTGCTCAAAACCGAAGTCAAGGCCCACCTTGTCGGTGCCCAGGTACCACCTGCTGAAAAACTCGGGATTGTAATTAAGGTCATAAAACGGCTGGGAATCGCCCCTTAACTGCCAGAACATAAGCTGGGTGTAGCCGAAGTAAAGGAAGTCCCGGTCCTTGAAAACGCGTGTCTTGAAGGAAACCTGCAGTTTTGAAGTCGCTGCCGTCTCAAACAGGTCAAACAGGAAATAATTTGACCTGTAATGCTGCATTTCAATTGAAACAGGGTTCACTTCGTCAACATATGAAAGCGCCGGAAAAGACAGGGCAAAACAAAGCAAGAACAGCGAAATAACGCTTTTCCACATTTGGAAAACCTCCCTTATTTAATTGATTAAAATAATAGCAGAAGCCGCGTTTCTCATCAAGGGATTTTTGTCTCCTCGCGTTGCGAAAAACATAAAAGCGTAGTATAATCCATAAAAATCATGGAGACAAAATGAAGCACGAATCAGTTAACGGACTTCTTTCTGCGCTTGTGCGCGTACCTTCGGTGAACGGCCATATTACAGGCAACCCGCTTGCGGAGGAAAAGCTCGGCCTGTACCTGAAGGAAACTGCCGAAGGCATGGGACTTAAAACACGGCTGCTTGAAATAAGCGGCTCAGCTCCCAACCTTCTCATAACAAGGGAATTTGACGCCAAAGCACCCTGGTTGCTGGCAGCCGCGCACATGGACACTGTCTCAGCCGAAGGAATGGCTTTTGACCCTTTCTGCGGTGAGGAAAAGGACGGCCGCGTGCTTGGCCGCGGCGCCTGCGACGACAAGGGCTGCATAGCCTCGCTTTTATGGGCCTTAAAGGAAATAAGGGGTTCCGCCTGCCCAAACAACATAGCGCTCCTGTTCTCGGTGGACGAGGAGCAGAAAAGGGGCGGAGCAACCGCGTTCGTAAAACAACACCTTCCCCTGCTCGGCTTTGTCCCAAAAGGGGTGATAGTGGCTGAGCCGACTTCCTTAAAGCCAATTGTGGCGCACGCGGGCATAGGCCATTTCAAGGTGACAGCACGCGGCATCGCAGCGCACGCGTCAGCTCCGTCAAAGGGCCGCTCAGCCATAAAGGACATGGTAAAGGTCATTGAAGCGCTTGAATCGCGCTATATAGCCGGGCTGTCCGCGACAGACCCCTTGTGCGGCAGCGCCCAGTGCTCAATAAACATGATAAGCGGCGGAAGGCAGGTCAACGCAGTGCCTGACGAATGCGTAATAAGGGTTGACCGCCGTGTAATGCCTTCAGAGGATATAAACGCGGTCATACCCGCGGTCAGGAAGATATTGGATGAACTTGCGGCTGAAAATCCCGGAATGGAGCTTGAGGTGGAACAGGAATTTATGGACAATCCCCTGGCGCAGGACATTGACAGCCCCTTCATAAAGTGGATGCTCACAAGCCTTTACTCGCTCGGCCTTGACGCGGCCCCGCGCGGCGCGCAGTTCGCGACAGACGCGGGCGCATTTTCATCCGCGGGCCTTGCCTGCGTTGTGCTGGGTCCGGGCGACGCTTCGCTCGCGCACACTGCCGCGGAGTCGGTTTCGGTAGCGGAGCTAAAGCAAGGCGCTGATGTTTTCAGGCATTTGTTCATGTCACGCATTGACAAATGAGCGGTTTTGTATTATAAACTAAACATAAAGGAGGTATTGTCACATGATAAGAAAAACGCTGATATTGCTGTGTGTTTGTGCTGCCTCGGCTTTTTTATCATGCGCAAAAGCGCCTGAACCGGCGAAACTCCTGTATGTCATGGCCGAAGTCACCTGCGCCTCGGGTAACGGAACAGCGCTCGTCACGGTAAAAAAAGGTTCTTCCTCGGGAGAAACTGTGTCCGGAGCCGCTGTCACAATAAACAGCCAGCCGCTTGACTGGTCAGGCTCAGCATATTACTCCGGGACATTGACCGGCCTGAACTCCGGCACACAGGCGACGCTCTCAATAATTTCATCTGAAGGCAATATAACGTCCATTTCAACGGTACCGGCCGCTGGCGGCAACATTGTGGGCATCCCCGTGGCTAATGCCGCCTCAGGGTCGCAGTTTATAATCACCAACAACTAAAACATTTTTATTGCCCACGCTTGCGCCTGAAAAACGCCTCAACATCCTCAACCTTGTGCGTTATTTCCGCCTCGGGCAGGGCGTTTATGAAGAGCCTGCCGTAGCCCTTTGTGGCCACGCGCGAGTCCAGTATGGCCACGACTCCGTAATCCTCTTTTGACCTTATCAGCCTGCCGAATCCCTGCTTTAGCATGAATATGGCCCGCGGCAGGGCTATTTCGGAAAAATCATTGCCCCCGTTTTTTACCACGTGCTCGTATACCGCCTTTTGCAAAGGGTGCTCCGGGACCTCAAAAGGCAGCCTTGTGATAATGACGCACCTTAACGCGTCGCCTTTTATGTCTATCCCCTGCCAGAACGTGTTCGTGGCGAACAGCACTGAAGGCGAGGCCCTGAATTTTTCTATGAGCTTGTTCGGCGCCGCCTCTCCCTGAATGAGCATGTTTAACTCCGGGAACCTGCCCGAGAGCGCCTTGTGAGTGTTTTTCATCAGTTCATAGGAAGTAAAAAGCGCAAATACGCCGCCGCCGGAGGCTTTTATCATCTCCGCGCACCTGACCGCGAGGGCGCCCGCGAAAGCCGGCGATTTCGGGTCAGGCATCTGTTTCTCAACGTATATGAGGCTGTTTTTCCTGTAGTCAAACGGCGAGGAAAGGGCGCTTGAGGAAGCGTCGTCAAGGCCGAACTGCTTTTTTACATACGAAAAATCGTCCCCTATTGAAAGTGTGGCCGATGTAAGTATGGCCGAATCGTAATTGCAGCGTATGTGCCGCTCAAAATCCTCCTTTAAGTCATACGGTGTCATGTAAAGGACCGTATTGCCGTTCCTTATGGACTCAACCCAGTAGAAATATCCGCTCTCGCCGCCCTTTAACCAGCTGCCCAGGTTGCCCGTCATCTCTAACAGCCTGTCAAGAAGGAGCTGGCCGAATTTTTTCTCGTCCTTGCTTTCGGATTCCTGGCTCCTGGTCCTTAAGTGATGCGCCGTGTCGCGCAGGCACACCGAAGGCTCAAAATCGGTCTCAATCCGCAGCGGCGACGCCATACCGCTTGAAGAACCCCGCCTTATAAACGCGTCTGCTATTGCCCCAAGCAGGGCCTCGACGCTATTTTTAGCCTCAGCAGTCTCGGCCTTCACCCTCTCTTTTGCCTCCCGGTTGGCCCTTTTCCTTCCCTTAAAGAAGGAATTTATGTCCTTTAAAAGCCGCGCAAACTCAAAAAAATCAAATTTCAGCGAGCACATCATGCGCATGGTGTCCTCAAGCTTGTGCGCCTCGTCAAAAACCACGACAGACGCCTGCGGCAGCAGTTTTCTCCCGACCATCGCGTCGGCGAAGAACAGGTGGTGGTTGATGATCACAAAATTCGCCTTGAACATCCTGCGCCTCACGGTCCAGTAATGGCATTTGGCGAAATGGCCGCAGTTCTCCTCAAGGCATTCCGCCTTTTCCCTCTTTATCGCGTCCCAGGCTTCCTTCGGAAGCTCAAATGAGCTGTTCTCGCGCAGGCCGCCGCCCGCGGCTATGAAGTCTATTATGGAGTCAGTGTCCGGCGCGTTCGCGAAAAGCGAGCTTTTTTCCTTCTGTTTCTTGTGCTTGCGCGCGCATATGTAGTTTTCAGATCCGAACATGGCCTCGTACTTTATGCCGGGAAAAAGCTTTTCTATTATAGGCATGTCCTTTTCAAATATCTGCGACTGCAGCGCTTTTGAGTATGTGCATACTATTACGCGCTTTTTGTTCTCCGTGGAATATTGAGCGAGCGGTATGAGATAGGCAAGCGTCTTGCCGACGCCTGTGCCCGCCTCTATTATGAGGTTTTCGGACGAATCCACGGCCTTTTTGACCGCCTTTGCCATTGAAATCTGTTCCTGCCGCTCCTCAAAGTCAGGGATAAGCGCGGGCAGGCCCTCAAGGAAATATTTGAGCATGCTGCTCCTGTAAGTTTATATTTGAGAGTCAGGAATGACAATACCCCTATTTAATGCGGAAGTCAATATATATCAGCCGGGATAAATTGCGGAACCTGCCGATTAACCATAAACCGTCAAAAATAAAATCATATTACCAGTCTTTCTCGTTTCCTGACCCGCGGCCCGGCTGAGGTTCCTCCATAAAAGGGTCTTCCATGCGCCTCTGCATGTACTGCATTATTTCCTGCGGCGACATGTTGAAAAGGTCCGGTTCGGCCGCGCTCTGTCTCTGCCTCTGCTGCTGCTTGCCAAAATACCCCTTAAGGTTTTTTTCCTGGTTTTGCTTCTGGTTTAGGAGCGCCTGCACTTCGTCAGGAGTCATGCCAGACGGAGGCTTGCGGTCCGCCCCTGACTGCTGGCCGGCTGACTGCTGTCCCTGGCTCCCCTGCTGCCGGTTTTCCTGCTTTTCTTTGCCCTGTTCCTGATCAGCCTGCTGCTGATTGCCCCCCTGCTTTTGCCCTTGCTGTGAATTGGAGCCTGATTCACCGGACTGCTTCTTGTCCTGCTGGTTCTGATTCTGCTGGTTTTGCTGCTGGCCTTTGTTCTCGGCTTTTTGCCTTATTTTCTCGTTTGTAACCTCAATATTATGTTGTATGTCCGGGTCCTTTGGGTTTAATTCCTGCGCTTTTTTATACATGCCAAGCGCCTGGTCATACTGTTCCTGCCTGAAAAGCGCGTTGCCCGCGTTAAAATACCCCTCATACCTGTCAGGCTCATTTTTCAGGAAATTCTGGTATTGTCCCAGCGCCTCATTATACTTGCCGTTTAAGTAAAGCTTGTTGCCTTCGTTAAAATCAGAAGACGCGAAAGCCAAGGCGCTAAAAGCCGAAAGAAACCCTGTAAGAAGCAATGTTTTTCTCATTTTTTTCACCATATCGGCCACTATTATATTCCATAATTGGACGATTACAAGGGGAAAATGGTTTCCTGAACCCGATTTAAGCCGCGCTAAGCCGCTGTTTTTTTGAACGCCAAAACAGCAACAATAAATATTAGGGCGCCGTATACGAATAACGCGGTTGTCTCAAATAAAAGTTCTGTAAGCCCCAGCCCTTTTAAGAAAATACCCCTGATTATAACCATATAATATCTCATTGGTATAATGTAAGTGAGCCATTGCAGTATCTCGGGCATATTCTTTATAGGGAACAGGAACCCGGAAAGAAGTATATTCGGCATCAGAAAGAAAATCGCTGAGAACATGGCCTGTTGCTGTGTCGCTGATACGGTTGATATAAGTATGCCGATGCCCAGGTTGACAAGTATCATGAATATTGATAGCGTTAACAGAAGCAGGAAGCTCCCTTCAAACGGTGTCTTGAATATTATGCCGCAGGTAATGACTACAAGCGTAATGTCAACAAGCCCGATCACGACATACGGTATGATCTTTCCCGCTATTATCTGCGACGGCCTTATAGGAGTTACGACCATCTGTTCCAAATTGCCGGCTTCCTTTTCCCTCACAACGGATATGGACATGACGACAAGCGTTACAATGGCCAGTATCAGGCCCATAACTCCCGGAACCATGACATGCGAGGATTTGAGCTCGGGATTGTACCACACGCGCTCCCGCATTGAAAGCTGCGGCAGCCTTCCTATGTTCTTCTTAACAGCTTCTATTTTGGCCCTGAATTTGTCGTTCGAGAACTGAATTACCATAAGTTGTGCCCTGGTCATGGTCAAAACAGCGCTGTTGGAGTCGGTCCCGTCGCCTATCAGCTGTACCTGCGCTTTCCTGCCTGTCTTTATGTCGTCCCGGAACCCGTTGGGTATCCGTACGCAGACTTTTGACCTGTTCTCTCCGATATCCTTTTCAATCTCCGACGGATTGTGTATAACCCTTGTCACCGTAAAATAACTGTTGTTCATGAACTTGCCCGCGAGTTCCCTGCTGTCCCGGGAGTCGTCCTCGTCACATATCAATGTCGGCACGTTCTTTATATCCGTGGTCGCGACATAGCCGAATATGACGGCCTGTATTATGGGCGCCGCGACCAGAAACCTGATCATTCCTGTCTTTACAATCTCTGTGATCTCTTTTTTCATCACATGTACCGCGGGGCCCATAAATTCTTTCAGTCCCACAACTTTATCTCCTTCGCGTATTAATCCGCCGCGCTTTTCGAATCAGTCCGAAATAAAAGCCGTTCCTTCCGCCTTCTGTCCTGTCATTCTATGTCTTTCCTGAAATTCGCCGCCGCAGCAGTTATGAACAACGTGCCGAATATAAAAAGAAACAGCGCCTCGCCCCATAAAGACATGATATCTGTGCCCGCCTTCAGGAATATGGTACGCAGGGCGGTTATAAAATACTTGGCCGGCACTACGCAGCTTATGGCGCGGATTATGACCGGCATGGACGCAATCGGGAACACGAATCCTGACAGCAGTATGGAAGGAAGCAGCGTTCCTAAAGCCGTAACGAGGACAGCCAGCTGCTGGTTCGGCGCCACAGCTGATATGAGCAGGCCCATTCCCAGCGCGCAGAACAGGAACAGCACAGAGAAAACAAAAAGCGTTACAAAGCTGCCCTTAAACGGCACCTTGAACCACAGTATCCCGACAGCCACTATTATTGCGACATCTATCAGGCACAAAATTACGTACGGCGTAATCTTCCCTATCATGAGTTCCAGGGGTTTGACAGGAGTGGACGCAAGCTGCTCGAAAGTATTGTTCTCCTTCTCGCGCACCACTGTAAGGGAGGTCAGGAGCGCGGCGATAAGCATCATAATTATTGCGCTGAGGCCGGGCAGTATAAAATTGACCGATTTTAAATCCGGATTGTACCATACGCGCGGGACTGTTTCTATGGATGGAATATTTTTGGGATTGAATCCCCTTGCTCTCACAGCGTCAAGCAGTATCCCGAATGATAACTGCCCAAATATGCCGCCCGCATAACCAAGCCCTACGCTTACAGTATTCGCGTCTGCGCCGTCGCCTATGGCCTGTATCACAACATTCTCATCTTTTTTTAACCCGCTCGAGTAGCCTTTTGGAATAACCAGGATGAGCTTTATCTTGCTCAGTCTCAGCGCTTCCTCGCATTTTTTCATTGTATCCAGTCCGCTTTTAACCTTGAAATAACCGCTTGCCACGAACTTCTGCTTAAGCTGCCGTGACGCCGCTGACCTGTCAAAGTCAACGACTCCCAGGTCGATCATATTTATGTCAAAAGTGACCGCATAGGCATAGAGGACCAGGAGTATTACAGGCGCAGCCAGGGCTATGGTCAGAGACCTGGCATCGCGTATTATATGAAGGTACTCTTTTTTAAATACGGCCGCTATCCTTTTCGGGTCAAGTTTCCGCTCATTTTGAGGCATTTATTTCGTACCCCTTCACAAGGTTCACAAAAACATCGTCCATGGTCGGTTCAACTTCCTCAGGCTGTGTGAATTTAAAGCCTGCTCTTTCAAGCACGGTGGTCAAAATCCGCACGGCCGTACCTGCGCCTGTTTTTGGTATAACGTGTATAAGTGCGCCGTGCAGCGATATGTCTCCGAGCTCGTTTTTAAAGCCGGACAGCAGATTATAGGCTTCAACCGGTTTTTCCGCTTCAGTCTCAAGTATGGGCGCCGGGATGACTGATTTTTTTATTTCAGGTATGGTGCCTTCCTTTATTATCCTGCCTGCGTGCATCATGGCTATCCTGTTGCAGTGCTCAACCTCGTCCATATAATGGGTTGTGACGAATACTGTGGTGCCGCCTGAGGCGAGCTTCCTTATTATTTCCCAAAACCTGCGGCGCAGCATGGGATCAACGCCAGCTGTCGGTTCGTCCAGGAACACCACCTGCGGCGAATGCGCTATGGCGCAGGCGAGCGCAACCCTTTGTTTTATCCCGCCGGGCATGTCTCCCACATTCCTGTCTTCCATGCCGGAAAGCTGAACTTCTTTGCAAAGCTGCGGTATCCTTTGCTTTATCGCTGATTCCTGCATGCCGTAAATACCCGCGTAAAAAGCGATGTTCTCTGCCACGGTCAGGACCGGATAAAGCGAAAATTTTTGCGACATGTATCCCAGTCTTTTCTTGACTTCCTCCGGGCTTGTTTTTATGGAAAAACCGGCTACCTGCGCGTCGCCGCAGGTCGGGGAAAGCAGGCCGCACAGCATCCTGATAGTGGTCGTCTTGCCGGCGCCGTTCGCGCCAAGAAATCCGTAGACCTCTCCCTTTTCAACGGCAAACGAGATATTGTCCACTGCCGTGAACTTATCAAAGCGCTTTGTAAGATTTTTTGCCGTGACCGAGTATTCCACACTTTCCTCCGTTTATTTTTTACCTTGAGCTTTGAGCCTTGAACTTTGATGCTGTTACTTGATACGCTCCACAAAAACATCCTCTATATTCGCGGCGATGCGGCGGGCGCCGGCGTCCTGAATGGCCATGACAGCGGAAACAGCCTGCTCGTTATCAGCCACTATGTGGAACCTGTCTCCGAGCTGCTGCCAGTCGGATATTCCCGCGCATGACGCGACAGCGGCAGCGAATTTTCCAGGATACTTCGGATGCGCTTCTATGACCGGCTTTTGAAGGCCTTTTTTCAGGTTCCTGGGCGTATCCATGGCTATTATTTTGCCTTTGAACATCAGGCCTATCCTGGAGCACTGTTCCGCCTCGTCCATGTATGGTGTTGTCACTACTATGGTGACGCCCTCAGCGTGAATCTGCTGTAATATTTCCCAGAATTCCCGGCGCGACAAAGGGTCAACACCTGTTGTGGGCTCGTCCAGGAAAAGCACTTCGGGCCTGTGTATGAGCGTGCAAATAAGGGCGAGTTTTTGTTTCATGCCGCCCGAGAGCCTGCCTGCGAGCCTGTCCCTGAAAGGCGCAAGTCTCGTCATGGCGAGCAGTGGCTCAAGCCTTTTATCCAGTTCGGCCGAGCTTATCCCGTAGAGATCGGCAAAAAAGCGTATGTTCTCATCTATAGACAGGTCGGTATACAGCGAAAATTTCTGACACATATAACCTGCATGTTCCTTTACAAGCTCGGCTTCCTCAGGAAGTTTCCTGCCCAGGACAAGCGCCTCGCCGCGGCCAGGCTTCATTAGTCCGGCCAGGATACGGAGCGCGGTTGTTTTTCCCGCGCCGTCAGGACCAATCAGGCCGAATATCTCCCCGCGGCCCACGGTTAACGTAAGGCCGTCAAGCGCTGTTGTTTCCTTGAACCGCTTTGACAACTGGTTTACTTGTATGATGTTTTCCAAGTTTTTCCGTCTTCTTTAGTCATTTGTAATCAGCAATTGTTTTTCGCTTATCCTGACGTCCGCCTGCACTCCCGGCTTCAATATCATGTCCGGATTCGGCACAGTCACTTCAACCCTGAAGACCTGTTTTACCCGCTCGTCCTTTGTTTGGACATTTTTCGGCGTAAATTCGGCGGCCGCGGAAATATATGTGATGCTGCCCTTGAAAGGCTTTTTTTCCATCCCGTCTATAGTCACGAATGCTTCCTGGCCGTATTTTATTTTTGCAAGGTCCGCAAGCGGTACGTAGATCGTCACCCTGGCTGTCTTCATGTCCCCCAGGGTGAATATCGGCGCGTTCATTGAAACAAGCTCGCCTTCCTCCACATGCCGTTCCAGTATGACGCCGTCCCATGGAGCGGTTATTACAGCGTCGTCAGCCATCATTTTTGCCTGCGCGTACGCGGCTTTTGCCGAAATGTAAGCTGATTGCGCCTGTTCATACTCGACGCTCGATACCGAACCAGTCTCCAACAGGTTTCTGAAACGCTCGTAATTTTTAGTGGCGTTCTTCATCACCGTCTCGGCCGCTTCCTTCTGTGCCGAAACCACAGAGTCATCCAGCATGGCAAGCGCTTCACCCCGCTTTACAGACGCGCCATCAGACGCCATTATCTTCACAACCCGCGACGCCACGCGGGACGCAAGGTCGACTTCCCTTATCTCTATCGTTCCTGACGCGGTTATTCCGTTTTTGTCAACGAACAGTTTCGGGATAAACACGGCAAGCAGCACGATTGTAATGGCCGCAGCAGCGATCTTGAGCCTGTGTTTTTTTATCTCCTTGATATCCATAAATCCTCCAGTTTTTTGATTTTTGGATCCTGACCCCGGACTTTGGGCTTGTTCTTCCTGATTCCGTCCATCATTATTTCCACGACGACCTTTTTCCTTTCCTTGACGAACTTTTCCACCTTCAGCTTGTTTAGCCCGAGGAAAGAACCGTGCTTGTCGAACATTTCCTTTGCAAAATACACGGGCATCACCTGAGCTATGGCACTGATAAAAACATGCAGCGGGCTTATGTCCTTTATTTCGCCTTTTTTAGCCGCTCTTTTAAAGTAGGCATAAAGTTTTCCGGTGAAAGGGTTTAACGGTATTTTCCTGATATTCTCTGCAGCTATAGGCAGCAACTTGCCGCCGCCCCTTATTATTTCATAAAGCATCAGCTTGAAGTTCCTGGTATTCTCGGCGAAAACAGATATGTAAGCGTCAATTATTTCTTCTATTGTTCTTTCAACCGTTTCCTTTCCTTCCTCAATTAAGGACAGCTTTTCAATGATTAATTCAAAAACCTTTTTAAGCACAGTCTCATATATCTTTTCTTTGCTGCTGTAGTAATAATGCAGGAGGGCCTTGTTCACCTTTGCCCTGTCCGCGATCTTCTGCATTCGGGCGCCGTAGTATCCGTTTTCCACGAACTCGTCTATGGCCGCCGACAGTATGCGGTCTTTTGCCGCCGCAACGCTTTTGGGTTTCCTGACAGCCATTATTTTTTCATCCATGCGTCAATTGCCGCAGCCGCTGAAGGTTCCCCGTTTTTCCCGCCTTTTACGCTTACCTTTTTGCTTGCTTTCTTTTTTGTAAAAAGTTTCATTTTGCTCCGGCCGCCTTGTTCAGAATTAACTAATAGGTTTAACCATATAGTTAAATTATATCACGTATTCCTCCAAATTCAAGAACATCTTTTCATCTTTTCATCTTTTCATATCATAGTGCCTGTCCCAGCCCCGAGAAAAAAACTAATAGTGTTCAAATTTCAGCGTTTTCGTGATAAAATCGTCATCATGGAAAAAACAATAAAATACACAGACAAGCTTCTTGAGCTGTGCCTGCTTTCGGCTCTGTTCATGGTGCCGCTCGCTTTCTGGCTGCCCTTTAACGAGAGCTTTGAACTGCCCAAGACAGCGGCTTTTTACTTCTTTGTCTCGCTCGCCCTGTGCCTATGGCTGGCAAGGGGCCTGCTCTCAGGGGGCATTACGCTCAAACTTTCAGGCTTTTTTCTGCCGGCGGCCGCTCTCGCTGCAGTATCAGCGCTTTCTTTTGTCAAGGGTATAAGCATAAACCCGGCCGCAGCGCCGCTTCACTGGCAGTTTTTAAAGCTCCTGCTCGCGGCCGTCCTGCTGTATTTCCTCATTGTCAACACCTTTCACAGGCCTAAAATTTTAAAGCTCGCGGCTTTCATACTACTGCCGCATTTCATCGCTGTAATATACGGCGTCCTGCAGTATTTCGGCATTGATTTCATAAAATGGGTGTCCTTCGGCGAAGGCAGGGTGTATTCCACGCTCGGCAACCCGGATTACATGGCCGCGCAGTTCTCGATACTCGTGCCTTTGATGCTCGCGCTCGCGCTCTCAGGCATAAGGAACATTTACCGCGCCTGCCTGCTCCTGTTCATGCTCCTCATGTTCATGCTCATCATAGTGTCGCACGGCCGCGGCGCGTGGCTTGGTTTTCTGGCTTCGCTCGGCTACATGATAATCATGACATGGATACTCTACGGCAGGGATTTTTTCCTCCGCCACAGGGCCTTCATAACAGGCCTGCTGATATTTGTCGCGGCCCTTGCCGCGCTTTTTTCATTCCCCAACCCCGTGAACAGGAATTCCGTGACCCTGGCTGACAGGATAAAATCAGGCTTAAGCTTTACAAACGACTCTGTCGCTGTCAGGCTCTTTTACTGGGAATCCGCTGTCCACATGGCTTATAAAAACCCTCTTCTCGGCACTGGCATAGGCGGCTTTTCGCTGAATACGGCCTATTACCAGAGAAAAGTATATGACAGGTGGGAAAAGGCAGCGCCGAAAATGGCGCAAAAGGTGGAGCCTCACGTTGAGCTTTACACCCACAACGACTATTTGCAGACAATGGCAGAAACAGGCCTTATAGGCCTCGGTGTTTTCCTGTGGATCCTGGCTGCGGCGCTGCTTAAGCCCTTTTCAGTGATGGTGCGCGAGGACAATCACGTTTACAGGCGCCTGCTCCTGGGAATAACCGGCTCAGTTGTGGCCTTCGCCGTCAACGCGCTGTTAAACTTCCCGTGGCGCGTCATGCCCACGCTTGTGCTCATGTGGTCCCTGTTCGCGCTGTTTTCCCTGCTTGAACACAAAAAAAGCCTGCGCGTCAGCGTTCCTGCCCTGCCTGCAGCAGCTGCCCTGCTCCTTATACCCGCGCTATTGTTCCAGTCCGCGGAAATAAGGACTCTCACAGCCAACCTTTGCATTAAAAAGGGCCAGGCCGCGTTCGCGAAATCCGGCTATGCGGACGCAAGGGACTATTTTGAGCGTGGCCTGTCCTCAAACCCGCGCGGCACGGACATAATAGAGCTCGTGCTTTACGCCGGCAACGCTTACAACGCTCTTGGCAATCTTGACAAGGCCATAGAGCATTACAACCGCGGCCTTAAAATGTACCCGCATTTCATAGAATCCCATTACAATGTGGCGAACGTTTACTTTAACAATAAAATGTATGACAAGGCGCTTGAGGAATACAACAAGGTGCTGGCTTTAAACCCTAAATTTTCCGCGGCCTACAACAACATGGCGAACATGTATTTCAACGACAACAAGCTTGAGCAGGCGCGCGAGATGTACCAAAAGGCGCTGGATATAAAACCTTCCTCTGTAGAGGCGCGCTACAACCTCGGGGCCACGTATTTCAGGATGGCCAGGTACGCTGACGCCTACAGGGAACTGAACGAAGTGCTAAAATACGACCCTGATTACTCCCTGGCAAAGGAATGGATAGCCAAGATGAAAGCTGCGGGCCTCGCAAAATAGAATTCCTTCTGATTGACGGCTAAAACCCGCTTTTCGCGGTTTCGCCATAAAATATAAGGTTTTCGCTGTTCCTACTTCGGGTACGCCCCGAACATCTTCATGATAAACCCGTGTATCCTGTGGAAAAAAGCTGTTCCGGGCATGAACATAAAAGGGCAGAATCCCACTATGACGTTCAGCCCTTTTTGCGCGGCAAGTCCGACAGCCGCGGGGTTTGTCACGCCCTTCATCACATGCTCGTGCAGCCAGATATCCTTGACCCCTGCTTCGGCTGTCTCAAGCACCACTTTCTCCTGTTCAGCGGGCGGCACTACGGCTATCACACCCTCAACAGCCGGCCTTACGTCCTTTATGGACTTGAAAGCCTTGACCCCGCCGATTTCCTCAGCGTTCGGGTTTACTGGCACCGCGTCATAGCCCTTTACGCGGAGCTCTTCAAACAA
>CAYNMZ010000011.1:0-26125 GCA_964398505.1 uncultured Spirochaetia bacterium
CAGATTGAAAGGAAGCGCTATTTCGACAGCCGCGCTTTTTACTCCCGCGGGGAGCTTCGCCTCATATGATGTTTCCCTCACCTCGCAGAAAATCCCCGAATCAGGAGCCGCAGATTCCTCAAATACGGCACCCGCCTCGGACACTGAAGCAAAGAATTCCGCCGCAACAGTCTCGTTATTGCCCGCAAAAAATCTGCTGCGCTGCCCTGTGCGCGCCAGGATAAGCGGCTCTTTCCACGACTCGTTTAAAAGCTCTGACGAGTCCAGCGCGTGCCAGTCAGGCGGCACAAAAAACCGCGATAAGACCGCGCCTTCCATGCCTAACTCCCTAATATGCCAGCCGCCTTTACCTTTTTCAGCAAGAGGCAGCAGATAGTACTCCACAACGTACCTGCCTTGCCTGTAAACCGTCCTCGCCGGTATGTCAAGAAGCCTTAAAAGCGCTACGCAAAGTCTGCACTTTTCAATTTCAGAAGCGCGTTTTTCATTCAACGCCTGAAGAGCGGAAAAGTATACCCTGTGGTGGTTATCCGTAAATTCATACGTCACCTGCCTGCCGGAGATTGATTTTTCAACGTATTCAAAAACAGCGCCAGATACAACAACAGCGTTCTTTCTCCTGTTTTCAGGAATGGACGAAAGAATTTCCTCAGCCGCAGACTTAAATATAGGCGCGCTGTTATCCATGTAAACCGACGGAAATGTGAATTCCCTGATTTTATACGGGTATGATTTCTTTATACGCCACGCAAAGTCCGGGATATTTTCGGCCTTTTTCATTTTTCCCTTAGCCAGCACATACAGGTTAAACCCGTATCCCTCGTCTCCTTGTTCCTGCGCCATGGCGTTCAGAAAAAAAAGCGTAAATAACACCGTAAAAATCGTCCTGGCCATCAGTCGTTCACCTTAAGATACACTATGTTGTTCTCATTCCTTGAAAGATCCTGCGTCCTGATGTACCATGCCGTAAACATAACTTCACCGCTGAACTTGTTTGTATATTCTTCTTTTTTCTGCAGTAATTTACCATATTGTGCCTCTATAGCCGAGTTTTCATCTTTGTCGGACGGCCTTGTCACCAGCAACACACCCTTTTTGCCTGCCAGGTTCGCGAGAGTTACACCCGTATTTGATCTCATATAGCCGAACCTTGACTTGTTATAAGTTAGAAAAGTGCTTATCACATTCTGTTCCCACATGTAAAACCCGTAAAGGTTCTTTGCTGTTGAAACAAGTACCACATAGTCAGGATATTTTTCATTTATAAGCCTGCCAATGGCGTTCGCTTCCGGCGAAAAAGACATGTATGTGGCTTCATGTTTCGGGTAAAGGAAAAAATATTGGTGGAAATTTACGGCCGCGGATGATACGGTAAGCGCTCCGGCAAGCGCCAGCCCAGCCGCCTTTTTCCCGGTAAAAAGCTCCATTGTCTCCGCGCTGAACTTAAGCGCAAGAACGATTAAAAGGTAAACTGCCGGTATTGCGCATATAATCCTGTAAACCTGAGGAGCTTCAATTGTTATAGTCATCATGCCTGGTAGTATCATTATAAAAAACCACAGTGCCATGAATCTGTAGCGCGCCAGCGCAAGAGCTGCCGCAAGTCCTGCAATAAACATGGCAGCACCAAAATCGTCAAGTATGGGTTTTTTATAAAGGTTATGTCTTCCGTTATAATCGCCTTCAAAATTGAAAACCAGGGAATATATCTGCATGCTGCGTAATATGGGCCGAAAGGACTTATCCTCCCGGATTTCCCTGAGTATG
Source organism: uncultured Spirochaetia bacterium (assembly GCA_964398505.1). Lineage (GTDB taxonomy): Bacteria > Oederibacteriota > PGYV01 > PGYV01 > CAYNMZ01 > CAYNMZ01. Next base: position 1,768 of record CAYNMZ010000011.1, read on the forward strand.
CTTACGTCTTTAGCGCGCTGGAAATACGCGCCCTTGTGTTTTATTGAATAACTTATCAGCGGCCCTGCGGCGACAAGCGAGACAGCGGCCATAACGCATACTCCGTACAATTTTTCCCTGAAAAAAGATCCCTTCTCCCTAACAGCCATTAACATGATATGGGCAGCCGCGAATACGACAATAAAGTTAGCCGCCGAGAACGTGTACTGTGCCAGGCCCAGAAGCGCGCCTGCTATAACCGCGTATATTAGCCGCCTGTTTTCCATAAATTTCAGGTAGAAATAAAAGAAAAGTATCTCAAACAACACCGACTGCATTCCAAGAAAAGCCACTCTTGAGAACGTGATGTGCCACCGCGAGAAAGCAAGAAGTACCGCCGCCAGCAACGCGTAATTCCTGTTCTTAAAGACCTGCAGCGCGAGAAAATAAAAAGCCGCCACACTCAAAGTTCCCAGGATACAGGAAACAAGCCTTAGCGGAAAAATTCCCAAGCCAAAAATTTTCACGAATACTGCGGCAAGATAAAAGAACATTGCCGGCATGTTTGTATATCTTTGAATGAAAATTTCAGGTGTGCCCTTATCAAGCAGGTTCATTGTCTCTATGCCGTTCTGCGCCTCGTCAAACCATATTCCCGGCAGCAGGCCGGATAAGTCCCAGTATCTTATTATGAATGCGGCCGCGGTCACCGCAGCTACAGAAGCAAGGTCGGGCTTCTTAATGCCCGCATCCTGCCCGGCTTCTTTTGCGTTCAGGAGCGTCATTAACGCAAACGCCATACCCCCCGTGACCATCAGGAAAGCTCCGTAAGGCATTATTTTATGTTCAAAAAAAGAAAAAATGTATTGCGCCGCTCCAAGGAACCCTGCCGCGGCCACAAGAATAATCATCCTGAAAAAAACCGCTTTTTCAACCCTTAAATCATAAAACGCGTAAAACGCGGCCGTATAAATAATAATCAACGATAAAAACAACTTATATGAAGGTTCGGCCGAGACAAGCACAGGGTGGGCAATGACAGCCGCAGAAGCAAAAATAACAAACATCAATATCGTATTTTTTCCTATTTTTACCATTTTACCCGGTTCTTTTCGTCCCTTTAATTAATTTTTTAACAGCATTATATTTTTACACTGAATCAACTAAAAAAGCACAGCCTGGTCACTTGCCGGCATTCCTTCGAGCATGGAATGTGTCTTCATAAACTCAACAACGTTTTTATTTAGCTTAGTCCTTTTTGAGAGATCCTCAACAGATGTAAACCTGCCTTTTTCCCTTTCAGACGCAATCTGAACCGCCGCCGTCTCGCCAAGGCCTGGTATCGCAATAAGCGGCAGCACCAGCTTTTTTCCGTCAACCCTGAAGACAAAAGGGTCGGACCTGTAAAGGTCCGCGTTCTCAAAAGATCCGCCCCTGTCCAACATTTCAAAAATTACCTCAAGCACCCTGTATCTGTCTTTTTCCTTTTTCTCAAGGTCCCTCTTAATCCTGTATTCCTTAAGCCGTGACTTCACTTCGGACTTCGTAAGCGACGCGAATTCGTAATCAAATCCCTTTATGTCCCTGTAAAAATAATCCGCGTAGAAATACATCGGGTAATTAACCTTAATATAGGCTATCCTAAATGACATAATAGCGTAAGCTGCCGCATGCGCTTTGGGAAACATGTACTTGATCTTCTTGCAGGAGTCGATATACCAGGCAGGGACCTTGTTTTTTCTCATAAGGTCCTCGTCCTCCTTTGACAATCCCCTGCCTTTCCTGACCTTCTCGGTTATAGCGAACGCGGCGCCCTTGTCAAGGCCCTTGTTTATAAGGTAGTTCATTATGTCATCCCTGACCGATATGACTTCCTTTAATGTGGCAGTCCTGTTCTTTATGAGTTCCTCGGCGTTGTTCAGCCATACGTTCGTCCCGTGAGAAAGGCCGGCTATGTATATCAGCTCCGAGAACGTCTTCGGCTTTGTGGCTTCCAGCATTTCCCTCGTGAATTTAGTGCCGAACTCCGGCACGCCGAGCGTCCCTACGGAGTGGTCATAATCGGCGGGGTCAACTTCAAGGCCCCGTATGTCGCTGAATATTTTCATGGTCTTTTTGTCGTTTAACGGTATGTCGTTCACGTCTATTTTCAGCTCGCCGCATATCCGCTTCAAGCTGGTCGGCAAATCGTGGCCAAGCGCGTCAACTTTCACAAGCGTATCATGCAGATAATTAAAGTCAAAATGCGTTGTCACCACATCCTCATTAGGCGCGTACTGTATTGGCGTAAAATCATATATTTCGTTCTCGGCAGGCACAAGCATCAGCCCTCCCGCATGTTGTCCGGTGGAGCGCTTTACTCCGGCGCATCCGCGAGCCAGCCTTTCCTTTTCCGCGTTCCTTATGGTCCTGCGGGTCTTTTCAATGTATTTTTCAATAAAATCCTTCTTTACGGCCTGTTCCTGTATCGTAACTATAGTCCCTGCCCTGTAAACCTTGTCATCGCCAAAAAGGTTTGTGACAAACTTGTGTATGGTTTCCTGGTACTCGCCTGAAAAGTTCAGGTCTATATCCGGCATCTTATCGCCCTTAAATCCCATGAAAGTCTCAAAAGGGATATTATAGCCGTCCTTTTTATAAGCTGCGCCGCATGAAGGGCATTTTTTGTCATCCAGGTCAACTCCCACAAGGTCTGTCGCGACAAATTCCGTATGCCTGCAGGAAGGGCATACGTAATGCGCCTGCAGCGGATTCACTTCGGAAATTCCTGTAAGGAAAGCCACTATGGAAGAGCCTACAGACCCCCTGGAACCGACAATATATCCGTCCTCTTTTGATTTATCCACCATTTTTTTCGCTATCAGGTAAAGAGTGGCGTAATTATTGCCGATAATCGCATCAAGTTCCTTTTTAATCCTTTGTTCAACAATCGGCGGAAGCTTACTGCCGTATATTTCAGCAGCCTTTTTCCATGTAAGTTCCGATATTATCCTGTCAGCCCCTTCTATCACCGGCGGGAACGGCCTTTCAGGGACAGGCTCTATATTATTTTCTATCATATCAGCTATGAAGCGCGTATTTTTCACAACAACTTCCTCGGCAGTTTCCCTGCCAAGATATGAGAATTCCTCCAGCATCTTTTCGGTCGTCTTGAAGCTCAAATCCGCGCTTCCCTCCACTGCTATGTCGTCATAACCCTGTCCGAGCATCAATACTTCCCTGTAAATCCTGTCCCGGGGCCTTAAAAAATGAACATCCCCTGTCGCAGCCACGGGCTTTTTAAGCTTTTTTGCAAGGGCTATTATCGTATGATTTATACGGTTTAAGTCTTCTTCACATTTCACAATGCCTTTTTTTACCATGAACATGTTGTTTGTATTGGGCATTATCTCAAGGTAATCATAAAATAAAGCCGCCTTTTCCATATCCTCAGCCGGCTTTCCCGAAAGCACTGCCTTGTACACTTCGCCAAGGTAGCAGGCGCTGCCGAGCAGCAGTCCTTCCCTGTGTTTTTCAAGCTCGCTTCTGAGTATCCTGGGTTTTTTGTAAAAATTTTCAATATGCGAATGTGAGACCAGCCTGTATAAATTTTTCAGGCCTGTCCTGTTTCTTACAAGGAGTATTATGTGGTGGGTTTCCACTGACTTGTCCTTTTCAGCCGAATCCGTGAGGTAACCCTCAAGCCCGAATATCAGCTTTAATTTCAACTTGTTTTTCTTGACGTAATTGTAAGCTTCGGGAAAGGAATGCACTACGCCGTGGTCGGTTATTGCAACGGCCTCATGCCCCCATGAAACCGCTGTCTTTATGTAGTCCTCTACGGACATCACCGAGTCCATTGCGCTCATCATCGTATGCGCATGCAGCTCAACCCTCTTTTCGCGGGCCAGATCCTCGATAACCGGCGGGGCCATTTTTTTCATGCGCCTTATCCTTGCTGTTATATCACCCTCGCGCTCATCATACCTTGTCTCTATGATGGCCCTCACATAAAGCTCTCCGTTGAGCTCAACAAGCAGGCCGTCGCCCTCTTTAACAAATGTTACGGCCTTTATAGTGTCCTTTTCATCAGTTATATAAAGATACAGCATCAGGGATTTTTCCCTGCCCTTTTCAGATTTCAGCTCCCTTATGTAGTCATCGGAGTGGAATATCCTGCCTTCCACCACGTATTTTCCTTCCTCATTTACATTCTCTAGCGGGGTTTTCTCGCCTTTTATTTCATCATCCTTCAAAACTTCACTTTCGGCAGACGCCTTCTTAACTACTTCTACCCCGCTCCTTACAGGCGTTTTTTCAGACACAAGCGATTCAGCGCATGATACTGCCGAGCATTCAGAAACGCTTATGCCGAAATAGGCCGCTATCCTGGCAGGAAGCCTCTTGAAATTTCTGTCAGAGCATATCCGTTCCTTCATAAATTCGCGGGAAAAAGTTAGCGTAACCCTGCCATCCGCGAATCCCGCGTCCGCCTGGGCGAGCCAGGTCTCCATGCCTTCCACTGCCTCGGCGAAGAACTTCCAGTAAAGCGACACCCTTTCCTGCCCGCTTACTGCCTGGCCGAACAGGAATTCAAACCTGACAGGCCTTTTAACCTGTTTTTCCACATATTCCTTAAGTGCGTCAAACAACACAGCCGGCGCAGACGCGTTCACCTTTATGAGTAGCTTTACCGTGCCTGACGGCGCAGCATCGTCAAATTCCGCGGAAATAAACTCAACGCAGTCGGGTATATTTTCCCCGCACTTATCCCTCAATAAAGGCAAAAGCGCGCTTTTTGTAGCCTCATTGTCAAAACTCAGCCTGTAATTGGCCATGGTTTTCCTTTGATTGAATTTTGTAATGATAAATTATACAGCGGCCTTTTGAAAAAGTCCAATTATTTCATCTTACGCTTAATGGAAAAACGAGCGCAAAAAAAAAGCCGCCCTTTTTTAGGGCGGCTTTTTTCAACTCCGTTTATTCCGCGTTCTTAGGCTCCGGAAGCGGCTTTCCTTCTATCAGCACTATCTTACCCTTAAGCTGTTTTTTAAACCTCTTATAATCTTTATCTGCTTTTTTGATTTTCATCTTATAATCCATCACAGCGTCCTTGTTGTCCTTCTCAAACTTCAGCGACTTTATAAGCTTTTCCACCAGCTTTTGTTTCAAGCTTATATATTCCTTGAGCTTTTTAAACGTCACCACGTCGTCCGCGCTTGTCGTCCTGTACATGGTAAGCCATATGAGCGCCTCGTCCAGTATTTCCTTCGCTTCGTACACTTCCTCCTTCGGCTCATAATAAAGTATATCTTTTGAAGTAACTTCTTCCTTGCCAGCTTCAGCCTCCGCAAGCCCTCCGCCTTCCATCTTTGTACCGCGTACGTTCTCATACGTGGAACTTACGACATTCTGCCTTATGGCCTTAATGCCGTCGTTTACAAGGTCTGTGGCCTCAAGGAACGGGCCCTCAACCCTTTCCGTATAGCTGTTCTCCTCGCTGTTTTCAGGTATGTAGGCATAGGCCGCGGAGACGCAAAACACTGCCAAAACCACCACTGCGATCTTCATTTTGCTCATTTTATCCTTCCTCCTTTTCTTTTTTGATTTGACGCTCCCAAACCGGCTTTGGTTTACACAAGTTCAGTTCAGGACATATACAGGGACCACTTTTTTCCTTCCCTTTTTAATCTCAACCTGCATAACCTGCTCCCTGCTGCCCCCGCCTGAAAGCTGCATATTAAGCCTTATTTCATGCCTGCCGGGCTCCAGTTTCAGCCTTAAGATATGGAAAGCGGCCGGAAGGGTTCTCCAGGAGCGTGTATCAGCCTGTTCGCTGGCCACACTGTATATCCCGGCCAATAAACCCAGGGCTCTGTTCTTTCCCTTATTGTCAATGGCTTTTGTCATGGTATACTTGGCTACTGCACGTGCTATGGCCTTTGCCGATATCAGGAAATTCTTGTTTTCAAGCGTTTTCACCGCCAGCGTAGCCACATCCTGGGCCAGGAATCCCTTTACCCCTTCTGCTGAAACCGAAGAGACAACATAGCCCCTCGGCACAAACACCGGGAAAGCCACGCGTATGACATCGGATATTGTTCCGTCCTTCATCTTTTCCCTGTGGTCCGTATATTTCGTTGACTTAAAAGGCGCCATGCCGGCATGCACTACAACTATCAGCTCTCCGTTGTCCTTAAATTCGGAATTTTTTTCGTACTTAATGTTGCCGAAATCCTTCTGGAACCTTTCCACATCGTCATAAAACTTCATAGCGTCAGCGGTGCGCAACACGTCCTTTTTTACTTCCTGAGGCACAGGAATTCCGAAAAGCCTGTTATATTCAAGGTAGGCACCGTAAGCCTTTCTGTAAGCTATATAAGCGTCATTTATCTCTCCTTTTGCCTCATAGGCAATTCCCGACAGATACCTGGCGAAAGCGTCTTCCTTGTATACGTTCTTACCCTCGTTCCTGTCGGATAGAACGTTCAGCCTGTGGTCAACCTTTTTCGCTTCCACAAGCGCTCCGTCAAAATCTCCCAAATACATGAAATTCAGGCACTTTATTATATTTACCGCCACCTGCTCAAAATCCTCACCTTCATAAGGCAGGTTCAGGTCGTTGGAGAAATAGGAACTTAACTCCTTTGTGACGCTCTTGGTAAAGAGCTCGTCAATTTTAAGCTCGGCCTTTTCAAGGTTCTGCGTGCTGGCCTTGTAATCGCCAAGCATCTGCAGTATGGCGCCTTTGTCAAAGTAATACAGGAGCTCATGTTCACCCTTGTACTGGTTTTTTTCCTTCTCTATTATGGCGTCAGCTTCCGAGTACTGGCCCGACATTATGGCCGTGTCCACCTTCTTGTAAAAATTAAGCGGCGCGCACGACGCCATAAAAACCGCGGCAGTCAAGGCAAGAACGGCAACACGCTTCAAGGTCAGACCTCCTTATGTTTTAACTGCTTTTCTTCCAGGCCTGTCACTTCTTTTCCACAAATTTAGGCATTACAATGCCGGAGAATGCAAAAACAGGCATTACCTTTTTCGCGCCCGCCTTTACATCAGCCTCAAGCACAACCTGCCGGGCAAGGCCGCTTACTGTATAAAGGTCCACATTAATCTTCTTTTTTCCCGGCGTAACTTCCATCCGTATTATGTCAAACCTTGACGGAATTGTCCTCCACGATCTTGTATCAGCTTTGCCGCTGCCCATATCAATTCCCGTAAACGCCTTCAGTAGCCCCTTTGCGACCGAGCTGGCGGCTTTTTTAGCAATAATCAATCCTATCCTGTTGTCCAGATTCTTGGCCGCAATGACGTCTATGTCCTGCCCCGTTTCAGACTGAAATTCCTTTCCGTCAACGCGGGCTACGGCCTTTTCTAGCGCAGGCCCTCTGCTCTGGTATTTCGGATAGGTGTTTGAGTCGTATTTAACGGGCGGCAGGCCGTTATGTATCACAATCAAAACCTCGCCTTTATCCCTTAAATCTCTGTATTTAGTAAATTCCGGAATCTCGCCCCAGTCGCGCGCAAACTCAGCCATTTCATCAGTATATTTAAGGTAATCGGCCGCACGTAAAAGCGCGGGCTTCACAAAAGCAGGGATCTTCGTCCCGTAAACATTCATATATTTTTGATATGTTTCAAGGCTTTTCTTGTAGTCTATGTAGGCGTTATCCATTTCTCCGAGCGCCTCGTAGGCGAAACCGGCAAGGTAACGCGCGAAAGCATCCTCATTATATATGCATTTCTCGCCGTATTCATCGGTAAAAACCCTCAGTTTCTGGTCGACTTTTTTCGACTCAACGCGCGCGCCGTTGAAATTTCCCGCGTACATGAAGTTCAGCATTTTTAAAATGCTTACTGTCACGCGTTCAAAATCTTCGCCCCTGTATTCTATGGCGTTCTCATCCGACAGGAGCGCCGCGGTCTCGTCAAGGACGCTTTTTGTATAAAGCGCGTCTATCTTCTCATCCGCCTTTTCCAGCAGCATTGTACTGTTATCGTAGTCGCCGAGCGCCTGAAGTACGCCGGCACGGTCAAGATAATAAAGAAGCCCGTTCTTGCCGCTGTATATGTTTTCCTTGGATGACTTTTTTTCAGCCGCGATCATCTCGTCCGCTTCCTCGTACTGCTCAGCCTGCAGGTACATATCCAGTTTTTTGTGAAAAGGCACACCGCATCCGGTAAATATCATAATTATAAGGACAAAAAGAGAAATTACATATTTTTTATTCATTTAATCCCCTTTTTTTACCGTAAAAAGCCGGCACCGCGGGATTAACCGCAATGCCGGCTTTTTTATACTAAAGCCCGAACGCCGATTTTGATATAACTTTCTTTATCTTCTTCTGGCCCACCCAGACTTTTTCATTTGATTCCAGGTCAAAAAGCTCAAAGTCCACCTGGTAATATATAGCTTTGGTTCCGCCCTTTGTGTCAGGTATTGAGGTTAATACTCCTTTCATCATGAAATCCGCGGCTTTTTCCTTTTTAAAGGCTTTTTTCGTGTCATCAGACGCGTATTCCTGCATATCCGTGCGTTCTTCCCTCATTTCCTCCCTTTCCTCCTTGGACGCGACAAACCTTACATCGCCGGAATTGGTCAGGGCGTTTTCTATATCCTTCCTGAAAGTTTCTATCTCTATATGCTCATCACTTTTATTCCTTATGGTGCCCACTATAATTCTGGGCTCACGGCCCTTTGCCTTTAAAAATGTTGAAAGCCATTTCTTGCTTGTCATATCCGTAACTATCTGCTCTGCGACAAGCTGTGAATCAGTGTCGTTCCAGCGACCCGAGAGGTCTGTCACTGTGTCGGACGAAACCCTCTGGACCTGCATTCCTCCGCAGGCAGCCATAAGCGCCATGAGCGCTACAGCCGCAGCCACCACAAATGCCTTTTTCATATTGCCCTCCTTGTTTTTTGATTTCAGCCCGCCCGGGGCTGTTGCCTTACATCCTTATATTAAGTCCGCCCTGTATAGAAAACGTGTTAATTTCGTTGTTCCAGGCAGCTGTCCTGAATATCGTGCCGGGTGTAATGACCGATTTTACCCAGACAAGGCCTAAGTTAAGCCCCAGCCCGTTATCAAGGCATACGTCAACTCCGCCTGAGACTTCGCCCGCTATTATATTGTCAGTAAGGTTTGTGTAATAGACAATGCCGCCGGTCACATAAGGCGCCACGGTCGTTGGAAGTATGTACCAGGTAACGTTCAAGTCCGCGGAAAGCCCGGGAAGCACGGTACCGATGCCGCCACCTATGGCAAACGCCTCATTTATATTGTAGGAATAACCTACGCCCGTCATGAGCGGAAGTCCGAGCTTTAACGAGAACTGGTTTGGCCTCATGTCCCGAAGGTTATACGTCCTTTCAAACCTCGTCTGTCCGCTCGCTATCAGTTTTGATTCCTTGTCTGTAAGTGTCCCGCAAAAAGCCATTGAACTGAAAAGTAAAGTAAAAACTAGAGCCAATACAGATGCCTTTTTCATGTCCCTTCCTCCTTTTTTAATTTTGCAAATTATTTTATCATAATTATGCCTTAATTTAAAGCGTTTTTCACCTCCTTAATTTTTTTCTTTTTGACGTCTTAAGGTACGCTTTGGTTTACATGATTTTATTGCCTGAATTTTACGCAAAATTTTTTTATTTGATCCTGTAAAACCGGAGTAGAAACACGCCATTCTCATACATAACGGTTTCCCTGAAAAAACCGAGCCGCTCAGACGTGTCAACAAGGTCCTTCATCCACCCCGCGGGATCAATGTCATGATAGGTAAAATTATTCTCGTATATCAGCAGGTAAAAATGCCCCAGGTTCCTTGAATCAAGGTCCGCAAACAGCCTCCTCGGGTTCAGCCTTTCCATTACCCATATATGCCGCCTGCAGCAGAGATGCGCGCCGATGTTCGTATTGGCCACGACAGGCTCCGCATCGCCCTGCGGCAGCATGGCCATGGCCTTTCTTATGGTTTTAACGTCCTGTTCCGGCACGTATTTTGTCCTCCAGTCATTGAACGTGAAATACCCGGCAAAGAAAACAAATGCGGCTATAAGCGCAAGGGCCGCGAAGTTCGGCAAGCCTTTGCCCTTTTGGCACGCCATGCTGAGCGCCAGGAATGCGGCAGTGACCATGAAGTTCGCCGCGTTGTAAAAGGCCGTAGTGTCCTGACTCATGGACAAATGAAGCTGTATCTGCAGGATAAAAAAAGCGAAAAGCGCGGCAAGCGTGTTTTTCTTGATGAAATCCTTTAACAGCCACGGTGACGACAATCCGTATATGGCCGACGCAAGTAACGCAGGCAGAAGAAAAGACGCGTACTGTATATCAACAAGCTGGTAAAAATACTTTTCTATATTATAATGCATAATATGAACTCCGAATGGCGGCAGGACCAGTAGCATAAATGCCGGAACCGATAGCAAAGGAAGCAAGGCCGTTGATACTGCCACGGAAAGAATTTGGGTGACTACGCGGCCGTGAAAGAGCTTTGAGGAGTTCTCAGCCAGCTGCGAAAGCATGGACTCGCCGAAAGAGCCGTTGACATTGCTGAAGGCAGGTATCAAGTATTTTATCACCGCCACGCCGTAAACCGCGGAAAAAGCCGCGAAAAGCAGGTATTTCCTTTCCTTAAGCTTCACAAAAAGCAGTATTGAAGCGAAAAACATGTAAATGGACGCCTCTTCCTTTATTGCAAGCGCGAACGCGAAAGAGGCCAGCGCCGCAGGCAGATTCCCGCATTCCGCGAAGTACAAAAAGGCGAAAAACCCAATCATGTACATTGACTCAGGGTGGTATTCGTATATGAAGGTGCTGTAAGTGTAAGGGCTCACAAGGAAAGCCAGCGACATGACGACAGCCGCGCGCCTGTCAGCAAGTATTTTTTCCGCAAAAAGGTAAAGGAATATTACAGCCGAGAAAGAGAATACAACCTGCAGGCACAGGAGTATGTATCCCGAACACTTCAGCCTGAAGACAAGCGCGAGAAGGTACATGACAGGCTGCCAGTGCACGCCGCGGTGGTCAGCTGAGCGTTCAAAAGGCGTGGCCTGCGTTCCGTCGTCGTTTATTTTCCAGATGCCGTTAAGGAAGACGCCAAAGTCGTCGGTCTGCAGGAAAAAAGCGGAATAAAACGAGAATGCCCTGTATATGCCCATAGCCATGAACGCCGCAGCCGCAAAACCCACGATGCCCAGGGCGTGCCTGCGGCTGAGCCCGCCCTCTTCAGTGTTCTTGAACATTTTCACAGATACCATGAAAAGGAACAATCCCGCTGCCAGGACGCTGTTATAAAAGCCGAGCCATATCCTGTTGTTATAGCGCAAAAACGACATGCCAAAATCCGCGGCAATCAGGACGCAAAGCGCCGCGATTATTGCCGTATTCTTCTCAATTTTAACCGCCGTCCACGAGGACATTAGCGTTATAAGGCAATAAAAACCGCAGAAAACCGCTGAAAACACGAGAAAAAACTGAGGATTTGACAGGTAATTGTAGCCTTCTTCCCTGATGAGGAAAAACTCGGCGCTTCCTGTCATGAAATGAAATGAAAAAAAGAAGGAAAACAAGGCCGCAATACCCGGCTGTGCTCCGAAAAGCCTGTCTTTGAACATTTTCATTCCTTAAACAAGACCGCATACTGCCGCGTCATTTTCTCACTGTCAAATTCAGCGACAATCTCATTCGGACTTGCCTTGTACTTCATTTTTCCCGTATAAATCCCGCCTATGAGCGCTGCCGCAGCGCTGTAATCAAGCGCCGGATAAAGAAATTTTTTCGCGCCAATAGCTGACATAAATTCCCTGTTGCCCGCTATATCTGAAGCTATTATAGGCAGCCCTGCCGCTGCCGCCTGCGCCAACGCGCATGGTATGCCTTCCCATAACGAGGTAAGCAAAAACAGGTCAGAACTTTTAATCAGCACATCAGGTTCATCTGTCCATCCTATAAACTTAACCTTCCCGGAAAATCCCCTTTCCGCAACATATTTTTCAGCCTTTGCCTTAAGGGGGCCGTCGCCGGCGAATATAAACTGCATATCAGGTATTTTTTCAAGCGCCAGGCAGGCAACGGCAGCAAAACCCATAGGATTTTTCTGTTTCTTGCAGTTGCCTATCATGACAACCGTGAACTTATCTCGGTCAAGCCCGTATTTACTTAGAAATTTTTGTTTTTTTGCTTGTGAAATCCCGTGCTTAAACGCATTAACGTCAATGCCCGGCCTTATTACAATGTATTTATCCCTTGTCCCTACACCTTTTTTTATCCCGTAATCCGCGACATCCTTGCCCACAGCCACAAATTTTGATGTAACCCCCGCAAAAAAACTTTCAATCATTACAAAAAACAAATGCGCTGCAGGATTCTGGTATTCATGAAAAGAAAAACCGTGGACAGTATGAACCACTTTTTTCACCCCGGCCAGCCTCGCCGCCAGCCTTCCCAGTATGCCGGCTTTTGACGAATGCGTGTTCACAACATCAATTTTATTGTCTTTGAAGTATTTGGCAAGCCTGAAAACCGCCGCAATATCCGCAAACGGGCTTATTGGGTGTTTTATCTCCTCCCAGATATTGACACGCAAACCCTTAAGATTTTCAGCTACTTTGTCAAGATACCCGCCTCTCCCGGCTATTAGGTGTGTCTTAATGCCGTATCCCGGCAACGCTCCTGCTAGATGAAGTGCAACTTTCTGTGCGCCGCCAAGGTCAAGCCTTGTAATAACTATCGCTGCGTTCATTGTCACCTTCTTTTCCGGTTATTTGCCCGCGACAATTTTTTCCGCGGCCGCCATTCCTTCAATTATGGCGTCTTCCATTGAAGAGTACTCCCATTTTCCCCAGCGCCCGGCAAGAAGTATGCCTGCCTTTAAAAGTTCCTTTTCCATGTATGAAACCGCGCCTTCCCTTTCCCTGTCATAGATTACATACGCGTTCTTAAGTATCATGGGAAGCATGCATATAATGTCGCTTCTTTTTTTTATTATGCCCATGTCCGCAAGGCCGCTAACAATCCTTTCGTCAATACCCCGCGGCACCCTTCCTTTAAACGAGACTTCGGCAAACACCGAAGAACATCCCGCAGGCGCGCACGAAACGGAAACCTCCGAGGGAAATCCTATCCTGTAAAAAGGGTATTTTTTCTCAGGCACATAAACCCAGTGCCTTCCTATGTGTCCCTGTTTTTTGAAACCGACGTTAAGGCAGTAAACCGAGACCGCTTTCAGCCGCGAAGCGGCTTTTATCAGGTCAGGCCGGCCCGTTATTGCCGCAAGCTCCGGAAGCGGCATTGTTGATATTATATTTTCATATTTAAAAACTCTTCCCGAATCGCAATGGACCGCCTTTTTTTTCAGTTCAATTTTTACAGCTTTTTCACCCGTAAGAGTTTTCTTTTCCAGCCCCATGTAAAGTGACTTTATCACGCTCTCAATACCGCATTTCTTCGGGTAATAAAACGAAGCATTATAACCCATTCCCCTGTCCTTTTCAGGAAGCAGTCCCTTCATGACCTCCTCCACAGAAGGCGACGGCACAAAACGGCCCATCCAGTCAAGGGTGAGCTTTTCAAGGGGGTATTTGAAAAGCTTTTTGTTATAAGGAAACATAAAATTTTTTGCGTTGCCTTCGCCCAGCGCGGTCAGTATCCAGTCCTTGAAATTGTCCTGAGCTGTCTTGCCTTTTTCCCTGGCTTTAAGGAAACCCTCAAGGTTTTCCAACGCTATTCTTGAGGGCAGGCCGTAATAATTCGCCTGGTACGGGTAACCGGTGTATACCCCGCCGCTGAAAACGAAGGCTTTTCTTGTAATCTGCGGAAGTACACCGCACTTTTCCCTTACAAAATCCGAAGCCTTTTTCGTACGTAAATGAAGGAAATGTCCGGTATAGTCAAAAACAAATCCGTCCTTTTCTTCACTCCTGCACAGGCCTCCAGGCCTGCTTTCCTTTTCTATTATAATAAAGTCATTTATCAGCGCAGAGGCTGCTGAAAGCCCGGCAAAACCCGCGCCTATTATTATTGTTTTCATCATTCCCCGCGCTGTTTTATTTTTGTCTTGTTCAGCTTCTCTTCCTGTGAATTTTATGGTATTTTTTCATGTCAACGGAAGCCAGCAGTATCGCGTACATTAGCACCACCGCAAAAACCGCGAGATAAAGCACTATCGCCCCGCTTAAGCTCAGGAACGTGCTGTAGACGGCAAGGCCCGACAGTACGGCCGTGGCACAGACAAGGAACAGTACGGCCTGCGGCTTTGACATGCCGAGCATTACCAGCCTTTGAGCTGCGTGGTCGTCTGTCCCGTAAATGGGCAGGACTCCCTTGCCTATCCTTATCATCGTAACAAGTATGACTTCAAATATAGGGACTCCTAAAATGAGTACCGGGCTCAGTACAGCGACCACATTTGTCCGGGTATAGCTCTCGTTTAACGCAATTGCCGCGAGCGTGAACCCCAGGAAAAGCGAGCCAGCGTCACCAAGGTAAATCCTTGCAGGCGGCTTGTTATATATAAGGAAAGCCGTCACAGCGCCGAAAAGCGCGGCCGCAGGCAGCATGTCGTTTACCCTTCCTGCCAGGAACGCCACCGCAAAGAAAGCCGCGCAGGCTACGGCTGAAACCCCGGCAGCAAGCCCGTCCATTATGTCTATAAGATTCATGGCGTTTGAGACTCCGACTATCCATAACACTGTCAGCGCAATATTTATTATATTATTGTCCATAAACTTTATGTGCATGTTTGCCTTCAATATAAGGCCCGCAACTACAAACTGCATTACCAGCTTGGCGTACGGAGTCAGGTTTTTTACATCGTCAATAAGGCCAACTCCCATCATCAGCGTGCCGCCCATGACTATGGCAAGCACGCCGTGAAGCGTTTCATGCATGATTATCTTGAACGCCAGGACAGGTATTATAAAAGCCAGGAATACAGCCACCCCGCCGAGATAAGCCACCGGCTTTTCGTGTTTCTTGAGCTTTGTGACCGGCCTGTCAAGTATATCAATCCTGTGCGCCGTCCATATAGCCAGCGGCGTAAACAAAAGCCCCAGCAGGAAAGAAGCCAGGGCCGTAAGCGCGAATTCCATCAAATCCTCCCTTTCAATTCATAAATATCACAGCTGTTATCACTATATATTTTTTTGAAATATTTGTCCATTATATTGTTGAACTTTGGACTTTTTACAATACTGTATACATCGGAATAACCCGAACCCTTAAGCCGCTCAAGTTCTTCCCTGTTTACCATTATATATCCTATGTTCCTCAAAGCAAGACCGGTAAGTATGTTTTTTTCGTCAAGGCCATCAAAACCGGCAAGAATTTCCCTCCTGTTGAAGACCGTATAAGCAAGGACCGGCTTTTCACAGTAAAATGTCCTGGCTTCTCCCAAAAACAGGGTTGTTTTTGACGGGTCAGTATTCCTGTTGATGAACTGCGCCGCGTCGTAATAGCTCGCCCTTTCCCGTATATATTCGTCCCTTCCCTTATGAAAGACAGAAAACGGCGAAAGATATTTGTCCGAAAAATAAAATGTCATAGTAAGCTGGGCGGCCGCCAACCCTGTCACTGCAACGTATTTTAAAAGCGTTCCGGACCTTGCGAAAGCAGAAGCCGCGATAACAACGGCAAACGGCGCAAGGACAAGCAAAAAGCGCAATACTTGGCCTGTAAAAAACCACGTGATAAAATAAAATACGCCAAAGGCCGCCATAAGGCCGGTTTTTTTTCTGTCAGATAAGATAAAAAGAAGCAGCGCAGAAGGTATGAGCGGCGAAATTATATCGCCCCCAAAAGCGTTTCTATTGTAAACAATCGCTAAAGGCGAAACCATAAATTCAAGCAGCCCCGTCCCTGTCCCGAATGAAGAAACATGGGAGACGTATGATACCGCGTCCTGTGCCAACGCTTCATTTGCGCATATGAAATTTGCAAGGAATGGATATACCGGGTTGCCGGCGTAGATAAGGTTTCTCAAAAGATAAGGCGCGACAGGAACAGCGCAGCCAAGCACAAACAGGGAAAGTGCGGTCAAACCCGCTCTTTTCCTGACAACCCTTAAGAGCAGCACCGCGACGAAGAAGGCAGCCACAATCCCGCCTGTATATTTCGTGGCAAGAGCGAATCCCGCGAAGAGCCCGGCCAGGCCTGCCTCGGCGTTTTCAATCGCGGCATCATCATCAATAAATATCGCCGCGCAAATAAGCGCGAAAAAAGCGAGCGGCAATTCAGCGCCGGGCCTCGCCGCGTTCATGGCGAAAAGCGGGCATGAAACAAGGAGTATCAGCGCGGTTTTCCACGAAGCTCCCGCGCCACGGCAGATTCCGTACACCGCGGAAAGCGACATTACCGCGAACATAAACTGGAAAAGCTTCACCCCAAGCTCGCCTGACATAAGCAGGTACGCCGCGTAGTTCATCTGTATCATCTGCGGAAAATAAGAAAAGACATTTTCCGGCATGTTTATAAGCCGGCCCGCTGACAGGTACCTCTCGGTAACGCCGAGATGATAAACAAGCGTATCATAATATACAGGAGGAGTGAGCGCGGTTATGAAAACATAGGTAAAAATAAAGCCCGCCGCTGCTGCGGCTGCAATGCCTTCCGGCCCGGCTACGGCGCTCTTTAAAGCCGGAAAACAAGCTTTCAAGTCGCCAAGCGCCTCAGCAAGCTCTTTCCTGAAAACAACAGCGGATGCGGCAAAAACCACGAATACAGCCGGAAAATTAAGCAGTCCTACGGCCGCAAGCGCGAACAGCAGTGTCCCGAAAAAACCCGCGGCAAGCGCGAAAGCGAAAGGATACTTCCGTATGCTTTTGCGCGCGGAAGGAAAGAACTTAAGCAAACCAAGACCGGCTGCCAGATAAACCGCAGTCATCGCGACAAAAGCAGCAAAAGAAGTTATATAATAAGGAAGGCCTTTTGGCGAGGGATAAAAAACTGCGTAAACGCATACCCCGGCAGAGATTAAACCGAAAATAAGGCGCTCAATTACATTCATCTTACCTCCCAAAGCGCGACTTCTTTATTCCCTTCCAGAATTCAGCTTCCCGTCTCATACCCGAATCCGCCAGGCAGTTTATAAGGTATCTGTAAGCATCCTCATTTTCCGGGTTAAGTTTTATGCTTTCTTTGAAAGCGTCCTGCGCTTTATACAGACTTCCCGCAGCCATGTATGACTGACCGAGGTTGTAATATGTATCGGCGTTCCTGTCCAGTTTTAATGCCTGCGAAAAAGCGTCTATGGCAGCTTCATACTGTCCTGTCTCATCAAGCACTGTACCCAGGTTGTAGAAGGCGGAAGCATAATCAGGCCGAAGTAAAATTGCTTTCCTGTACATTTTTATAGCCTTATCATGCCATCCCCTGTCCTCAAAACAGTTGCCAAGTATGTTATAGCCGCCCGCGTAATTTGGGTCTATTTCAACGGCCTTTTGAACTGTTTTCACGGCAAGTTCGCTCAATCCGTAATCCCTGTAAGCCATTGCCATTGCGCCGAGCGCCTCGGTATACCTTGGCGAGATTTCAAGCGCCTTTGTGTAATGGCCTATGGCTTTTTTCAGATCACCCTGATAATAATATACAAGCCCCATGTTGTAGTAGATATCCGCGACTTTCGGGGAAAGTTTCGCGGCTTTTTCATAATAGCGTATGCTGTCAGCGTATTTTCCCGCCTTGCGCAGGGCCGCGCCCGTCTCAATGCAAAGCTTCATTTTCATGTTCTCGGGCGCAACCGCCTCGGCCTTCATCAGTTCCTGCGCCGCCTCCATGTGCTTTCCCTTTTGCGAGAGCTCGCGGGCAAAGCTTAATACAGCGTCAAAGCTGTCCTGCGCCGCCGCAGAAAGGAAAAACACAAACATTGGAAGCGCAAGGCGGTTCATCATTTCTTCTGTTCCCCTGCCGGCGCAGTCGGTGCCTGCTGTTGCCGCTTTTGATCAGGTTTCTGCTGCGGCGCTTCATTCGCGCCGAGTTTTTTCAGTTTTTCCTTTATCTCTCCCTTCCTCTTGTTTATCGGAAGCAGCCTGTCATATTTCTGCCAGTACTTAATGGCCTTTTCCTTGTTGCCAATTTCCTCAGCTATTATAGCGGCGTTCACATAAGCGGCCATATCCCACGGCTCTATCGCAAGCGCCGCCTCAAAGGATTCCAGCGCTTCCTTCATCTTTTTCATCCTAAGATACGCTATGCCCAGGTTAAAATACGCGTTCTCAAGCACAATATCGTCCTCGGGGCTGGAAGCGATCACTTCAAGAAGGTACTCGGCAGCTTTCGGGTAGTCATTTTTCAGTATATAGATGGCGGCCAGGTTTTCCTTGGCCTCAGGGTCAGCGGGATTTATCTTAAGTACCTCGCCGTAATTTTTCTCGGCAGCTTCAAGGTTCCTTTCCTTATAATTTATAACGCCAAGGTTGAAATGGCCTACGTCAAAATCCGGTTTTGCCTCAACTATCTGTTCATAAACTTCCTTTGCCTTATCCAGCTTGTCAGTGTCTATAAGTACATTGCCGAGGCTGGCCTGCAGCATGGGATTTTTCGGGCTTATTTTAAGCGCCTGTTCTATAACTTTCTGCGCCTCCCTGTTCGCGCCGTGTTCGGCATGCACAATGCTGAGATTGTACATGGCCTTTATATCCCTGGGATCAAGTTCAATCGCCTTGTTATATGCGTTCACAGCGCTTTTATAGCTGTTCAGCTGCGCGTAAGCGCTGCCCAGCCTGCCCCAGTAAACAGGATTGTTCGGTTCCTTTTCTATGAGCGCCTTAAGATAGCTGATGGCGTCCCTGTACTTGCCGTCCTCATAAAGCCTCTCTGCCTCCTTTTCCGCCTCTTTTTGTTCATCAACCGACTCGGGAGTCTTTACCGTGATTTGTTTTTTCATTGTCCTGCAAGCAGGAGCAGCGGCAAGCAAAACCATTATAAGCACAGGAATTATCTTTTTCATTTTTTTCCCTTCGCGTTTTTTTTCAGTATTTTTTCCAGCATACTTCCTGACTTTTCCCAGCTAAAACGCCTTTTAACTTCAGCCATCCCGCCTGCAGCAATCCTTTTAGCCAGTTTCAAATCGGCCATAAGTCGCCTGATGAAGGCGGCGTAATCCTCATCTTTTCCGGCAATCATCATGTTTTTCCCATGCCTGCCGTAAACGCCTTTTGCGGCAAAAGCCGATGAAATAACAGGCACTCCGCATGACCATGATTTCATTATCTTGTTCTGCCTTCCCGCGCCGTACCTGACAGGCACCAACGAAACATCCCAGGAAGAAATCTCGCTGTCTATATCCTCTACATATCCCTTTATCAGGATATTTCCTCCGGCAAGGCGCTTTAACGCGCCACGCCTGTCGCCCGCAAGAATCAGCCTTACATTATTATCAGAACCGAAATGCTTTTTCCATACATTTTTAACAAAATAAACCGCGGCATCCATGTTTGGCGGGTATTCCATATTGCCGAAAAAACCGGCCGTAAAAACATTTTTTCTTCGTGCCGTTTTCCGCCTTTTGCCGTCTGAGCCATTGGCCAGCGCGTATATTTTGCTTATCCCCAGGTAAGAGGCATCATCCTCGGAATTAACAATAACGGCGCCAAATTCCTCTTCAAGCGCCCTCTCGTATGAAAGCAGCCTCGGCGTATCTATAAAGCCATAAATCAACCTGGCCGGATTTCTTTCAAATTCCTGTCTGCGTGTGTTTAAAAGAGCCATAGAATCTACTATGTCTATCACAGCCGGAACGCCACTTTTTGAGCAAAAAGGCGCTGACCTGAGCCTGTAGGCGAAAACAATGTCCGGCCTGAAGCTTTCAGCCTCCTTTTTAACCGCGCTTCCCATCGCCCCGCCCGAATAAGCTCCTACAGTCAGCGGCATTTTACCGAAAAAAGACAGCGCTGTATTAAACGCCATTTCAGCGCCGCTTATCGGCACAAGCGTTGTTTTGACGCATATGCCCGCCAGTTTTCCCATTAGGGTTTCCTCTCCCTGCCTAAAACGCGTGACAAGGCTTATTTCATGCCTTTTTGACAGGAATTTCAGGAAATTATATATCCTTATCCTGTCACCATCCTGCGGCGGATAAGGGAAAACCGGGGATACGGCAAGGATCCTCATTTTATCTCGCCTTTCATTATTCCGAGGTTGCGCCTGGCAAGCTCGTTTGAAGGGTTGTATTCAACGGCCTTTTCCATATTCATTATCGCGTTTGCCATATCACCCTTGTTGTAGTAGGCAATAGCCAGGTTGTTATAGGCTTCCGAGAATTTTGGTTTTAGCCTTATGGCTTCCAGCGAATATTTTATTGCCGCGTCATAGTCGCCTTTGCCGTTCATGAGGCCCGCCAGGTTTGAGTAAGGCTCAGGCAGGTTTCTGTCAGCTTCAACAGCCTTTTTGTATTGGGCAATTGCCGACTCATTGTCACCGGCCGTTGAGTATAGTATGCCAAGATGGGTATAGCTCTGCGCTTTTGTCTTTTTATTCGCTAGCATGACAGCCCTGTTCATGTAGTAAAAAGCTTTCTTAAGCTCAACGGCGTCCTTAAAAGCGTTGCCGGCCTCCATATAGGCGCTTGAGTAGTTTGAAACGCAGAGCATTGTCGTGGAATTCTGGTACGACTTGTTTTCAAGCAGCCCTCTGTAAGAGAGCTTCTTCAGTCCCGCCTCAGCGTCCTTTAACGCGGCCTTCCTGTCAAAGACAAGCTTCATGGCCAGGCCGTTAGGGGCAAGCACCTTGTTTAAGGCCGGGTAAAACTCCTCTATTGACTTTCTGAAAACCGATGTATATATTCCCATGTCCCTGAAATTTAAGCTTACAATGTTCTCAAGCTTTGATGAAAAACTGTCATTTAGGGCCGAGGTAAATTTAACATCCGGGCACTCTATCCTCTGGTTTATTACGCCCCAAGGCTTGTAAAGAAATATTGAAGTCACAGGGCAAAATCCAGTTTTCTTGTCCACATATCTAAAATACATCTGCGGCATCACATTGAAATCGCCGTCAAGCAGGGCAATGGCCGGCGGCTCAATTGATTTTATTATGTTCATACCGAAATCATAAGCGTAAAAATACCTGCTTTGGTCCGAGCGGCCGTAATTTGCGCCGAGCGTCAGAAAAGGCAGAATTACCGCAGCAGCGTAACCGGCCTTATAATTGACTCCGGATTCCGGACTCCGGATTCCGGACTTTAAAAGGTCAAGCACAGCCTTAATTACAGCGCCGATGAATACGGCCATGACCGCGTAAACAGGCACCATGAACACATCCATTATCCAGAGCATCTCTTCCTTTAAGTTGAAATAAAATGAAAGCGCGGCCAGTATGGTGCCCGCAAGCGCGAGAAAAAAGACAGCCCTTTCCCGGCGCTTCTTCAACAGCATAAGGGCAGCGCCAGCCAGCGCGGCCAAAAGCCCGGCAGGAGAAAACTCGTTCAACAAAAGCATCGCCGCGTTCTTAACCTGGCTCGCGACAGTGCTAATGCTCCTGGCTTTTTCCAGGTCAGCGTACTGTTCCCTGAGTATTACCTGCAACAGCTGGGCAAAAGTGCCGGGCCTGCCCCAGTTCAATATGGCTGTCTTGGAACGTATCAGCAGATAGGCGTAAACAGTCATGCCGAGCACAAGAAAGCCGGCGCAAAAAGCAATATTTTTTGGCGTTATACGCCTGTAAAAGCCGTCCCTATTAAGTCCAAGAATGACAAAAAGCGCCAGCGCCGGCCCTGCGACAGCCATGCTTTCCCAGTGATTTGAAAGGGACAGGCCGTATGTGAAAGCTGCCAGATACATGTATTTTATTTTTTTCGTCCTCTCCCATTCAAACACCTGCCATATTACGGCCATCAGAAAAAAGGCGTTCAGCGTGTATATGCCGCCCTTTGACGAGAGCGCTTCTGCCCAGAAAGTCGGAGAAAAAGCGAACAACAGCGAGGCCGCGAACGCGGCAACAAGCGGGGCAGGTCCGTCTTCTCCGGGATTTTTCAGTACAGCCAGCAGTATAAGGAAAAGCATAACACAGGTCAGGCTTCCGAAAAAGGCGGCCTTTAAGTTTACCCTGAACCCCGGCGAGCCCACTGGCAAAAACGTGAAAATCCTGCCCGCAAGGGCCGCAAGCGGATAGCCCGGCGGATGCTGGATACCGAGCGTATAGGCGCAGGCCGCTGTTTCAGGCGAGTCATTGGCGTGGAACACAGGATTTAATGTGATTATATAAACAGCCATTGACAGGCAGAATACCGCAAGCCCAGCAAGAAATACCCTGTTCAAGCTCATTTTCGCATCGCCTCTTTAAGCTCAATCGCCTTCTGGTCCTCAGGGTGTTCCTTTAGCAGCCTTTCAATCGTCTGGATAGCCTTTTTCTTGTCGCCTGTCCTGTAATATGCCACAGCAAGGTTATAGTAAGCGCCCGCATTGTCCCCGCCGGCCGCAATGGCCTGCTCGGCAAATTCAGCCGCGCGCGCGGCGTCGCCAATCGCGCCGTAAACGGCTGACAAATGGTACAGTATGTCGTAATTGCCCGGCCTGTTCTTCAGTCCTTCAAGGTATATCTTCTCCGCCGGCTCATATAGACCGTTAATGTAATAAGCGTAGCCTGCGGCTGTAACAGCCTTCAGTGAATAAGGGGATATTTTTTGCATATTTAGAGCCGTTGAAAGCGCTTCTTTTTTCATGCCTTTTTCCGCGTAATACCCGAACAGCCCCGTATTTGCCTCCCAGTGCCCCGGGTTTAAATCATATACTTTAATGTAATAATCGTAGGCATTTTCATTGTCTCCTGCCTTCTCAAAAATAAGGCCCCTGAAAAACAGGTTTTCCTCGTTCCATCGGTTCAATTCTACGGCAACAGCCGAATACTCCATGGCCTGCTGCGGCCTGTTGAAATAATCGGCCTCCCTCGCCTTCCTTAAGTACGCGCTTGAGAGCAGGTTCAGCGTAAAGACGCATACTGCGCCAAAAAGCAGGACAGCCGCGAAAACCGACGCCAGACGAAGCGGCACAGGCGCCTCAGCCACGCTGTATTCGTAATCATCCTGCTCCATAGCGGAGGAGGCGGCAAGCGCGTAGAAAACAGCCGTGGTCGGCACTATCAGGAAGGGGAAGTTAAAAAGTCCGTGGACAAGGACGGCTGTGGCTGAAGCCAGGAAAGCCGCGATGAAAATACCGTCACCCGCGCCCCTTTTAAGCGCCCTTATGCCCGCGCTAAACAGGGTGTATATGAAAAGAAACATGAAGCCGGCGGCAAGGGCGCCGTACTCGGCCGTGAAATGCAGGAAGTCATTGTGCGCATGGCCGGTTTTATAATAATCGCTCACAGCGTAATCGGAAGGCTTGAGCGATTTTGACTGGTAGTATGAGTAAACCACGTGGAAATTCCCCGCTCCTGAGCCTGTAAGGAAATTGTCGCGTATCATATAGAGCGTATTTTCCCACAGCTTAAGCCTGATACCCGCCTCCTTGTCCTTCATCGCAAGCAGCCCTGTGACACGCTCGCGCGCGTTTACGTTTAAGGCCACGTAACCGGCCGCGAGGCAGGCCATGACGCAGGTGAAAATCACAAGCGGCCTTATGGCGCCTGCCGCGCCTGCAGGTTTATACTTCCAGAGCATGGCAAGCAGGGCAGCGCAGGAGACTATATAGGCCAGGTAAGCGCCCCTTGTCTGGGACAGGAACAGGGCCGCAGTAAGAAGGACAGCCGCCAGTATCTTTCCGAGCCCGCGACCCCTGCCCGTTTTTATCAGCATGGAATAGGCTATCGGTATCAGCAGTACCATGTGGCCCGCCAGAAAATTCGGATTTCCTAGAGTTGACGCTGCCCTTCGGGAAAAGTTTGTCTGCCAGGGTATTATGTCCGCGCCAAAGGACTGCATGATGCCGTAAAGGGCCATGAGTACACCCGGTATTAGCACAGCGAGGATGAGCCTGCCCCTGTTTTTTTCACTGTCAGACACATAGTCAAGCACCAGGAAAAAAAGCGCGGCATTGCATAAATTGAGGTACATGGTGTTTAAAAACGCGGGTTTGTTTGAAGCGAACAGGGCTCCAAAAGAACCCAGCAGCAGGAAACCCGCTATCGGTATGTTCCATGGCGTCAAAAACAGCGTGAACCTGCCTTCAACAGAGGCCTTTATTAGCCAGACAGCCGCCAGCATTGAAACAGCTGTTTTGTAGAAAAAAAACTCAACCACCCAGAATGGGTCAGCCGCATGCCGCGAAAAAACAAGCGGCGCGAAAGCCACGGTAAAAAGCAGCAGTATTTCAAGGCCTTTTTTCAGGAAATTTGCTGTCCTCAAATTTTCACCCTTCGCCATAAAATGTGTAATATAGCGATTTTATCATTGTTTTCAGGGCAAATCAAGGGTTAAGGGAACGCGGCGTGGAACGCGCGCTGTAAGGTTTTACGCATGATTTTAAATGCCT
>CAYNMZ010000012.1:0-25269 GCA_964398505.1 uncultured Spirochaetia bacterium
GCGGCCATGGCAGGCGCTGAAAAATCCTTTTTCCCGAACGCCTCAACAGCGGTCTCGCCCGCAAGCTTTCCTGTTTCCATGGCAAGGTTCGTGCCTTCGTGGAAAAGCGTGGCGTTTACAAATCCGGCCGCGTCCCCGACAACCATCACATTGTCCCCGTAAAGTTTTGAAAGCGCGTCATATCCGCCGTCAGGTATAAGATGCGCCGAGTATTCCTTCTGCTCCCCGTCCCTTACAAGGGGCGCTATAACCGGATGGCTCTTGAAGGATTCAAGCACGTCGTTCGGGTTGAGCTTGTGCTCCATCATTGACTTAATGGAAGCTCCTATTCCGACGGATATTGTGTTCCTGTTGGTGTAGATGAATCCCGAGCCTATTGCGCCCTTCACGGCATATCCGAAATACTCGTAAGCCGCGCCTTCGTTGCCCGTAAGCGCGAACCTGTCACGTATTTTCTCCTCAGGCAGTTCTATTATCTCCTTTACGCCTACAATCGTGCTTTCAGGCGCCAGTTCCTTGTGGTACCCGAGCTTTTTCGCGAGCAATGAATTGACACCGTCGGCGAGTATCACGCAATCGCCCATTATTTCACCGTCGTCCATCCTGGCCTTTACTCCCGCTATCCTGCCGTCCTTCATTATAAAGTCGTCAACCACGGCGCCGGTTATTATCATGGCTCCGGCTGCCTCAGTCTTGTCCGCAAACCATTTGTCAAACTTCGCGCGCAGGACCGTAAAAGAATTGTTGTATGGTTCCTTATTGTATTTGTTAAACTTAAATCCGCCGCCAATCTCCCCGTCAGGAGTAATGAAAGAAAATCGCCTTTTTGTCACGTTCCTTTCAACCGGCGCGTCCGTCATGAAATCAGGCATAATTTCCCTCAACACATTAGTGAAAAATATGCCGCCGAACACGTTCTTTGAGCCGCAATAATCTCCGCGCTCAAGCACGATAACCTGCATTCCCGCCTTAGCGGCGACATAAGCCGCAGTCAGCCCGGCCGGCCCGCCGCCTACCACGATAAGGTCAAATTTTTCATCTGCCATTTCTGACACACCTCATTTCAAAAATTTTTTTATGATTTTTCCCGTTTTTTTCTTCAAGGGATAATTGTCTTCCGTTTCAAGAATCTTAACCTGTTTCAGCGCTTCTTTCAACTTTAAATTCAGGGACCTTGGCACCTCTATTTGGGCGATAACATGCATATCAGCCCTGTTTTTCTCGTTCAGTTTGGGAAAGCCCTTGCCCTTTAAAACCATAATATCCCCGTGCTGTATGCCCGCCGGAATTTCAAGCTTCTGATTGCCGTACAAAGTGGGTATTTCAACGGTGTCGCCGAGCGCGGCCTGGGTAATCGTCACGGGAAGGTTCATGATGACGTCGCTTCCGTCGCGCTCAAAAAGCTCGTGGCCCCTTATATTGACCACGACAAAAAGGTCTCCAGGAGCGCCGCCATTTAGGCCCGCATGGCCTTCACCGGAAAGTTTCAGGTAATTGCCATCCGCTATGCCGGCCGGGATCTTGACCTCTATGCTGCGTTTCCTGCTCTTTAAACCCTTTCCGCCGCAAGAATCGCAATATGCCTCGGCCAGCTGTCCCTCACCCCTGCATGAAGGGCAGGTTGTGACCATGGAAAAAAATCCTGACGACTGCCTGACCTTGCCGTTGCCCCCGCAGGTCTGGCAGGTTTTCCTGGATGTCCCCGGTTTTATGCCTTCGCCATGACATGTTTCGCATGGTTCTTTCCTGGTTATCTCTATTGTTTCCTTCCTGTCAGAAGCGGGGTCCTCAAAATTTATGGACAAATCATACCTTATGTCCTCGCCGTGAACTCGCCTGCTCCTTCCCCTTCCCCTGGCTGAGCCTGCCTCAAAGCCGAACAAATCGCCGAATATGTCCGAGAAACCGGAGAATATGTCGCTCATGTCATAGCCTTCAAAGCCGCCTGAATATCCCCCCCTGCTCCTTAACCCGTCATAGCCGTAAGCGTCGTATTTCTGGCGGGTTTCAGGGTCGCTGAGAATTTTATACGCTTCGGCGATTTTCTTGAATTTCTCCTCAGCGGCCTTCTTGTCGCCCTGGTGTATGTCAGGATGATATTCCTTTGCCAGTTTCCTGAAAGCCGATTTTATCTCTTCCTGCGATGCTGTCTTTGAGATTCCAAGAACCGCGTACAAGTCTTCCTGCATTTTAGTCTTCATCCTTGTTTAATTTCATGATTGAATTTTATATATTTTCGCCCTTCTTTTCACCATCGGTTTCCTGAGACGGCTGTTCCTTGGAATCCGCCGCTTTCACTTCTTCCTTATACGCAACTTTTACAAGCGCGGGCCTTATAATCTTGTCGTCCACCATGTAACCTTTCTGGTAAACCTCCAGTATCTCGCCTTCGGGCCTGTCACTTGCTTCTTTTGACATCACCTGGTGAAATTCCGGATTGAATATTCCTTTTGCCTCTATCTCCTTTACTCCCAATTCCTTTAGGGCTTCCTCAAACTGTTTTATTACAAGTTCCACTCCCTTCCTCAACGACTCAACATTGTCAGTGACTTTGGTGGCATGCACTGCCCTGTCAAGGTTGTCAAGAACCGGCAGGACTGTCCTGGCAGTATCGCCGCGCGTATACTTGACAAAATCCTCCTTGTCCTTGCTTACCCTTTTCCTGAAATTGTCAAGCTCAGCAAGGGCCCTCATGTATTTGTCAGTCATCTCGGCAAGCTGTTCTTTTGCCTCTTTTAAGGGATCGTGCTGCTTTTTTTCCTCTTTTTTGGCGTGTTCCTCGTGTTTTTTATTTTCATCATGGCCCTTGTGTTCATGCTCTTTATGTTCATGCGGCTTTTGTTCGTGTTCCCTGTGATTGTGGTTCTTATTCTCCGACATAATTCCTTCCTCCGGTAAGAATGTAAGTTTAAAACAGTAGATATATTATAAGGAAATGACCGCTGTGTCAAGGGGAGGCGCAAACCTGTTCCGGTAGCCCAAAATTACAGTCCTAAAAAAAGCCTTTATTTTAATGCGCGTGTCCGAGCACATCCAGTGATATTGCCATTACCAGCATGCCCAGGGTAAGCCCTATTATTACTATATGACCCTTACCGTAACGCCTTGCCGCCGGTAAAAGCTCGTCAAATGAAATGTAAACCATTATTCCCGCGACTGCGGCAAACATTATTCCAAAAACAAAGTCGTTCAGGAAAGGCCTGAGCAGCGAATAGCCTATCAACGCTCCAAGGGGCTCAGCCAGGCCGGACAGGAGAGAATACGTGAAAGCCTTTGACTTGCTGCCTGTGGCAAAGTATATGGGTATGGCCACGGACATGCCCTCAGGTATATTGTGGATGGCGATTGCCACGGCTATTGAAATGCCCAGGGTAGGTTCCTTTAGGCCGGCCGCGAATGTGGCGAAGCCCTCCGGAAAATTATGGACAGCTATTGCCATAGCCGTAAAAACTCCCATGCGCGCCAGTTTTCTTTCCACCCCGTGGGAGTGGGTTTCAGCGCATTCATTTATGGAGTGCGGGCCGTCCTGCCCGCACTCATGCGGGTTGACGCCTTCAGGTATGGCCCTGTCTATCAACGCGGCGGCCAGTATTCCTCCGAAAAAACCCAGTATTCGGAAATACCCGTGCCCGGAATGGCTTCCAAGCATTTGGCCGGCGTGAATTAAAAGTTCCATAAATGAAACATATATCATGACTCCTGCCGAGAATCCGAGCCCGAGCGAAAGGAAGGACTTGTTCTCTTTTTTCACGAACACAGCGGCAAAACCGCCTATGCCAGTGGCAAGCCCGGCGAAAAGCGATATCAATAACGCAAGCAGGACATTGCCGTGTATTTCAGCCATCAAAATATCACCTTTTCACGCGCAATATATCTCTCATAAATATATATCGCGGTGTTTATAACCAACAGTGAAATGAACCCGGCGGCCCCTGTTATGCCTACAGTCAGCTCATTTCCGCCCTTTATATAGGCAAGCGCTATTCCCGGCGACGCGTTAAGGACACCGTGCATTATTGCCGCTGCCAGCACAGAACCCGTCCTTAGGACCGCGTAATTAAAGACCGGCGTCAGGAGCACGGTCCAGGCCGTCATCATGAATATTCCCGCTATCCTGTGCTCGCCGTAATTGTGCCCCTGTATGATGACCGGCAGGTGCCATATACCCCATATTACTCCTATCAGGAGCGAAGCCCTGTAGAAACCCAGCCCTTTGAGCGAGTTGAACAGGAACCCGCGCCAGCCCGCTTCCTCTCCGAAGCCAAAGACCGCGTTTATCGTGGCTCCCGCGACTATGGCGCTGAACGCGCCCACTATCAGGTAATAATAATCCGTCTTGAACATTTCCTTCATCTCCAGCGACTGCTTCACGGCCATGTCATACTGCTCGGGCGTAAGCATGGTCATGAATTTTGACAGCATGCCTGACATGTCAGGAGCGAGAGATACGCCCGGCATAAGAAGCGCCGCGCCGAAAGATAGAAAAGCGTTGGCGACAGGCATAAGAAGGGCGAGAAAATACCAGGGAGACCATTTGAATTTGAGCGAAACGCTTTCCCTGAAGCCCTCCCTGTATACCAGCTTTGACAGCGCCGCGGCGCACACAAGCGGAATGAACATGTAAAGCGATGTTATGATGCCCGGCACTATCTTGTCCGGCCCGGCCAGCGGAAATTTAAGGTAAAGCAGGGAGTACAACGCGGTTACCGCGTATACGGTGACAGTAAATGTCAAAGCCTTGTTTTTTATCATTTTGCCCTCTTTTTGCGGTATTTGGGGGGTATCCTTTTTCCTTATCCTTAATCCTCATCCTTAATAAAAATCTGTTCTGCGGATTTTTAATGGAGGTGGCGATCGGAATTGAACCGATGAATAAGGGTTTTGCAGACCCGTGCCTTACCACTTGGCTACGCCACCTCGTGCCTTAATGTTATATATTAAATAGCCCCCTCTGTCAATAAATATGAAAGGCGGGAATTTCTTCCCGCCTTTGTGGAAAATTTTCGCTTTATCCTTATCATTAAGCCCTTTATGCGATTAAGGGTAAAGATTAAGGTGGCTACGTTCCCTCCTGCCAGGAATTAAGGTATTTCACCTGTTCGGGTGTAAGCTTTTCAAGCTTAACTCCCATTGATTTCAGCTTTATTTCCGCGATCTTCCTGTCTATGTCCTCGGGCACATTATAAACTTTTTTCTCAAGCCGCGAGTGGTTTTTTACCATGTATTCAGCTCCTTTGGCCTGGTTCGCGAAGCTCATGTCCATAACCATGGCAGGATGGCCTTCCGCTGTCGCAAGGTTTACAAGCCTTCCGTCCGCGAGTACAACCACCTTTTTGCCGTTTTTCAGCCTGTATTCCATAACGAGGCTCCTTACTTCCTTCTTTGAAACGGCTATCTTTTCAAGCGCCGGCAGGTCTATCTCCACATTGAAGTGCCCGGAATTGCAGACTATCGCGTTGTCCTTCATTTTAAGGAAATGTTCGCGCCTTATTACATTTATATCACCTGTCACAGTGCAGAAAATATCGCCTATTGCTGCTGCCTCGTACATAGGCATCACAAGATAGCCGTCCATCTTTGCTTCCAGCGCCTTTATCGGGTCTATCTCTGTCACTATAACGTTAGCGCCCATTCCCGACGCCCTCATGGCCAGCCCCTTGCCGCACCAGCCATATCCGGCTACCACAAAATTAAGGCCCGCAAGCAGGACATTTGTCGCCCTGATTATGCCGTCAAGAGTGGACTGTCCAGTTCCGTACCTGTTGTCAAAGAAATGCTTTGTCATGGCCTCATTTACGGCTATTATCGGGTATTCCAGCACACCTTCTTTTTCCATGGCCCTTAGCCTGATTACTCCGGTGGTTGTTTCTTCTGTGCCTCCGATTATGCCCGGTATAAGGTGCCTGTGGGTTTTATGTATTACCGAGACAGTATCAGCGCCATCGTCCATGGTAAGCGTGGGCCCGTGCTCAAGCGCCGCAAGTATATGCGAGTAATATACCTTATTAGACTCGCCTTTTATGGCGTAAACAGGTATGTCATGGTACTTTACAAGGGCCGCCGCAGTATCATCCTGCGTTGAAAGCGGGTTTGACGCGCAAGCCACTACCTTTGCCCCTCCCTCTTTCAATGTCCAAAGAAGGTTCGCGGTCTCAGTGGTAATATGCAGGCAGGCTACAAGGGTCTGGCCTTTTAAGGGCTTGTTTTTCCTGAAATCCTCCCTAATGAGCCTTAATACGGGCATGTTCTTTTCTGCCCACTCTATCCTGCGCTTACCCTCAGCAGCAAGCCCTATGTCCTTTATATCGTATTTTTTCATGTTTTCTCCTTGTCAGCTTCGCTTGTCCGTATCGCTAGGAATATGCATATCCTTATCCTTAATTATATCCTTCTCATGTCTTTCAACAACTAAGGCTTAATTCCCTCTATTTCTTTTTTGCCTTTTTCGCCTTTGTCTTCTCAGCAGGCGTATTTTTACAGGACTTCTTTAGCGCGGCAGCCGCCTTTTTCAGCGCAGCAGCCTTGTCTGTCTTTTCCCACGTAAAGCCGGTACCGCTCCTGCCAAAATGGCCGTAAGCGGCAGTAGCCTTGAATATGGGCCTTCTTAAATTGAGTGTCTCAATTATTCCCCGCGGCTTCAGGTTGAAATTTTTTCTCACTATTTCCGAAAGGTCCTTTTCGCATATTGTCCCTGTGCCAAAAGTGTTTACAAGTATGGAAGTGGGTTCCGCAACGCCTATGGCGTAAGAGAGCTGAACCTCGCATTTTTTCGCTAGCCCGGCAGCGACTATGTTTTTCGCCACATACCTGGCCATGTACGCAGCTGACCTGTCAACCTTTGACGGATCCTTGCCCGAAAAAGCGCCGCCACCATGCCTTCCCATGCCTCCGTATGTGTCAACTATTATCTTCCTGCCCGTAACTCCCGTGTCACCTAAAGGGCCGCCAATAACAAAATTTCCTGTCGGGTTAACGTAAATTTTCGTATTCTTGTTTATCATCTTCTTCGGGATTATGGGGTTTATTATTTTAGCTATAATATCCTTCCTGATCTTTTCCAAAGTAACGTCAGGAGTATGCTGTGTTGACACAACGATTGCGGTTATCGCTACAGGTTTTCCGTCCCTGTATTCCACGGAAACCTGCGACTTGCCGTCAGGACGAAGATACGGCAGCGTGCCGTCCTTTCTTAAATCATGAAGTTTTTCAACTAGCCTGTGCGACAGCACAATCGGAAGCGGCATAAGTTCCGGCGTCTCGTCCGACGCGTAACCGAACATCATGCCCTGGTCGCCCGCACCTTGCTCCTTTTTACCCTTTTCATCAACGCCCATCGCTATGTCAGGCGACTGCTTTGAGACCGACACTATGACCTTGCACGTGTCGCAGCCTATGCCCGTTTCCGGCGAGGTGTATCCTATTTCGCGCAGCGTTTCCCTGGCGACTTTCTCAAAGTCAACATTTGCGGTCGTAGTTATTTCGCCGGCCACGACAACAAGTTCCTTGGCAAGGAGAGTCTCACAGGCAACCCTTCCGTTTGGGTCCTGTGAAAAGACAGCGTCAAGCACGGCGTCCGATATCTGGTCAGCCACCTTATCAGGATGGCCGGCGGTAACTGACTCGGATGTAAACAACCCTTCTTTAATTTCCATTTACCTGTCCTCCTCATATTATATATACGCATTTAAAAACGTTAAAATTATATCACACGAATTTTTGTTTATCCATAAAATAATAAAAGCGCGGTTTCCCGCGCCGTTTTTTCCTTCTGCCTGTCAGGCTGTTACAGCCAGGTTTTCCACCTTTACACTTACCCCGCTTTTTTCCGCGATTGCAGTGAAAACAGCAAGCTCCTTTTCCGTGTAAGGCTTTGTGTCCTTCATCGACTCGTCAAGTGTAATGTCGTTCTCAAACTGTTGTATGACATACAGCTTCGCGCCCTTTATAAGTTTCGCAATTTCCCTGAAGTCCTCTTCATCCGTTATTCCCGGCACAGCAGTAGTCCTGAAACAATGGTTAATACCGCTTTTTATTATATATTTAAGGGTTTTTCCTGCATTTTTCCATGAATTTTTAAGTCCCGTAGCAATCGGGTATTTTTCTGGTGAAGTCTTGATATCCATGGCTATAAAATCCACAAGGTTGTCCTTTATCAGTTTCTCAACGACTTCAAAATAATAACCATTTGTATCTATTTTTGCCAAAAGCCCCATGGAACGAACTCGCGACAGAAATTCAAATAGCCCGGGCTGAAGAGTAGGTTCCCCGCCAGTTACAGTAACCGCTTCAATGAAGCCGTTTCTTGACGAAATCTCTGAAAGTATTTCTTCGGTATCAAGAAGCCGCTTGTTTTCGGTCACAAGCGAAGGGTTATGGCAAAAAGGGCACCTGAAATTACAAGGCGACGTGTATACTATTGAGCAAATTTTTCCGGGGTAATCAATCAATGACACCCCCTCAAAGCCGTTTATTCTCATTATCAAATATTCTTGTCGATATTATGAGGCACGTGCCGCAGGTTCGTACGACACTTCAAAAGTTTTCCTTTCCCCGTATTCTTCCTGCTTGCCGTTGTTCCACTGTTTTACGGGCCTAAAATAACCGACTATCCTGCTGTAAACCTCGCACTCCGTCCCTTTTACCGAAGCAAGTTCTGTTTCCAGCCTTTCAATCTCCGCCAGTATTTCTTTTTTTTCCATTTCTTCCTCCTGCAGTTTTATTTTTGCCCTTTCGGGCTTTTTTTATATTGAAAATTCAACATTTATACCGTCAGTTTTTCCTTTAGTTCTGTTATCTGATTTCTGATTTTTTCCTGCATTTCGTTCCTGCATACAGGGCAGTCCTTGTGTTCGCCTGCAAGATAGCCGTGTACCGGGCACACCGAGAAAGTAGGTGTCAGGCTGTAGTAAGGCAGGCGAAACCTCTCAGCTATCCTGCGCACCAGGCTTTTAGTCGCTTCGATTGTGCTTATCCTCTCTCCCAGGAATACGTGAAAGACTGTTCCGCCGGTGTATTTCGTCTGTATCGGGTCTTGGTGCTCAAGAGCCCTGAAAACATCCTTTGTGTGAAATACAGGAAGCTGGGTTGAATTTGTGTAATACGGCTCCCTTGCGCCCATTGTCCTGATTTGCGGGAATTTTTCCCTGTCAATCTTGGCGAGCCTGTATGAAGTGCCCTCTCCCGGGGTCGCTTCAAGGTTATAAAAATTGCCTGTCTCTTTCTGGTAATCCATCAGCCTGTCGCGCATAAATTCAAGGACCTCAATTGTAAACGCCTTTCCTTCCTCTGTGGTTATGTCCTTGTCCATAAAATTTATCAGAGATTCGTTCATGCCTATAAGGCCGATTGTGGAAAAATGGTTTGTCCAGTACCTGCCCGTCCTTGACTTTATGCCTTCAAGGTAATGCCTTGAATAAGGATAAAGCCCGTTTTCCGTTAGTTTTTCAAGCATTTTACGCTTTATTTCAAGGCTTTCCTTCGCCAAGTCCATAAGATATACAAGCTCTTTGTAGAACGCGGCCTTGTCTCCCTTGAACTTGTAACCGAGTCTCGGCATATTTATAGTGACTACGCCGATTGACCCGGTGAGCGGATTGGAACCGAAGAGTCCGCCGCCCCTTTTTCTTAATTCCCTGTTGTCCAGCCTTAAGCGGCAGCACATTGAGCGCGCGTCATCGGGGCTCATATCCGAGTTTACAAAGTTAGCGAAATACGGTATGCCGTATTTCGCTGTCATTTCCCATACAGGGTCAAGCTCCCTGTTGTCCCAGTCAAAATCCCTTGTAATATTGTATGTAGGTATCGGGAAAGTGAATATCCTGCCCTTTGAGTCTCCTTCAAGCATGACCTCAGCGAAAGCGCGGTTTAACATGTACATTTCTTCCTGGTATTCGCCGTAAGTGGAGTTCTGAATTTCGCCGTTTATGACCACGGCCTCATCCTTCATGTTGCCCGGCACGGTCAGATCCATTGTTATGTTGGTGAAAGGCGTCTGGAAACCTACCCTCGTTGGTATGTTCATGTTGAAAAGGAACCTTCTCATCGCGCGCTTGACTTCCTCGTACGACAGGCCGTTATGCCTGATGAAGGGCGCGAGCAGTGTGTCAAAGTTCGCGAAAGCCTGCGCGCCCGCAGCTTCTCCCTGCAGGGTATAGAAAAAGTTGACCACCTGGCCCAGCGCAGACTCAAAATGTGAAGGAGGAGCCGACTCTATTTTTCCTTCCACTCCGCCGAAACCCCTGAACAGCAGGTCTTTCAAGTCCCAGCCGCAGCAATAAACAGAGAGAAGCCCTAAGTCATGCAGGTGAAGGTCGCCGTCTATGTGCGCCTGCTTTATCTCGGGCGTGTATATCTTGTTCAGCCAGTAAGTTGACGTGATAATTGAAGAGACATGGTTATTGAGCCCCTGCAGCGAATAGCTCATGTTGGAGTTTTCCTTTATCCTCCAGTCAAGCTTGCGCAGGTAATCGTCCACAAGCGTAGTTGAGTCCTTCAGCAGGTTTTTTACATCCCTCATCTTCGCGTGCTGGTCGCGGTAAAGGATGTATGACTTGGCTATCTGGGTATATCCGTTGTTTAAAAGCGTTGTCTCAACTATGTCCTGGACGTTTTCAACGGTCGGGGTCTTCCCGTCCTTATAAACTACATTGATTATGGAAGTAACCTGTGCTGATATTTTCTCCGCTTTTTCCCGGTCATAGTCATTATTGGCCTTGAATGCCTTGAATATCGCGTTGGTGATTTTTTCTTCCTCAAAAGGAACAAGCTCACCGTTCCTTTTTAAAATATAC
Organism: uncultured Spirochaetia bacterium; assembly: GCA_964398505.1. Lineage (GTDB taxonomy): Bacteria > Oederibacteriota > PGYV01 > PGYV01 > CAYNMZ01 > CAYNMZ01. The sequence continues at coordinate 10,791 of CAYNMZ010000012.1, forward strand.
ATAACCTTAGCCATGCGCCGCTCCCCGTCCTTTTTACATTTTTATAAATACAGGATAGCTGATTGTTTTTGCTGATTGTATTCACCTTATCCTTGATACACAATATATTGTATAAGCAGGTCATTGTCAAGAAAACTTTTATGAAAAATACCGCATATATTGTATATGCATACCTGTTTTTATATTGCGATACACAATATATAGTATGTCAATATGCTTATTATTCAATAAATACGCTTACTTTTTTAATGTTCAGAAATAATTATCCACTTTTTAACGTGTTAGCTTAGGCAAACTGAGTTTTCCTAATATTTATAAGAGTTTTTTAGCAGGATGCAAGTGCCTAAAATGGCAGGATGAAATAAGTATTGTCATGTAGTTGATAATATATCTGTCATATAAGTCATACTTTACTTGCGGCCTGAATTGTTGTACCATAACTCAACAAGCTTAATTCTTTGTCTTTAGCCAGGCCCGCTTCGCGCCAAATACGCAGGGCCAAAAAGGAGGAAATAAATGGCTGACCTGTCAGCGGCAAGAAAAGAATACGAGGAACTCCTGAGCCGCATACTTTCGCGCAAGGGCGTAAAGGACTTAAACGCCTATCTTGAAAAACACGGGCTATACAGCGCGCCTGCCTCAACCAAATACCACCTGTGCTTTGAAGGCGGCCTCGTCATACACGTGACAGGGGTCGCGAAACTCGCGCTCAAGCTGAAGAAAGAGCTTCTGCCGGATTTTCCAGACGAGTCAGTAATACTCTGTTCGCTTTTCCACGACGCGCACAAGGTGACAGACGGGTTCGGGCACAGCACATATATGAAAAACGAGGAATGGAACAGGGATAAACAGCCTTACAACTGGAACAGGGAACAGCTGGGTTACGGCAACGCGCACAAAAGCGCGCTTCTCGTTTCCAAGTTCGTGGACCTTACGCAGGACGAACTGCAGGCCATTGCCTATCACGACGGGCCTTTCGTGCCCTCCTGGGAGGACATAAAGGGTGACCCGTACCCGCTTACATTATTGATACACTACGCGGACATGTGGTCAACATGGGTGGTGGAAAAAGTCCGGAATTTAGGCAGGCGGGAAAACCGTTTTATCGGCGACAAGGAATAATTAACAACTGACTTGATATTTATGTATGGCATTCCTCAGGTTGTAATTTCTTAATTATTCATTATTAATTAATAATTATTAATTGTCCTTAATAGGAGTATTCCCAGAAAATATGGTCCTGGTATTTTTTTACCTCGTCCTCAAACGCCTTTATGTCCTTCATCGGGATAGGAGGCCAGGCTTCGCCCTTCAGCAGTGTCCTTATGTAAAACTTTCCCCAGCTTTCGTCAGTTTTTGAGTAAAACTCAGTAACTGTGGGCGTGCCTGAGGCAAACTGCCTCAATATGAACTTCCACGGCATTTTCACGCTTTCAAATTCCTGCTTTTCCCTGTCCTTGTCAGCCTGCGCCATGCCGTTCCAGAGTATGGTGAGTCTTTTGTCAGCCTGCTTTACCTTGTCCTTTTTGTCTATGCCGTCATAAACCATAAGAAACAGCTTTGCCGGCTCATTTGGGAAAACACGCTCAGCCGTGACATAAGGCCTCGGCGTGTAGGCATAAGCCAGTTCTATCTCAATAAAACCCCTTATCTTCTTATCGTTCCTTATGACATCAAGTGATAAGACCTGCATGAAAGCGCTGGCTTTTGACTCCCTGTCCGCAACCTTTATCCTTGTCTTATAAGGTATTATTATCTCATCGCCCTCGTTTCCGTCAAGGTCCGCGTATAATATATAGCCAAGGGCAGCGCCTGTGTCAGGGTCAAACATCACTACAGGCGCCTGGTCGGGGTCAGCCCATTTTTTCGCTATAGCGTGCTGGCTTCCCTGGGTATAAGCTTGTGATTGCGTGCTTATACCCAAAACCACAGCGACAAAAGCCGTCAATAAAATCATTTTTTTCATCACGTCCTCCTTATTGCGTCATAAATGAGATTATATTACATGAGACTGCCTTATTCAAGGCAATTTGAATTTAGACGCAAAGGGCGTGTGTTTTGTTTACGGCACCTATAGCGAGCCTTCCAGCCTTAATGACACCATACGTCCCGGCGCGGGAATGCCGGGGCTGTCCTCATACCTGCGGTCAAAAACATCGTCAGCCCTTATTGTAACCTCAAGGTTATCAAGGACTTTCCTTGACACGGAAATGCCCGTCTCACTGCAGTAATCCTGCCTGTTTATGTAATTCCTGAACGCATATGTTATACGGCAGCTGAAACCAAGCACATCCGCGTCCAATGAAGCTGAAAGCCGGTTCTTTAAATAGGAAGCCCCGTACTTTGGCAGATACTGCCGCGATATTATGTAGTCATAAACCGAATATGCTGCCGAAACTTTCACCGGACCTAAAGCCGCGGAAACATCCGCGTTAAGTCCCGCAGTGCTCACAAGCCCTATATTTTTCGCCTGCCAGTACGTGTCAGACGGGCTTTCCTTTCCCCAGTCTATGAGCCCAAACGCGTTCCTGAATATGGCGGACACTCGCGCGTTTACCGTTCCCGTGTTAAAATCCGCGCCCGCGCCGTAATCATCGCAAAGTTCAGGGTCAAGCCCCGCGTTCCCGACAGTGTAGGGGTCGGAATAATAAAGTTCCGTAAAATTCGGGTACCTTATGCCCCTTCCAAGCCAGGCTTTCAAGCTTATTTCCTCAGAAATCCTGTATGTTGCCGAAGCTGACCTTAACGTTTCAAAACCGGGATACACGTCGTATTTTTCCGTTCCCAGAGAACCGGTCAGCGTCAAGGACTCAAACTCATAGCCGCAAGTCAGGTCAGCCGCATGCCTGTTCCTGCTCCTTGTGCCGAGCTTTGAGCTTAGGATTTCCTCCCTGTCAAATGCGTAGGAAAGCTGCGCCAAGAGCCCTTCTGAAAACCTGTATTCGCCTTTTACGCTGCCGCCATAAACCCATTCAGTGTGCCTGTTCTGGTATACAGGGTTGTCCGCGTTGAGTATGAAATGGTCATAATGGGATTTTACATGCGCCTCGGCTGACAGGAAATCAAAGGGTTCTGACTCTATTTTCGCGTAGCGAGTGCTCACGTATTCACGCGACGGCAGGTTCTTGCCCGGCGTATAGAAGTCAAACGCGCCGTAATCCTTCTCCGAATACCCGGCTGACAAAGAATTGTAGCCAAAGGACCTGTTTTCAAGCTTCATAAAATATGTGCCGGCCAGGTAATCCGTGGCCTTGTGGTATCCGGCTGAGCCGCTGTTTTCAGCAGACAGTGTCGCGCTAAAGTCCCCGATCACCTTGGTCCCGGAAAAAGCGCTGTACCACGTGTCATAGGAGCCGTATTCCGCGGCGGCCCTTAAAGCGTCCTTTTCATGCCTTATGGTCATTAAGTCCACAAAACCGGAGAACGCGCCGTAACCGGCCCTGCCTGATACGCCGGCAGCAGCTATGTCAAGCATCGTAACCGGCAGGTCAAAATTGTAGTGGCCTGTCTGGACGCTGTTCATCCTGAACCCGTCAAGAAATATCAAAACCTGCTCAAAGGACCCGCCGTTTACGCGCGCATGCGCCTGGAGAAGCGGGAAGCTTTTGGATGTAATGTTCAGACCTGCCGCGTCAGAAATCAGCTCAGCGGCCGACCTTGGCTTGATTTCACCGATTTCCGAAAGGCCGTAAACGCTCTCGTAATATTTCCCGTCGCTTGAAGCGTCCACGATTATTTCCATGGTGTCCATGGCTGTCGCGGCAGGTAAAAATGCCGCGAGCAGGCACATAGCATTGAAAGTCACCTGCCGCAATTTATTCATGGTATATTCAGCTCCCTGGCAAAGGCCTGCCAGAAAGGGTCAACGCGCGGGTGTTCTAGCTTTCTCTCCTTGCCCGATTCAATCACCGTAATGCCCCTTTCCTTTTCAACAACCTCACCCGCTATTGAAGAATCTATGCCCTTCAATTTCAGCGCGCCTACAACAGCTGCCGCCTTGTGCGGCCTGCAGGTTATAAGCAGCGTACCTTCGCTGATTGACGAATACGGGTCCATGCCGAATTTCTCGCAGATCTGCCTTATCTCCGGCATAACAATTATATTGTCCTTTTCAATGCGCATTCCAACTCCGGATGCCGAAGCCACTTCATACAGGCCGCCCCATATCCCGCATTCCGTGGCGTCGTGCATAGAAGTGACTCCGTTTTCCCTGACACCTACAGAAGCGGCAGTCAGCGCGTCCTCAACCACTGACATCTTGTAGAATATTTCCCCGGCCTTTTTCGCGAAATCCGCGCCAAAAATCCGCTCAATCTTGGCGGGCATGGCAGCGGCAAAAAGCCCCGCAGCCTCTATTGCGGCGCCCTTTGTTATTATTATCTTGTCACCCGCTTTCGCGTCCCTCGGGGTTATGTACTTATCCTTATCGCCTATGGCCATTACTGTGGCGCCGCCGACCATCGGATAATTGCATCCGTCGTACTTGGCGGTATGGCCGGAGATGACGGAAATCCCCATGTTCTCGCACTCCCGTGCCATGACCTGCCACATCTGCGTCAATTCTTCCTTTTTTATGGAAAGCGGCAGGTTTAAGTCTATGCACATGTAAGTGGGCTTTAGGCCGCTGGTCACCACATCTGACACAAGTATGTGTATGGCGAACCAGGCGGCCTTTTCAAAGCCGTATTCAGGCACTATGAACACCGGGTCAGTGGTCGTGGCCATGACCTTGCCGTTGCCCAGGTCCACAACGCCTATGTCCACTCCGTGCTGCGGCCCGACAAGCACATTGTTTGTCTTTTTCCCCAGCTTAGGGTAGATCAGTTCGTCAAAAATCTCGGGCGAAATCTTTCCAATCTCCGGCAAGTCTGCCATGATAAAAACCTCCTTTTAATTGTTTTACGAGGTTTTACCCGTCCCCCGGAATGAAAAAACCTCCCGGCAAAGGGAGGCTTGTTTTGAGTTTTTGCTTACAGCATTCTGCTTTCAACTCTAAACTTTAAACTTCTTCCCTACCGCCGGCATTATCCGGATCAGGTTCGTCGGGTATTATCTCAGGCGCGGCAGGTTTTTGCCTGCCGCTACCACCCCGTGTTTTATAAATCAAAAAAATGTTATCATACACGCGTTTCGCTGTCAATGTCTTAAATATTTGTCGGGCCGCTGCCCTTTTCAAAAGTCCTCTCGCTCAGGACCTGGCCTTTTTTGTTATATTTCTTTATCGCGACTACAAAACCGTCGTCGTATATGTGCTCTTCCTTAAGGGTGTTGTCAACAAAATACTGCACCACGCCGTCTATTGTCTCCCCGTACTTTTTCACAACCCCATCCTTCTCATGAATCCACCTGGCTATTTCCCTTCCGTTCTTGTAAAACACCTCTGTCTCGCCGGTCCTTATGCTCACTATTTCCGCGAAAATCTTGTCAGTTAAAAGCTTGCCGTTCTCCGCGTAGGTCTTCAGCCTTACCATCTGGTCGCTGGCGAACTTACCCTCTTTCCAGACAGCGCCGGAAGGGTAATACAGCTTGTACGGCCCGTTTTTCTGGCTGTTAAAATAGCTCTTTTCAAGCATCAATTCGCCTGTCTCATAATACTCCGACACCACTCCGTCCGGTATTTCCCCGAAGAGCTCGTAGCGTATCAGGACGCCGTCTTTGTTTATGACCTCTATGGCGTAAACTTCCATACCGCCCTTTGATTTCACAGGCTTGTCGTCAATGAAAAAGCTCATTTTGTAGGTTGTATTACCTTCCTTGTCAGTGCCGAGAATGGATGTCTTCTGCACCATTTTAAGGCTTAGAGGTGGTTTTTCGTTTTTTTCCGCCATGATTCCTCCTTATCGTTCCGAATTATACCCATTATACTTCAACATAATTACGTTGGCAAACATTAAATGCCCTAAGACTGCCCTAAGACAAAACCTTATATAAAATCATCGCGGCTGACGCGGCAAGAAAGCTTGCAAGCGCAATCCTGTCCGTATTCCGCAGCATGTACCTTCCCTTTATATCCGGCGCTTTTCCGGGCGAGAAACCCTTTGACTCAAGCGCAAGATGCAGGGTTTCGGCCTTCTTTATCCCGTTTAAAATCAGTGGCGCCATTAACGGCGCGAAGGCCTTTATCCTGCTGATTATGCTTCCCCGTACAGCGTCATTGCCCCTTGCGGCCTGGGCCTCCGCTATTACAAAAGCAGTGTTCATAAACGAGCCGGCCAGCCTTATTGAAAGCGCCACGGTAAAAGCGGCAGGATACGGAAGGCCCGCCAGCCTTAACCCGTTCACAATTTCCTCGGCCGAAGTCACCGAAAGGAACAGTATGCCTGAGAGCAGCATGCTGACAAACCTCAGCGACATGGCGGAACTGAAAGCATACCTTCCCGCCTCTTCTCCCCTGTAAAAAACAATCCAAAGCATGAACGTGACACAGCCTATCAGCGCAACCATGAGCCCGGTTTTTTTCAGGCTTGCCGCAGTATCGGATATTATGAAAAAGACAAGGTTTATGCCGCACACAACGGCCAGCGACAGCGTGTCAGATGATATGGCAGCTGCGAAAAAAAGCCACAACAGGCCCGCCAGCTTGACGCGCGGGTCAAGGCCGTGAACAGCGGTCTTTTTGTCACTGTAAAGCATTATGCCCATTTATTTGTCCTTCCAGCAGGCCGCGAATTCCTCCGCGGTCAGGAGCAGCCTGCCGTTAAGCTTAAGCGAAAGTTCCATGATATCCGTCCGCATTGCCCCGGATTCCTTTAAGAGCGCGTCATTGCCGAAAAATTCCCTTTTAGGCCCGCAATACGCCACGCGCCCGCCGCTCATGGCCGCTATCCTTCTTCCGTATCTTGCGGCCACATCCATATAGTGGGTAATTATGATTACGGTCTTCCCGGACCGGTTCAGGCCGTCTATGACTTTCATCATTGTCTCAAGCGCCGCCGCGTCAAGCCCCGTAGTTGGTTCGTCAAGGATTATTACCTCAGGCTCCATTACAAGGACCGAAGCGCAGGCGACAAGCTGCCTGTCGCCTTTCGGCAGGGAAAAAGGGTCAAGCCCCCGCTTTTGCGTGATGCCAAAAACGTCCATTATGGCTTCTGTCTTTTTCACCACAATGTTCTCCGGCAGTCTTTTCATCCTGAGGGCAAAAGCTATCTCGTCGAATACAGTCTCGGCGAAAATCTGGTTGTCCGGGTTCTGGTAAACATAGCCGGCCCTGCCCCTCATCATCTCCGCGGATATGTTCCGGCCCCTGAAAAGCACCGTGCCTTTTTTATGGCCGTAAATGCCGGCAAGTACCTTCATAAGCGTGGTCTTGCCCGAACCGTTGGCGCCCAAAACCACAAGGTAATCGCCTTCATTTATCGACAGGCTCACGCCCGTGAGCGCGTATTCCCTGCTTTCGGGATATTGGTACTGCAAACCCGAGACCTCGTACATTAAAGGCGAGGGATTCGCGTAGTTTGCGGACAGTTTTTCGTGTTCCTGCGGGTCAAAGTATTTCGCCTCCCTTATAAGGTCCGCTTCGGAGAAACCTCCGCTGATAAAGCCGCCGCAAGCTGATACAAGATCCGGGGGCTTGATTCCCGCCTGCCTTAAGGCTTCAAATTCACCGGCTGTTTCCCGCCCGCCTTCCTTAATAAACCTTCCGTCATCCATAAGGACTATCCTGTCAAAAGACCTGTAATAGCTCAGCGACTGTTCCATAACTACAAGGCAGCCTCTGAACGTGCCTGAATCCAAAAAATCCAGCAGGAACCTTTGTGAAGCCGGGTCAATGTCGGTAAAAGGCTCATCAAGGACCAAAAGTCCCGGATTCGCAATCAAAAGGCTCAATAGCGCCGCTTTCTGTTTTTCACCGCCCGACAGGCTCATAGGATCCCGGTCAAGAAGACCCTCAATGCCGAACTTTAAAGCAAGGTTCTCCGCGGCTTTTTTAGCGCGCTCATAAGGCACGCCCAGGTTTAAAGGGTAGAAGACCAGCTCCTCCCTGACAGTGGCGCATGTCAGCTGCGACTCAAAATCCTGAAGCAGCACTGCCGCAAGCGGTGCCGTACGGCTCCTTTCCATACGCAGCATGTCCATACCGTCAAAAAGATATGTGCCTGAAACATGCCCCTTTTGTACCTGCGGCATTAATCCTGCAATTATTTTTGAAAGAGTTGTCTTGCCCGCGCCGTTCCTTCCGGCTATAAGGACTTTTTCCCCGGGCTTAAGGGAAAGGTTAATGCTGTCAAGCGCCAAAGGCGCGCCCTTTTTATATGAAAATGAGAGGTTTTTAATTTCTATCATGTGTTGTCGCAGCTGTCCCCATACATAAGGCCGGTTTTTTCAACCCTTTTATAAAGCAGTTTCATAAGTATCAGGCCCAGTACCGACGCCATTACAGTGTTATTTGCCAGCACTACCGTAAAAACCACGGCAAACGGGGCAAGCTTAAAAACCCACACACCCAGCCCGACTGTCAGGCCGCACAGCAGGGCTCCAGTAAAAGCGGCAAGGACAAAAACCGCCGACTGCTTTAAGTTCATCACGACTTCGCCCTTTACAAGGAGCTTCCATACCGCAAAAGCGGCGTATGAATATATGAAGTTCCCCGCAAAACCGAACGCGCTTGCCGGGGTGAGCATTCCGAAAAAGTCCGCTATAAGGTTCCCTATCGCGGAACCCCAGGCAGCGGCCGGCCCGAACATTATTCCGAAAAGAACCGGTATCACGCTCGCGGGCCTGAGCTCGGTTAAGCCCGGAATTATCTGTATCGGCTTAAAAGGTATGAGCGTGCCCGCGTAAACCGCCGCAGTGACAGCCACAATGACTATTTGCCGTGTATTTGCCCAGACACCGAATATCTCTTTCATGCGCGCCTCCGCAATTTTAGTCCCAGGCTTCCTTGACCAGATATGACTTTATGTTCCTGTTTTTCCTCATTAACTCCCCGCCTAAACGCTCGGCAGCCTCTCTTGAGCTTTCCCTGCCAGCAAGCACCTTTACGAACCTGCCCTCGTTTTTTGTAAAGACATAAAAACCCTGTTTTTTCAGGTTTGCGGCCATATCCGAAGCCAGCTTTTCATTGCTGTAAGCGCCGACCTGTACTGTAAAGAATTTTCCCGCAACAGCCTTTGCGGTCGGCGCGGCTGTTTTAACAGGAGTTTTGAAAGGGGTTTTCACCGGAACCTCAGTGGACGCGGCGAAAACACCTCCCGCCCTTGCCTCAGCTGATTCCGGATACCTGGCCTTTAGCTCATAAATATACTTTTCCGCCGCCGAATCATTACCGGACTTTGAAAAACAATAAGCCGCTTTCGCGTAAACATCAGGCTTGTAAATATACCTGTTCTCGCCGTCACTCCCGGCTACGGCAGCAAACGCGGCAGCAGCTTCAGCGTATTTTTTAAGCCCTAAAAGCGCTTCAGCGTAAGCCAGCCTTATCCTTTCTTTGAACATAAAATATTTTCCGTTGGCCGTGTATTCAAGGTAAAGCTTTAATGCGCCGTCATAGTCAGAAAGGGCGTTTTTTGACATCATGGCGTAATGATACGCCGGCTCTATCCATACCGTGTCCCTGAATTTTCCCATTATAATCCCGGCGTATTCCAATGATTTCAGGTACTCTGCGCGCGTAAAATACAGCCTTGAAAGGGAGAATACGGCTTCAGCCTCAAATTCGGAGTCCGGCTTTTCCTTTATAACCTGCCTGTATATTGACTCAGCGGCGCTGAAATCCTTTTCAAGCTCGGCGAGCTTCAGCATCACGTTAGGCCTGAACCTGCTGTCAGGGTACTTTGCGCCGAATTCGGCAAGCAGCTTCTGCGCTTCCGCAAATTCCTTCCTGTTGTACTTGTCCATGGCGTTTATATACGATTCTTCCTCGTTCATGGCGTAGAGAGCGGCGCACGCCATAAGCGCAATTATCGCGAAACAACCCATGAGCGCGGTCTTTTTCCTCATCATAAAACCTCCCCGTCAAGAGAACCCGGCCCGGCCCCTGTTATCCTGACTTTCGCCGTGTCTCCGGGATTTAAACGGCCTTTCTTTATATATACCCTTTTGTTCGTGCCTGTAAGAGCCCTCAGTTCACCGCCGGCCACAGTATAAGCCAGGACCTCCTGTACGGTATTCACCAGGCTTTTGTTAATATCTTCGCTTATTTTTTTCTGCAAATCAAGGAGGTAATTTACCCGCCTTTTCTTTTCAGCCTCAGGGACATCGTCGTCCATGTCTGCCGCGGCTGTTCCCGGCCTTGAAGAGTACTTGAAAATATAGGCATCGTCAAACCTGAGTTCTTCAGCCATCCTGGCTGTTTCCATGAAATCAGCGCCGGTCTCGGACGGAAACCCCAGCAGGAAGTCCGTGGTAACCGCGCATCCCGGGATTTTTTCCCTTATCATCGCCACTTTCCGGCAGTATTCGGCTGCCGTATATTTCCTGTTCATGAGCGCCAGTATCCTGTCAGACCCTGACTGAGCGGGGAAATGTATATGCCTGCATATTTTCGTGTTGCCGGCCACGGTCGCAACCAGCTTCTCGCCTAAATCCTTTGGATGGGACGTCATAAATCTGATCCTCTTTATTCCGGCTATGCCGGCCAGCTTCGCAAGCAAATCCGGAAAATCCGTTCCGGAGTCCATGTAAGAATTCACGTTCTGGCCGAGCAGGGTTATTTCCTTTGTGCCCGCAGAGGCGAGCATTGACGCCTCATCCAGTATTTCCATGTAAGGCCGGCTCTGTTCCCTGCCCCTCACATGCGGCACTATGCAATATGAGCAGAAATTGTCGCAGCCCCGCATGACAGCAAGGAAAGCGCGGACCTTTGCTGGCCTTTTTAAGCGCAACGAATACGCGTCTTTTCCCTCCTGTGTGAAGACGCCGCCGCTCAGTATTATATCCGCTATTTCGTCAAAGGACGAAGTCCCCACGACCGCATGCAGTCCCGGAAACTGCCGCTTTAGGCCGTCTTTTAAATTCTGCGCCATGCATCCTGCCACAATCACCTTCCTGTCCTTCACATGCCTGCCTATATAGGACATCGCACGTTCCTCGGCGTGTTTCCTCACGCTGCAGGTGTTCACTATTACGACGTCCGCTTCTGCCTCATTGTTTACTGACAAAAACCCCCCGGCCTGCGCCAGCGCCGCGAGCATTCGCTCTGAATCGTACTCGTTCATCTGACACCCGAAGGTGTGTATGTATACTTTTATCACGTCAGCTCTTAACTCCTGTCCTCATATTGCAATTTTGCATTTTATGGCCAATACTCCTGATTTTTTCACTGTCAAATATCAAATATAAATCATCAACTCTTTTTTAGCTCCAGCAGGCTCATGACCTCCACGTGATAAGTCTGGCTGAACTGGTCCAGCGGCGTCACTTCCCGCAGGAAATAATCCTCCTTCAGTTCCTTTATGTCCCTCGCGAAAGTGGAAGGGTTGCAGGATATGTAGATTATCCGCTTTATGCCGCTTTTTTTCAGCGCCGGCAGCAGCCCGGGATGCAGTCCCTTTCTCGGCGGGTCAACCACCACAGCGTCAATCCTCTTTTCCCGCATAAGCAACGGGCCCGCGCTCTCAGCAGGCTCATTTATGGCTTCCACATTTCCAATGTCATTGAGCCTGGCGGTTTCCTTAAGTCTTTCCACGGCCTTTTTGTCGCTTTCAACGCTGTAAATCCTGGCGTACTTGGCGTGATACGGCAGCGTAAGCGCTCCGACCCCGCCGTACAGGTCCAGGACAACCGAATTTTCAGGTATGTTGCGGCAGACAAAGTCGGCCATTTTTTCCAGCATAGAGGCGTTCACCTGGAAAAACGCCGAGGAATCCAGCTTGAACCCTATGCCGCCCGCGTTTTCTGTTATATGCGCGCTTCCCCATACAACCCTCTCGCTCTCGCCGAATACCGCGTTTCCTTCGTCCCTGTTTATGTTGATAACCGCGCCGGCGAGGCCGGGCACTTTTTCCTTAAGCATTTCGGCAATTTCCCGTACAAAAGGCTTTATCTCCCTGTCGGATACCACAAAAGTCACAAGATATTGTCCCTGCCTGTTCGCCCTTATCGCTATATGCCTTAAGTAACCCCTGCGCCTTATCTCGCTGTAAACCTCAACTTCCTTCTGCCTTTCGTTCAGCGCCTCATGTATGGCTGCAGCCGCCTCATTAATCACCGGCGCAACTATAAGGCACTTGTCAACCTGTGCCACATCATGGGACCTGGCCTTGTAAAATCCCGTTATTATCCTCGCGCCTTCCCTTGCCACCTTGTACTGCGCCCTGTTCCTGTAGTGAAAGGGGTCCTCGTATTCCAGGACGGGGTTAACAGCCACATTGTCAAGTCCGGATATTTTTTCAAGCATGCGTTTTATGAATTTTTGCTTGAACTCCCCGTGCTTGTCCTGTTTTATGTTCATCCAGTCGCAGCCGCCGCATACGCCGAAATACGGGCATTCAGGCTTTTTATATATTGCGGATTCGCGCAAAACCTTCAAAAGCCGGGCTGACGCGAAGTTCCTTTTCACCTCGACAATCCTTGCTTTCACGCGCTGGCCTGGCACGCCGTAAGGCATAAAAACGGTCATACCCCTGAAGTCGCCCACCGAATCCCCGCCGTAGGCAAGGTCCTTTATTTCCATCTCTATGTCCGCGCCTTTTGACACCGGAGCCTGTGTGTACGACTTTTTTCCCATACGTATCCTCTTATGCTGTTTTCCGGCCGCGCAAAACAAAACGGCAGGATTCATCCTGCCGCATAAAACTTTGTCCTTCACAACCTCTGTTTATCTCGCCCTTTGCGACAGGCAGTTTTTACTTTCAGTTTATTGAGTAGTTGACCGTCAGCTTCGGCCTTAATCCCGGATCGGACGCTTCCTTGGTATCAACGCCTATATAATGAGTGCCACCGGCTTCAGATTGGTCCATCAGAACAACGCCGTAATTGGTCACAGGATCGGTTATCCACGTTTGCACAAGAGAATTATCCAGTTTTACGCTTATGTAGCCGTTAACCGACGACGCGCCTATAAAAACCGGCGTTATTGCGTCATTGGCCGAAAAGTCGCTTCCGGGATTTGTCCAGGCATTGCCTGCGCCGTTATAATAGTTCCACGACACATATGTGTCCGGATTGTTTCCGTAATCCTCATCACCCTCAACCCAGTTCCTTGTGAGCGCTTTCGCGGTCAATGTGACTCCTACGCTGGCCTCATTTATATGCAGTGTCAGGTACGCGCTTTTTACCGTAACATTCGACGGCACTATCGCGGATATGTCGAACTTCACGACTCCGCGCCACTTAGACCCGTCAAATCCTACCCAGAAAGCTTCGTATCCGCCAGAGCTGTAGGTTGGAATTTCATTGTTGATATCGGCATCAGCGGCGCCGTCATAGCCGGCTCCCGGAAAAGAACCCTGCTGGAACTCCAGCGTATAGACATCCGCGCCCGCAGGGCCGGCCGGCCCCGGCACAGTACATGATAATAATATTGAAGCCGCAAGCGCGGCAAAGGCGAATATGGCTGTTTTTTTCATTTTTTCCTCCGTTTTACCTGTATTTGACAACAAGCATGGGACGCGTATACCATTCAGAATTCCTTGACAGGTTTATGCCAATCTCACGGCCCGTTACGGTCTCAGAATCAGATGACACTATCAGACCGTGATTAGCTGCCGGATTGTCGGCCCACGACTGGACTATCGGGGCGTTTATGGCCCATGTGACAGCGCCTTCATCCGCGACGCTTACCGAAGGTCCTGCTTTGTCAGCCGCAAAATCACCGCCTGCGCTTGTCCAGCTGAAGGTATTATCCCTTGTGTTCCATGTTGCATAAGACTCGCCAAAAGCCGCGGTCAGCTTTCGCATTGAATATGACCCCGCGCCGCCGTTTACCGCCGACACTGTCAATATTACTTTGGCGGATAGTATCTCGGATCCTGCAGGAAGCATTGAAAGGTCGAATTTTAAAAGCAGCCTCTGCCTTGACCCTGAATTGTTTCCAACCCAGCCTGTTGTGTTCAGTGAATAATTAGAGTCCGGATAGCCGCTCTCAATTACCGTGTCATAGCAGGGATTCGCCGTCTCGTTCGGATACATGCCGTCCTGGAAAATCATGATAACGCCGCTTGCAGCGTCAGGACCCACAGGTCCTGCGTCTGACTTTGAGCATGATGAAAACGCAGCAGCAACGCAGGCCGCCATTAACACAGTCGTCAGTATTTTATTTTTCATTCACGCCTCCGTCAGTTCAGGGAATAGTTTATTACGAGCCTTGGCCTGAAAGCCGTATTTGAGTTCGTATTCGTCGCGATCAAAGCGTCCTCTTCAACAGATTCGTTCACAGCTTTTAAGACAAGTCCGTCATTATCCAGGGACCCGTCAAGCCATTTTTGAACCATGGACGCGTCCAGTTCCCACGTATAGTATTTTCCGGTCTCTGTCAGAGTCACGCTGTTGCTGACAGCTGTTGAAACAAAATCCGAACCGGGCGCTGTCCACGCCTGGC
>CAYNMZ010000013.1:0-24094 GCA_964398505.1 uncultured Spirochaetia bacterium
CCGGTATATCAATGGCGATTATGTCGCCTTCCCTCACCAGGCCTATTGGCCCGCCTTCCATCGCTTCCGGCGAAATATGGCCTATTGCCGCGCCGCGCGTGCCGCCTGAGAACCTGCCGTCAGTTATCAGAGCCACGTCCTTATCAAGCCCCATACCCGCAATCGCGGCAGTGGGAGCGAGCATTTCCCTCATTCCGGGTCCGCCTTTCGGGCCCTCATACTGGATGACCACTACATCTCCGGCCTTGATTTTTTTGCCGAGAATCGCTGCTTGAGCGTCTTCTTCGGACGTAAAAACCCTGGCCCGGCCCTCCCGTTTCATCATCTCCGGCGCAACCGCAGACTGTTTTACAACCGCGCCCTCGGGCGCAAGGCTGCCGAACAATATCGCCAATCCGCCCTGCTGTGAATATGGCGAGTTTATATCCTTTATGACACCTTTTTTATTTGACTCTACACGGCTCAAGTTGTCTTTCACCTTGTGGCCCGTGACCGTCATTATGTTCTCGTTTAAAAGTTTATTTTTAGTCAACTCCTTCATCACCGCAGGCACGCCGCCATCCTCGTCCAGGTCCTGTATATAGTGCTGTGAACCGTCGGGCAGTTTCGCCGGCGAGAGCTTGCACAGGTTCGGCGTTTTTTCCGATATCGCATTAATCTTTGCCAGGTTGAAATTCAGGCCGGCTTCGCTCGCGATTGCGGGCAGGTGCAGTATGGTGTTTGTGGAACCGCCGAGCGCCATGTCCACGGTAAAGGCGTTTTCAAAAGCCGCCTCAGTCATTATGTCGCGGGCCTTCACGTCATGTTCCACGAGCTTCATTATCTGCATGCCTGATTCTTTCGCGAGCCTTATCCTGCGCGAATACACTGCAGGTATTGTGCCGTTTCCGGGCAGCGCCATCCCGAGCGCTTCTGTCATGCAGTTCATGGTATTTGCCGTAAACATTCCCGAGCATGAGCCGCAGGTCGGACAGCAAGCGTCTTCAATGCTGTTCAATGTTTTTTCGTCCATTTTCCCCGCCTTAAACTCTCCCACTGCCTCAAATCCTCCTGATATCAGGTCGTAATTTTTGTTCTTGTAAACACCTTTAAGCATAGGCCCGCCCGAGACGAATATCGCAGGTATGTTAAGGCGCGCGGCAGCCATGAGCATGCCCGGTATTATCTTGTCACAGTTGGGTATGAACACAAGGCCGTCAAACGGATATGCCATCGCCACAATTTCGCAGCTGTCCGCGATTATTTCGCGCGACACAAGCGAGTATTTCATGCCAGCATGCCCCATGGCTATGCCGTCGCACACGCCTATTGCCGGGAATTCCATGGGCGTGCCGCCCGCCATCCTGATGCCGTCCTTCACAGCCTGTGTTATGGTGTTCAGGTGTATGTGACCGGGTATCAGTTCATTAAATGAATTTACAACGCCGATTATCGGGCGTTTCAGTTCCTCATCAGTATAGCCTATGGCCTTAAACAAAGCCCTGTGCGGAGCGCGCTCATAGCCTTTCTTCATCGCGTCAGATCTCATATTTCACCGGCTTTCTGAGGCGCAACGCACTGCGCCTCCGTAATAATATATAAATTTTTTACGCACAAAACGAAAATCATATTATCACATTTCGCCCTTTAAAAACAAGGGTTTTTACGTATTTCTTTGGCCTTTAACTCGCTTTTTCCCAAAAAAGCCTTTATTTTTAAGCCATTTTTCATTCCGCACTCCACATTCCGCGCTCTGCGTTAAATATAGATATACACTTACTTAGACCTATTACGGCGCTGAACCGTTTTTTATTGGGTTTGGAGTTCCCGGGTTCCTGCGCCGTGTCCCGCTTACGCGAGTACTACGAGCAGAAGCCCGGTAAGAAGTACTGTTACCGGAAGTACAGGTGTGGACGCAATAATGGCTTTGGGGGTTTTGTTTGACTTAATTAACTTTGCCATTTTTCACGTCCTCCTTTATGAATACATTTATAGCAAAATTACCTGAGGATGTCAAATATTATTTGAATATATTTATATGCCGTCGCCCCCCCCCGCAAAACAAGAAGGTACCCGGACCGGTGCAGCAAGAACATGCGCTCAAACTGTTTAAGCTTGTTAAGTAAAGGCTGCTTCTGATACAACGGTTTATCCAAGCCAATAACACATAAAACAAATATATCCCAACTATCGAATAAGTTTAATCATGCAATTGCTTCATCCATCTTTTGCAAGGAATCCGGGTGTCGGGTCCATGAAAACTGATTTTTCGACAGCCTTATTTAATACCCCTTATACGCCACGGCGGTTTTATCCTTTAAATAAGGCGGCATGAAATTATAATTAACAGCAACCATACTGTAAGGCCGAGTTGTAACCTCACCTGTTATTTCCTCGTCGTAAACAAGCGCCTCTATTTCAGTATCAGGCGCGCGCCAGCGCATTACATAGCAGCCGCAGCTCGGCAGCCGCGTTTTATCCTGGTAAGGCTTGCCAAACCTGTTTTTCACGCATTCAATTATTTCCGCCTGGTCTTTTTCCTTTACTGTTTCATATATTGTTTCCAGCCCGTAAAGCTTTTTATTGTAATTAAACCGCTTGAACAGTATTTTACCCGGCCTGCCGCACATTTCCGCCGCAGGGACAGCCGAATAACGGTAATTTTTATCTTCGTTTGTTTCCTGCATGCCCCAGCGCAGGCCAGCGATTTCAAACTTTTTCATCGACGCGTACTTGAATAAGCCCGCAAAATTTACATTTTTATAGTACGGTTCCGCAAGCGCCAGGATTACCTGCAATAACGGAATAATCATGCAAAAAATAAAAAATTTTTTCACAGCCTTTGGGTCTTTTCCCGAATACCCCGCAGCCGCCATGACACACGCGCCGGCTATAAGGCCAAGATATAAGGCATAAACAAGAATTAAATCCGCCGCTGTCGGCAACCTGTTTGACATTATACCGAATTTCATGATATGCAGAAACGGCAGGCCAAATAGTATTAAAGCCAAATAAGAAACTACGGCCGCCAATGTTAACAACACAGATACCGCGACAGGAATCTTTGTCCGGTCCTTTTTTAGAAAAACTATTAAGGCAAAAGCAAATATGATCGCATACAGCAAGCCCGGGACTAAAATAATGAATTCCATTTATCCCTCTTCGGCCGCAAACAAAGCATCTACAGTTTTATTACAAAACAATAGAACTCAACCGTAGCGCGTCCTTAGAAATATTAATTGTGCGTGAACCGCATATCGTCTATGACAAGGTTGAAATCCATGCTGTCGCCGGGTACGCCCTGTAAATAAACCGATACATTAATCTGCTTAATATTGCTTAAAAGCCCGTCAAGTGTTCCGCCCGAAAGAAAATAGCTCTGTCTTAAATTAACTTCCCAGTCATCAAAACCCGGCGAGAAAACCGATCCTATCTGATACTGCACCATGTTCGAATCATCATATATGGTTACATACACGCTTTTTGTCCCGCTCGCCAGAGACCCGTTAAACATCCTGCCGAACCTTAGCTTGTTATACATACTTGCGTTCATAGGGGTTGCGCTTCCGGTAGGCCCGGTGCTCAGATTTACATATGCCATAGCCTGCCCGGCCTGTATTTCAGCTGTAGCGGTAACCGCATAGGCATGCAAGCCGTTTCCAGGAGGCGGCGCAATGAGCCCCTGATAATGAATGGTTGTGCCGGTAATCGTATTAGCTGACCAGTAATTAATGGCATTATTCGCATCCCCGTCCTCAAAGTCGTCAACATACAGGTCCGGAGGCGTTGCCGTGCTTGTAGCTGTGGCCGTCGCGGTCGGCGTGGCCGTAAACGGCGGTGTGTCCGTGGACGTGCATGTTATTGTAAAAGTGCAAGTGGCTGTCCTTGACACAGTGGGTGTTCCTGTTGGGCCCGCAGGTTCTGCAGGATTGTCTTTTGCGCATGATAAAGCCAGAAACAAGACTGAAACAGCGGATAAAACCAGGACAAAAATTTTCTTCATAATACCCCCCTCTTTATCCCCTTATTTTGGATATTTCTGATTCATAGTATATTCTCTTGTTCTGTTCCACCTTGTTCATGGTATACAGGTGAACAGCCCTTACCCCGTTCTTAATAAGGTGGTTTATCTGGCCTACAGTATATTTCACAGTCTCCTCGCATACGGGATTGTCTATCGCGCAGGTTGACGTTGCTTTCCTGAAACGCCCGGGTATCTCAACCCCGCACATGGCCGCCATCCTTTCAAGGTTTGACAGCTTTGTAGCGGTCATTATACCGGGCAGTATTGGCGAAACTATCCCGGCAGCTTTTACCCTGTCCACGAACCTGTAATAATGGTCATTTTCCAGGAACAGCTGGGTCGTTATAAAGTCAGCTCCCGCGTCAACCTTTTCTTTAAGGTGCCTTATGTCATCCTCCGGCGTCGCCGCTTCAGGATGCTTTTCCGGGTAGCCTGCAACTCCTACACAAAAGTCCCATTTCCCCTTTTTTATAAATGCAACAAGGTCTGACGCGAACTTAAAATCCTTGAGCGGGTCCTTTTCTCCTTTGGGCAGGTCGCCGCGCAGCGCCATTATATTCTTCACATTTTTTGATTTTAGCTCGTCCAGCACCGAAGCTATTGATTCCCTTGTGGCGCCTATGCATGTAAGATGCGCGACAGCCGGAATATTAAGCCCGTTTTGTATCCTGTCGGCTATCTCAACAGTCCTTTCCCTTGTCGAGCCTCCTGCCCCGTATGTGACGCTTATAAAGTCAGGTTTGAGCTCCTTTAACTGCTCTATGGTTTCAAAAATTACCTGTATATCCGTTTCAGGCTTGGGCGGGAAAACCTCAAGCGAGAACATGAATTCTTTTTTTATTATTATATCGTTTATTTTCAAATACTCCACCCTCAATCATGATCATATTAAATAAGCCGCTGAAATTATACATCATAACCTTAAAAACATACACAAATAAAAAAGGGCGGGTTTTCACCCGCCCTTTTGTTATTTAAGCCTTAGTACGCAATCTCATCAAAATATAGTGTGCCCGTAAAATCAGGCGAGCTTGCGTTGCTCTTTGTTATCTCTACGCCTATCTGTATGACTTCTGTCGCGTCATTGCAGTCTGTCCACTGGCAGGTATTATACGCGCCTGACACGTTCCAGGAATATGTCTGCCAGCCCGAACCCGTGATGTTAAACCACATATCCTTCCACTGCCAGGACTTATTCTGCGCGTAAACCTTTACGCCATAGGGATTTGTCGTGTCAACCAGGCCCGCAGGTACATATATGTGGAAAGTTATCGTCCTTCCGGTCATGTTGATCCTTGTAAAATCGCTTATCCCGTTGTCCCACGGCGACGTCCATTTAAACGTGCCCTTGTCTGTTCCGGAATCAAAAACCGCGTCAACGGTAACATATCCCGTGGTCCCGTTATATCCCTCTCCTGCAGTAGATACATGCGTAAGATTTGTAAAAACGTCTGACGCTTCCCATGACTGCACGTCGCTCGCAAAACTGAATACCACCGCGTTAGCTGTGGCAACCGCAACAGCTGTCGCGCTCGCGTTCGCCGCAGCTGTCGCCGCAGCCGCAACCGCCGTCGCTGTCGCGTTCGTGTCAGGTCCTGCCGGAGTCTCCTTGCCGCAACCAACCATAGCTACCAGTCCGACCGCAACCGCAAAGCATAAAGCAACTACCATAAACTTCTTCATCTGGTCCTCTCCTTTCAAGATTTTAAATTTTACTTCCCTTATTTTTTATATATTATAGTCCCCTGCAAAAAGCTGTCAAGTGGCTTTATTTATACAGGGTAACTTTTGTACCTAAAAACACCGTTTGCCCGCCTATTTGCCATGTTCTTTGACGCTTAATCTGCTTTTTAATAGTACTTCCTTGCCATTTCCTTGGCTTTTTTTACCGCGACCCTGAAAAACTCGCTTTCATTTTCGGCCTTTTCCTGCTTTTCACCCTTTATAAATTCCTGACCTTCGTATTCCAGCGCAATCCAGCCCCTGTAATCAGCCGCTCTAAGCACTTTAAAGACTTTATCAAGGTCAAAATCCGCGGTTTTCCCGTTCTTTTCTATCTTATGGACTTTTAAATGGCAATAAACCGCGTATTTCATTGAATCAGCCAGGCCTTTGTACATATCCTTGTCATGGCCAAGGTAATTTCCCGTGTCAATGTTCAGTTTCACATACGGCGAGTTCACGTCTTCAATGAATTTTATGCTTGATTTTGAATCAGGAAGAAAGCCGCCGCCATTATGGGGTTCCACGGCAAGGGTAATGCCTTTTGTCTGCGCATATTTGGCAGCTTCTTTCATGTATTTTACGGCAGTGCCCCACAGCGCTTCACGTTTTCCCGCAGGCGGCCAGCCCGCGAAAACCCTGACATTTGCCGCGCCCAGTATCTCTGCCGTGTCTATCCCCTTTTTTACATACTCAAGATTGGACCTGTTATCCTCGTCCTTTTCGTTCCCGAAATTGTTTCCCGGCGAAACAGCGCTAATCTCAAGCCCCTTGTCATTGGCATGTTTTTTCAGCGACAGGAGATAGTCCCTGTCAAAGCTCTTTATATGCTCCATTATGAATTCAATGCCGCCGAGGCCTTCTTTCGCGTAAAGGTCAATGAGCCCCATATCGTCAATCTTGCCAAGTTCAAAGGAGTAATGGTGCGACCACGTAATTGCCGACAGCTTATACGCCATTTATGTGATTTCCTCCGTTTACAAGTTGACGCTTACGGATTTTCCGGTCAGCGCTGATTTCCTTGTCGCGAGTATGACAGCGGCTGATTTCATGCCTTCCACTCCGTCAATTATGCACTTCTTTTTTCCGGTCACGCAGTCAACAAAGTGCGCAATCGGGCTCCTGTTCCTGCTTGTTTTCGGGACCTTGTAATCCAGTTCCTTCACCGTATTGTATGGGGATTTCGGGTCAACTGTCCATACCCTGACGCGTTTCGGGTCATAATTAGCCTGGTTCACGTAAGCCTTGCCTTTTGTGCCGTAAAGCTGGACCACCACCTCATACGGGCTGTTGGTCCATGACGCCTCAAACACACCTATTGTGCCGTCCTTGAACTTAAGCGCAGCCTCCACATTGTCCTCAAGCTTCATTTTTTTCTTGACCAGGTTTGCCATAAACCCGGTCACAGACGCAATTTCCTTCCCTGTTATGAACCTGATAACGTCAAGTATGTGTATGCCCACATCCACAGTCACTCCGCCGCCCGATTTTTTAACGTCAAAAAACCACGGCGAATCGTCTGACCAGAACTCAGGTCCCGAGTGGCCGAGCTTTGCCCTGAGGGATACAACCTTTCCTATGACGCCGCTTTCTACTATGTCCTTCATGACTTCATGGGCAGGATCAAAACGGTGGGACTGTTCAACCATCAGTACCACTTTGTTCTTTTTGCAGGCAGCGACCATGGCCTTCATTTCCTTCACCGATATGCCCATGGGTTTTTCCACAAGCACGTGCTTTTTATTGCTTGCCGCGAATATGGTCATGGGCGCGTGAAGGTAATTCGGCGTGCAAACCGACACGGCGTCAATGCCCGCCTCCTTTATCATTTTCCTGTAATCGGTATAAACTGCCGGAATCTTGAACATAGCGGCCAGCCTGTCGGCCTTCTTTCTTATCACATCGCATATAGCGACAACTTCCGCGTTTTTCAGTTCCGCGTACTGAGGCAAATGGGTACGCTCCGCTATCTTGCCCGCGCCAATTACGCCTATTCTTATTGTCTTCAAAGTATGGTTCTCCCGTATGTGAATTAGAATATATGTCTGCCGGTTAGCGGCTGTAAGGCATATTTACTCTACGGCTATCTCATCAACATAGACA
The DNA here is from genome assembly GCA_964398505.1 of uncultured Spirochaetia bacterium. GTDB lineage: Bacteria > Oederibacteriota > PGYV01 > PGYV01 > CAYNMZ01 > CAYNMZ01. The sequence continues at coordinate 7,829 of CAYNMZ010000013.1, forward strand.
GTTTCAGTGGTATCAGGCGCACCGTTTTGCTGTATCTGGAAGCCTACGGCATCAATCAGTTCCTCACCGACTCCGACAGGCGTGAAAGTGAACTCATTCCATGCGTCTCCGACTACCCATGTCTCATCCATAGTCTGCCAGGAATTCTGCCACGACCAGGCCATTCCGGTCATTACAAAGACGCTGACAGCGTAAGGCTGGCCGGCCATTGAAGCCGGCACCCAGACATTAACCTTAATTGTCTTGCCCATATAGTTCGGAGGCGTTGAGTTCACATACAGCGTGGCTTCTGCCTGGCTTCCGCCCGACAAGTTCAACTCCAATTTGGCCGAACCTGCTCCGGCCAATATTTTATCATTTGTCGAGTCTGTCGTATGCGTGGCATTTACCGAACCGGCGAAAACAAAACCCTCAAGGTCAGAGTCAAAATGATAGTAAAAATTAGGCGGTGTCGTGGCGGTCGGGGTAGCGGTCATGGTAACGGTAGAGGTTCTCGTCTGTGTAACAGTCCTTGTGGGGGTGGATGTTCCCACAAGCGTCCTTGTGGGAGTGACTGTAGGTGTAAATATCATTACTTCTGAGGGCATCCTTTTTTCAGTGCATGAAGTAATAAGAACTGCGGCAGAAACAATAAGCGCTGAAATTACCGCAAAAATAAAAAATTTTCTCATCGCAATTTCCTCCAATTTATTGAAAATAGACTACTATACGAAAACGCTTTTGTCAATACGCTATTTAAACTTGAATGATGTCTGTATCTTAAGCGTATTGTCAAACCTCTCAAAAACGTAAGCTGTATCTATGTTCATGGAAAATTCACGGCGCACTCCGAATTCAAAACGGCCGATGCCAAGCCCCACCATAAACTGCTTATATGCCTCAAAATCAAGCATCTGGTTGTATCCCGCGCGCAGATCTATATAGTCAAAAACCGTGTATTCCACGCCTATCTTGACCATGTCAAGGTCTGAAAACTCGGCTGAAAACATCGCGCCTTTTACAGCCCACCTGAACCCCGCGGAAACGGTCATCGGCACGCCTTCATAGGTTGAATCGGGATTATAAGTGGTATCCCATTTTACAAAAGAGAAACCGTCCCTCATCATAAGCCCTACCTGCACCTGCTCGGTCAAGGCCCACATGAAGCCAAAATCCATTCCTATGCCCCAGGCGCTCCCCTTTACCGCGTCGGGATTAATTTCCATCTCCTCCCCGAAATTCGCGAACTGCATTTTGAAGCTCACCCCGAGGTTTATTCCCTTTATTACATTGAGAATCCAGTCAAGGTTTTCACAATAAGAAAGGATGTACGTCTGTTCCATCATTGCCGTATCGCCGCTGATCATCATGCCCAGCCCGACGCCCCTGCTCTTGTTTATGGGGTAAATGAACGCGAAATAATTGTACGGCACAAGCCATTTCTGCTTCGCGTACATGAACGTGATGTCCTTGTACTGCGAATTTACTATGCCTGCCGGATTGTAGAACACCGAACTTGCGTCGTCAGCGACCGCCACATAAGCGCCGCCCATAGCGGAAGCCCTTGCTGTACCGATGTTATTGAATGCCGCTGGCGTCCCGTTCGGCTCCGCATACAGCAAACCTGCCGTTATTACGGCAAGAATAATCAGAACAGTCTTTTTCATTAAATCCTCCTTAATTGCAATCCGTTTATTTTACCAGTATGACGGTTTCAATGTGCTGCTGCCTGCCAGTTATGTCCTCAATCTCTATCTGTATAATATACCTTCCGTTCTTTGCCTTATAGCCCAGCTTGTCCTTGCCGTCCCATACGTCAGTTGACAGGACCCCTACAGGCCTTAACTGCCCTTCTATTATTGTGGCTATATGCTTGCCTTCCATATTGAAGGCTTTTATGGAAACCCTAACTGTCGAGCTGTTTTCCGACTCTGCCATATATTCAATATTTAACCCGCCTTTTTCAGGCGAGAATACCTTCGGCTTCATCGCAACCATACTGTATCCCAGGCCGAGCCCCTTGTTGACAAACAGCCTGTGCTCATTGGACCATGTGCCGTCCGTAACGTTTGAAACCCTGAAATAATAAACACCGCCGGTCATGCCGATGTTTATTGGCCTGAAAGTGAAGGTCCCGGTTGTGCCGGCAGCTATGGTTACTGGATAACTGCCTGAAACATGCCCGTACATCAGCGTCGCGTCAGCCACTGCCCCGCCAGAGCCATCATCCCACTGTATTGTCACGACCCCGGATTCCGGGTCAACCAGTGTCTGTGTGTACGAAGTCACGTTTATATCAGCTGTTACGGCTATCGGGATCAGCGCCATTACAGCGGCCGCGATCAGAAATCTTTTCATATTTCCTCCTTGATATATGCTGGTTTTAGAATAAGACCGTCATTGATGCCTTAAGTATGGGCAGCGGGAAAGCCAGGAACTCCCACTCTGTCTTCACATTGCTGCCAAAGGGTATTATCCAGCCCAGTGACGCTACGGGAATCACGCCATACGCGCCGCTGCTCACAACACTGGACTCATTTTTGTCCTCGTTAACGCTTGTATAATGGTAATATATTATTCCCCCGCCAATCTGGAAATAGTTGAAGTTGAACCCTATCCTTGCAGCGTCCTGCATATAAACTTTTGTCTCCTGATGCGTATCCGCGGAATCCACGTAAAAGCCAAGCTCGTCAAAGTGTTTTGTGTAATTTAAAGCTATTACCGCAGGACCCGGTTTCCACGCAAGCGAAACCCTCATGTATGACGGCAGTTTCATCCTTACATCCATGCCATCGGTGCTCCACTCTTCCCGTTCCGTGAATGTCCTTCCAAGGGAAGTATATTCATTGGAAATAACGTTCAGGTCGTCAGGCAGGTTGTTTGAAACACCGTCTATCCTGCCGCCAAACTTAAACAGCGGCTGTATGGAGAAATCCAGGCCGATTTCTGCCGCATCTTCGGGTGCATGAAACGATGCGCCGACACGGAGCGCCCATGCCGAAGCCCTCATCTCGCCTGTGAGAGAATGGTCAAAAGTATTCAGGGAATCAGTGTTGTATTCAATGTTGTTGCCATCAAAGTTTCCGGCAGCGTTCGCGCTCGCGTGCGCGTTTACTTTCAGCAGGGTATCCACATGTTCCAGTACCGCGCCCACTCCGAACTGCGGGTTAAGCTTCTTTCCGATGCCAAAAGAAGTCACAATTGACTTTACATCCAGTCCGGCGGTCATGTTCGCTGTCACAGTCATATTCATGTACGCGCCAGGAATCATGAACGAATCATCGCTTATGTCCGCGTTAATTTTCAGGGTATCCAGGAAAAACTTCATATTAAGCCCGAAACGCTCCTCCCTTGCCGCGGCGACAGCTGCTCCGTTTTCCGCGAAAGGAAGCATGCCTTCCATACCCGAGACGCCGTTGGCCTGGGCAGCGTAAAACTTGCTCGTGCCAACTGTAGCCGGAAATTCCAGCGCGTCACTTAAGGAATCATCAATAGCTGTTTTAAGCTGGTCGTTGAAATTGTTATTGGTGACAAAACCTATAAAATCGGAGCCGATCACCTCAAAAGGTATGCCTGAAAAAGATATTGACGGCGATTTAAGGAAAGCAAGCACAGCCGGATTGTAGGAAGTAAAACTCGGCGTAAAGTCCAGGGTTGACACTGTCCCGCCCATCCTGAGGCCGTCGCCCCTGGCGCCAAAAAGCGAGTCAGAGTAGAACTTCACGCTCATGTCAATTCCCTTTACGCTGAACTCATTCGGATCCAGTTGGACAGAAGCGTTCAGCCCCGAAAAGAAAAGGGTTAACGAAAGGATGAACAGTGTTTTTTTCATGTTTTCTCCATTTTTTTAGCTGTTATATTCGGCAATTGCCCCAAAAAACATATAAATTAACAATATTATATACACAAAATGCCTTTTAGTCAAATGTTTTAAGCTCAACTTCACTGGAAATTAATGGAGAAATCCGGAATCCGCAGTGTATTTCCGACCCCTTTGACTTATAGTAATAACCTATGGCTTGTGTTTGCTTATTTACGCCACTGGCTTTTCTATTATTAGACTTTATCTTTGGTTATTGGCTTTTGGTTATTGGCTTTTGGTTATTCAGTTATTTATTGTCTCCCATAAAATCCAGCAGTTCGGCTGTTATGAGTTTTTTGTAAATTCTCCCGTATTCCTGTTTGTTGAGCCATAGCACTTCATCAAATATCTTTTTCAGCTCCTCATCGTCCTTGTCCAGAAGTTCCAGCTCGTGGTCCTGGCCCAGCTTGTGTATTTTAACGGCCTTAAGTTCCTCAAGTTTTACGCATACATCCTTAAGCTTATTTATAGGTGTTTTAAGCAGTTCTGACAATCTTGTGCAGTTAATCCTGCCGCTGTGATGTTTTGAGAAGCAAATTATTCCAAGCGCTTCATCGGTGGAAAGAAGCTCTTTAAGTTTTTCTACATTTTCCCTTTTCATTGATGCCACCTTACCCCTCCTGCCTTTCCTTTTTCATATATATTATACATCCAGCATGTCGCTTTGTCAACTTTTTTGTTAATTTTTTGCTAAAACTTACGAAAACAGTTTTTGTGACACAAGTCACTATATAAACCTCAATAGTTTCTACGTGTTCCTGGATTTGACGAACGAAAGCAGGATCGTTATTTGATTATTTTAGTCGGCGTTTTAGCGACTTAATCATTGCCATTGTATTGCCGTGAATTTTCATTTCCCTCATTTTCAGGTAACCAGTCTTTTCCATTGCCACGCTCAACGCAAGCTCATCCAGCCCTGCGCCTTTCCTGAACATAGACAGAATTTTCCGCGAAGACCTGAATTTCCTTCCTGGCTCAATATAATCCGCTATATATACCGCTTTGTCAAGCGCGCTCATTTTATCGGATCCGGTTGAATGTTTCGCTATTGCCGACAGTACAGCCCGGCTTCTTATGCCATATCTTTGCCGCGCAAGAACCTTTCCTGCGGCATTGTGCCAGATTGCCGGTATTTTCCTGTCCTCAGCGCTGAGCCTGACGCCTTTAATTAACGTTTTGCAATGACCGGAAGAATCCTTCGCGCAATCATGCAGCAGGCCCGACAAGAAAGCCTCACGCGCGTCAATGCCATATTTCCGCGCTATCGTTTCGGCTGTTTGGGCGGTCCTTAGCGAATGCCTGAAAGTACGCGGAGGCAGATCACTCCTTAAGCGCCTGATAATGTTTTTTATGCCCGGCATGTCACCAGCCATAAACGCTTATTTCCAGTTGCTTATTATCCATATGGCCACAAGCGCCGCAGGTATTAGCAGTATCATAATTCTCAGCATTTTTTTTGCGGCTCTTTCCTGTATGCCCAGGGATTTCAGCCTTATATCATGCTCTGCCATGTCAATCTTTCTCGTGCTGTTTTTTTTCTTCATCTTTCCCTCCGGATTATGCGCGTTTTTTTGTCATTCCTGCAAAGTCGTAAAGATAACGCCTCTCATGACCTGCCTCTGGAAAAAAGCGAAAAGCAGTATTGTCGGAATCATTGAAATCGTGACGCCTGCCATTACTATGTTCCAGGGCTGGCCCTCCTCTATTATCCTGTAAATGCCTATCATCAGCGTATACACGGAAGGCTCATTGGTTACAATAAGCGGCCAGAAAAAAGAGTTCCATATGTTGACGAAATTCAATATGGCCAGCACGGTCATTATGGGCTTTGATATGGGCAGTACAATCCTGAAAAATATGCCCATTTCCCCGTATCCGTCCACCCTGGCAGCCTCAATGAAATCATTGGGCATTTTGTCAAAAAAGCTCTTGAATATAAAAATATTGAAAGCGTTAGCCAATCCCGGAAGTATCAGCGCCCAGTAAGTATTGACAAGGTTGAAGCTGAAAACGCCCGGCAGCGAGAAATCCCTCATAAAAAGGTACAACGGTATCGCTATTGTCTCAAAAGGTATCATAACAGTGGAAAGGAACAGTACGAGCAGTACCTTGTGCAGGGCCGGCCTTAGCTTGGAAAGCGAATAAGCGGCCATGGCGCTTATTATCACCTGCCCGAGCACCACAGCTCCCGCTACCAGGAGGCTGTTAAGGAAATACCTGGCAAAAGGAGCTATTTCCCACGCCCTCTTAAAATATGACAAGTCCGGCCTGAACGCGGATATGACATCAGGAAGCGCGGCAAGAGTCTTTTCTGCCGGAATCATGGAAGTTACCACCATCCACACAAACGGTATTGACGTCAATACAGCGCCCGTAACCGCCATTACGCCCCATATCCCGTATATTATCCTGGTTTTTTTGTCCTTGAGCTCAAAATTCGGGAACAAGTACCTTGTTTCCTCGGGTATAATACGTATCTTTTTTGCCATTTATGCGCGCCTCCTGTGCAGGACATTCATCCTGAAAAGCGTGAACGACACAAGTATCATCAGGAAGAAAACAGCGACTCCGGAAGCGTAACCTATGTCCATGTAAAGGAAGGCCTTTTTATACATGTATGTCGCTATCACCTCAGAAGACCCCTCAGGACCGCCGTTTGTCATTATATATACCTCCGTAAAAACCTGAAGCCCGTTTATGATCTGCATAAAGACGACGGTCGCTATTACAGGCGCCGTGGCCGGCAGAATAATTTCCCTTATCTTGACCCACACATTGGCGCCGTTAAGGGACGCGTCCTCAAAGAGCGTCTTGGGTATATTGTGCAGTCCTGCCATGTATATAAGCATGGCCCACCCTGTATTTTTCCAGATGAAGACAACCGCTATGGATATCAGCACAAGGCTTGGATTTGTAAGCCAGCCTATGTGCACGGGCTGTCCTGAAAAAAGCGAGAGGACGGAATTTATAAGGCCATAGCCCTGGTTGTACATCCACTTCCACAGTATAGCCGCAGGTACCGCCGGTGTCAGGAAAGGTATAAAATACAGTATTTTCATAAGGCCTGCGCCGCGCCTCATTTCATAGACATAAAGCGCCAGCATGAAAGGCAGCCAGGTCCCGAGCAGTACCACGGTAAGCGAGAGCGCGACGGAATGAAGGAAGGCCTCCCAGAATTTTAAGTCCGCTATAATCCTGGCAAAATTATCAAGTCCGACAAAAACGCTCTTGTCCATGCTCGTGAAATTCTGAGTGCTTATTGAGAAAGTCTTTATAATCGGAAGGAGCGAAAAAAGCACGAATATAAGGGCCGCGGGCAATAATAGCTCCATCCCAATAAAGTCCTTTTTTATCCTGTAAGACCGCAGTTTCGCCCTGTCCTGGGACTTAAGCTCGGGCATGGGCGTGGGCGCCCTCTTTACCTTGACATCCCTTATCGGTATGCCGTAGCGCCTGTAATGCCAGGCTTTCCGCATTTTTTGCGACTGCGACAGCGAATCAGGAAGCTTTATTACATTCGCCGCAGGCGCCGATTTCAGGGCTTCCGCGCCCATAACCTTGAAAATGCTTTCAGCAGGCTTCTTTTTTTCAGCCGACCTGTCCCTTACCTTTACCGTTGACTCAACCGAAGGCAGAGCAAGTTTTATTATCGGGAGCGCAGCCTCTTCCTTCCTGTGCCCCTTTATTTCCTCGTCAAGCATGCCCGTTATGGCCGTCTCTGACAGGTCGCTTCCTACCCTGTTGAATATATTGTCACTCATGGTATTCCCTTCCCGTCCTCTCCCTGAACTCCTCAAGTACGGCCTCATAATCAACCTGCTCGCGCGTAAATACGCGCTCCAGCACATACCTGCCAAAGTCTTCCTTTATCATCGGCCACTGGCTGAACGTGGGTTCAGGATGCGCGAAAGACAAAAGCCCCTTTACCTTCGCGAATTCCGGCATATTTATAAGGTTCGTGCTGCACGAAAAGTCACCCGGAAATATAACCATGCCCAGTTCCTGCATCCTTTTCCATTTCCAAAGCTGGTTGAGCGGCGAAAGCACGTATTTTATATATTCCCATGCCTGCTTCCTGCTTTCCTCGTCAGCGCCCGAGTTTATAATAAAAGCGTCTCCTCCCGCATGCCATGCCTTTATCCCGGTATCCCCTGACGGCAGCGGCACGATCTCAACCTTATTCAGGTCAAGGCCGAAGCGCCGGGCCATAACCGGAAGCCTGTTCGCGACCCCTATCATCATCGCCACTTTCCCGGCTGAAAAAAGCTGTTCAACATCATAAGCGTAAGTTATGTCCTGCGGCGGCGTGGCGCCGTATTTCCATTTGAGGTCATGCCAGAACTTCAGGGCCTTAATCACCGCCGGCCCGGAAAGCTTGACACGCCCGTTTTCGTAAAAATCGCCGCCGGCCTGCCATATAAAGTCCATGAAATTAAACATGTCCGGCTGCAGCGCGATGCCCCAGGTGCCTTTCATTTTGGATTTAATGATACGGCTGTAAGACACAATCTCCTGCCATGTCTCCGGCGGCCTTTCCAGGCCGCATTTCTCAAATATGTCCTTCCTGTAAAAAAGCGTGGTAAAATAGGAATCATAAGGTATGCCGTATATGCCCGAATCCACCACGACGGCTTTCCACATTATTTCAGGCATGTAGTCTTTCTGCGTCCATTTGTCTGTATATCCGCTTAAATCCGCAAGAAAGCCGTATCTTGCCATGAGCGGAATCGCGGCAACAGGTATTCTTGCCACATCAGGCCCCTTGCCGCTTGCCATGGCGCTGACAAATTCCTGGGGTTTATATTCCCTGGGTATGCCCCTTACCTCAATGGAGGGGTAGAAAACGTTGAAACCCTTGACTTCCTCTTCCCATACCTGCCTTTGCTGGGCGTCGGCTTTCGGCGGCATATTCCAGACATCCATGGAAAAAGACAAAGTGGCGGCGCTTACGCTCACAAACGCGAATAAGGTAAAGAATCCCGCCAGCTTTCTTGTCCTCAATTTTTTACCTCAACCATCTTAATCAATTTTTTTACAGCTTCCTTGGGGCTGGTTTCCTTCATTATGCCCCGTATATCGTATGTGCCTATGCCTGCGATCGGTTTTTTGCTCTTTAAGGCAAAAGCTATTTCCGAAAGAGTGCCTTCCTTGCCGTCCACGGCAATCACGGCATCCGCCATGTTTATTATCACAAAATTCCTGGCTTCTCCTATTCCCGTAGGCACGGCAACGTCTATGTACCTGTTAGCGTCAGACTTGTTCTTGCCCGGCAGTATTCCTATTGTCATCCCGCCCTTTTCCTTGGCGCCCTTTGCCCCGGCTTCCATGACGCCGGAAAGGCCTCCGCACACAAGGGCGCAACCGCATTCTGCAATGGCGCCTCCCGCCTGCCTGGCAAGCTCATAATATTTCGGGCTTACGGAACTGCCGCCTATGACGGCTATGACTTTCACATTAAATACCGGCTTCCTTAAGCCTCTCGGCCGCCAGTCCTGCCCAGTAATTGCCTCCGCCTTCACCCGCAAGTTCCGAGTATTCCTTCCGGGCTGAAGCAAGGTCATTCATTTTCTCGTGACATAAGGCAGTCAGGTACCTTATTTCCCTTTCATCAACCGGGCTTCCGCTCAGTGCGGCGGCAGCCGCCTTTAAGTCCTCAAGTGCCTGGGCATAATTGCCCGAATCCATATAAGCCCTTGCCCTGCCCAGGTATGCCTGGCTTGCCAGCGCATGCTTGGGGAACCTTTCTATGAATGTATTGTAATACTCAATGGATTCCTTGGCCTTTGAGTCATTGTAGTAGGCGTCAGCGACCCCAAGATACGCGTAAGCAAGGGACTTGGTTCCTTTGTAATTCTGTATGACCTCGTTATAGGCCATTATGGCTTTTTCAGTCCTTTCAGCCCTGGTCCTGAACATGCCGTACATCTGCGCGTCTTTCTGGTCAACCACAGGCCTGGTCAGAAAAAAATTTGCCTTGGCCAGTATCTGCTGGGCCTTCACCTCGTTATTGGCCCTGCTGCTCATAAAAAGCGGCACGCCGACCGCTATTACAGCCACAGCGGCAACCGCGATTATGATGTTTTCCGTGTTCTTCTGCGCGTAACCTGCCAGGCTTGAAAGAACTTCCTTTGCCTCGTTCCGCTTGACCAGTTTTATGACTTCCTTGTGCTTAAGCTTTTTTTCCATTTTTCATGCTCCTTTTTATAAGCCTTTTTCCCGCCATGCTTTTGTCACTTGATAAAGATAGTGGCGCCAAGGTTAAATGTGAGGAAATTGTAATTATCGCCCTGCCCGCCCTGCACAGAAGCCTGGTTATAAAGTATTTCCAGGTTCGCGGCAATTTCGTTTGTAACCGGGTAATTAACGCCGCCGCCCAGAATTATGCCGAAAGCGGTCTCATCCTGCATTACCGTGCTGTAATCCGGATATGTGCCCGTGACAGCCGCGTACTTCACAAGAAAAACCCCTGCGCCAACCTTCAAATAGGGCCAGACAAAAAGGTCCGGAAGGTATGGGGTAAAGGTAAATTCGGCGTTAAGTATGGTGCAGGCAAAAGGCTCGGGCGCGGAAGTGACCTTGTAAGGCATGGTCGCGAAAGATATGCTGCCGCCCGCGGCTATTTCCCTGTCAAACCCCTTGCGCGCAGACACGCCCGCGTTCCAGCTCAGGCTTGTATTGTCCCCGAGCTGCCCCAGCGGAAACGCAATGCCTCCCCTGGGATTTATAATCCAAAGCTCAAAAGCCGATGCCGCAGCCGGCAATAAGGCCAATACCGTAAGAATCACCATAAGCGTTTTCTTCATCTTGTCCCTCCTGTTTCACATTGCCGGCTATCTGCCGGATTTTTGCCCGCGCACGGAGCTCACAAGCGCTTCACTGTTTCCAATCGCCTTGTTTATTTCTCCGCTGTCAAGTCCTGCTTCAGCGAGAATCGCCAGCCTTTGGCTGTCATCACACAGGTTTTCCGGCGCATGCGAGTCGGTGTTAAATATAAGCTTTGCGCCCGCAGCCGCGGCTTTTAAAGCCACGTGCCTGTTGGTCGCATTATGCCCATGCCTTGCGGTTATTTCAAGAAATACTTTTTTACTTGCCGCCAGCGAAGCGTCTTCATCGCTGATCCTGCCCGGATGGGCCAGAATGTCCACTCCTGCCAGTATAGCGGCCCTGTTTGAACCGGGTTCAACAGGTTCACATACCGTCTCACCGTGAAAAACCACAATTTTCGCGCCCGCTTTACGGGCCCTTTTTACAAGCCCCTTTACAAGAACCGGTGCCACATGGGTTATTTCAACTCCAGGCAGGCAGATTATGTCATTGTACGCCTTGTTGGTGTCCGCGCACACCCTTTTAAGCGCCGCAATTACAAAGTCAATATTTGATATATCCGCATGATCGGTAAGCGCGATGGCAGTATAACCTTTTTTCCTGGCCCTCTGTATCAATTCGGAAGGCAATAGGACTCCGTCCGAAAGAAAAGTATGCGTATGAAGGTCAATCATCAATAACCCGCCCCTCTTTTTTTATCAGCCGGTTAGGGCCGCCGGTCCTGTTAACGCTTCCCAATGCTTATTTCTTGTTTTGCCCGGCGCCCGCTCGTTTCTATTCATGCCGTAGAAGGCATCCGTCTTCATTTCTCATTACTCATTTTGCATTATGCATTTATTTTTGGCGCCCCCTGCATGAATCGAACATGCGCACATGGTTTAGGAAACCAATGCTCTATCCACTGAGCTAAGGGGGCAGCCTTTTCTTAAACGAAACTGTTTGCGGCATCCTATATATCACCGCCTGGACATAAATCACAACTTACAACAGGTATTATTATATAGATTTTCGCTTGTTTTTCAATACAAAAAAAGGACAATAATACATCGGGTATTTGCCCGGAACCGGGCTTTTTATTCATGAAATTCAGGACGGAAAAAACTTTTATCTCCTGTTTTTCCTTCTGTCATCATCATCCTTAATAAATATGTCAAAAACCGCCCTTATTCCTTCTTTTTCCCCTTCTTTAACCCGCTTTATTTCCTCGTCGTCAAGCTCTATTGTACCTTTGAAAATAGAACCTCTCCTAAAATCACCGACAAAAAACCTTGTCTCATCCTCGGTCCCGTATATTGACTTGCCGTTTTTCTGCCATGAAACAAAAGACATATTTATCTCTACTGTTTTAAGGGTCTCGGCAAGCATTAATTCCCTTCCGTCAAAATATTCGACTTCACCATCCTCAAACTCCACCTTAAAAATTCCGAGATTTATATCAACAATATGGCCAATGCTATTAACAAGTTTTTTATTCCTCTTTATTGGCTCTTTTGTCTCAGAATCCCTGAAATAATCAAGATTCGTGACCCTTACCCTGTTGCCAACTTTCATTTATTAGACCTCCATTTAAAGCGTTTATGGTTTTCCCTTATATTTAAGGCTTAAATATTATATCCGCGGTTAAACTATTTGTCAACACAATATAATACACATGTAATGATACTGTTGACTTTTACTGCAGTATAATATATCCTGTTTTAAACATTATTATTTTGGAGCATAAATGGAAGAACAATTTTCATTAAGCGTTACATACGCAGGCGCGTTCATAGCCGGCATACTTTCATTTCTATCGCCATGTGTGCTGCCCCTGATACCCGGCTATATATCTTTCATTTCAGGAGCTTCAATAAAGGAATTAACCGGCCCTGAAACCGTAAAAGAAGCACGGAAAAAAGCAGTATTGAACTCGGTTTTTTTTGTGATTGGGTTTTCAGCCGTCTTCATATCGCTGGGGGCTTCAGCTACAACTATCGGCAGGCTTATCACCGAGTATAAGAGGCCACTCTCAATTATAGCCGGAATCGTCATAATAGTATTGGGTCTGCACATGACATCCATTATAAAGATACCGGTACTTTATTCCGAAAAAAGGCTGCAGGTCAGTTCAAAACCGCTCAATGTCTTCGGCGCTTTTATCGTAGGACTGGCTTTCGCTTTCGGCTGGACACCCTGCATCGGCCCAATACTGGCGGGTATACTAGCTGTAGCCGCGGCGCAGGAAACTCTCGGCCGTGGTATGGCCCTTCTCTCTTTTTATTCGTTAGGCCTGGGAATACCTTTCATTTTGACCGCTTTCAGCATTTCGCTTTTTTTTAGTTTTTTCAACAAAATAAAAAGATCAATTAATATTATAGAATTGATAGCGGGAGGCCTGCTTATCGTAATCGGCTTGCTCATGATAACTGGCTGGCTAACAACCATCGCTTCCTGGTTCGGTTTCATGTACAATTTCGCAAAATAATCCTTAAAGGAGATCATAAATGAGCAGAGTCATTCTACCATTAATTGTTTCAATGATGTTTTTTGCCGCTTCCTGCGAGAGTAAAAAATCGGCCAGAAACTCAGAAAATGACAGCCAGCAAACAGCCGGCACAGACGCGGCTGCTGCCGGCATTCAAGCCTCGACAAATCCCGAATATATGAAAGCCCCCGATTTTGACCTTAAGGACATTAACGGAAAGAGCCTTAAGCTTTCCGATTACAGGGGAAAAGTAGTGATACTTGATTTCTGGGCAACCTGGTGCCCTCCATGCAAGGCAGAAATACCTTCTTTCATTGAACTGCACAAGGAATACAAAGGTGACCTTGTGGTTATCGGTCTCGCGCTTGAAAATGACCTGGCAAAAGTCAAGACTTTCTACATGAGGAACAACATGAACTATCCCGTTGCGCTTTCGCCACAGGATATTCCCTTGCAATACGGCGGCATACAAGGCATACCAACCACCTTTATAATAGACCGCGAAGGCAATATCAGGGACAGGTATGTCGGGTTCAGGCCCAAAACCATGTTTGAAGAGGCCTACAACGCGCTTAAATAATCATCCCAATCCTTTAACCAGTTCCTTTATATCGCCAACAAATTCAAGGCCTGCCTTTCTTCCGTCCTGCATGAATATTACCCGTTTTTCCTTTTTGCCATACAAAACAATTCTCACTCTTGAATTGAGGGACTCGTTTACCTTTGAAGACATCTCGCCGAATGAAGGCGCCGGAAGATCCGCGCCTTCGGTCCTGTCCGCGGATATTTCCATCCTGTAGGACCTGTCCTCAACATGAAAACTTATCTTGCCGCCGTTTGCTGCCAGCCCGCCGAGCCTGGCGCCCGTATAAGTGGTAAACCTGTATATGCGGCCGTCCAGGTAAAAACCGAATAAATACCCAGTAAAGCTGCTGCCAAGCCATGGGATTCTAGCTATAGAACCGAATACTGAGGCCCTCGGGTTGTCAAAGTGATTGCACTGGAACCAAATCCACGAGGATGGCATCGATGTCCCCCAGTCCTTTTCACAGTAGCCTTTGCCGCCGGTAAAGTCCTTCCTGATTCCGTTCACTTCAAAATACCCGCTGATGCAGTGGTTAAAACTCAGAACTCCGTGATAGCACTCCATGGCCGGCACAAACCTGTACCAGCCCATTGCTCCTGGCGAAAAGACTGTTGACGGCCAGGGAATAATACTGTCAAATTCAAGGTCAGCCCTAACCTTCACCCCGTCCTGTTCAGCGTCAAGGATCATTTTCCTGCCGGAAAAAAAGTTTTTCCCGATTTTCACCTCAAAACGCCCCTTTTCAGCCCTGAATTCATCCCTGCCGTACCTGAAATACACTGCTTTCCTTGCCGAACTGTCGAGAAACTGGACAAATGAGTGGGATTTATCTCCGGAAAGCGAGATTCCGGGTATTACGGCAAAAGCATTTTGCTCCATAGCGTCAACGGACTTGAAATACCATCCTTCAAAATACCTGTCCTTTTTCATATTTCCCTGGAACACTTCCGGCCTGTATATACTCAAAGTTCCCCCTTATGATACAGCTATTCGCCAATAATCTTTACAATGACGCGTTTTTGCCTTTGCCCGTCAAACTCCGCGTAAAATATCTGCTGCCACGGCCCAAAATCCAGTTTCCCGGCAGTTACCGGCGCCAATACCTGGTGATGCAATATAAGCGAACGCAGATGTGCCTCGCCATTGTCCTCGCCTGTCAGATGATGCCTGTAATCCATGCCGGAGGGCGCCAATTTTTCCAGCCACTCTTTTATGTCGGATATAAGTCCGCTCTCATTGTCATTTACATAAACAGCCGCGGTTATGTGCATCGCTGATATCAGTATCATTCCTTCCTTTATGCCTGATTTACGCAATGTTTCCTCCACATCACGCGTAATATTTATGAATTCAATGCGGTTTTTCGTGTTAAAAACAAGGTATTCCGTATAATGTTTCATAAGTTCTCCTCTCCGTACAAGTTTAAGTTTTGCAGGAAAAGAATACATAAAGAAAAACTTAAAGTCAATCATAGACAAAAAAAGGGCGCGGTTTAATAACCGCGCCCTTTTATAAAATCTGTTAATTACGCCTTACCCGAGCAACCCAGCACATTTTTCAGTTTATTTTTCACAACAGCTTTTATCGCGTCCCTGGCAGGCCCCAGATATTTGCGAGGGTCAAATTCTCCCGGTGATGTAGCAAATACTTCCCTTATCGTGGCGGTCATAGCCAGCCTTAAGTCAGAATCTATATTTATCTTCGCTACACCCATTGAAGCGGCTTTTCTTAATAAATCCTCAGGAACGCCTTTTGCATTGGGCATTTTACCCCCGTATTTATTGCATTTTTCCACCAATTCCTGCGGCACTGAAGAAGCTCCATGAAGCACCAGCGGGAACCCCTGAGGAAGGACTTTCATGATAGCTGTCAGCCTGTCAAAATCAAGTTTTGCCTCTCCTTTGAACTTATATGCACCGTGGCTTGTACCTATGGCGACTGCCAAAGAGTCAATTCCTGTCTTTTTCACAAATTCAGCAGCCTGTTCCGGATTAGTGAATTTCGCGTCAGCTTCAGAAACATTAACAGCATCTTCAATTCCCGCAAGTTTACCAAGTTCCGCCTCCACAGCAACGCCTTTTGAATGCGCGTACTCAACAACCTTTTTTGTCACCTTTATATTGTCCTCAAAGCTATGGCCGGAGGCATCTATCATTACAGATGTAAAGCCGTCATCAACACATGCCTTGCATATCTCAAAATCCTCTCCATGGTCAAGATGCAGCGCTATAGGCAGTCCTGAGTCCTCTATCGCGGCCTGGACAAGGTGCTTTAAATACCCGACCCTGGCGTGTTTCCTTGCGCCTGCCGACACCTGCAGGATAAGAGGCGCCTTTTCTTCCTTTGCGGCGTCCACTATTCCCTGGACTATTTCCATATCATTTACATTAAATGCGCCTATTGCATACCCTTCCTTGTTTGCCCTGGCGAACATTTCCTTTGTACCTACAAGTGCCATATTAAAACCTCCTGTTTTTTATTTTTTACTTTTTCGCAGTTTTCTTTTCCTCTTTCTTGGCCTTATCCTTATTTGGTTCCTTGGCTTCTTTT
>CAYNMZ010000014.1:0-3388 GCA_964398505.1 uncultured Spirochaetia bacterium
ATACAAGGCTGGAACCCCTTTTACTTAAATTACACACAAAAGCATACAACAACTGCCGCGGATTTTTTTGTTATTTATAGCTGAAACATGGTATAATATTTTAATTAAAAAAGGAGGATTACATGCGCAAAATAATGTTTGTGTTAGTGCCTGCAATCATCCTGAGCTTTACTGCCTTCGCTTCCGGCGATTCCCTGCTTAACAACGGTGACAAGTGGTACTCGCTTTCTCTTGAAGCTGAGGCCGGGTTTTTAAGCGTTCTTTCGCATACCATTCAGTTCGGCCGGACAGGCACAAAGTTTGACTACAAGGAAGAGGGCAATCAGGACGTGCTTTTCCCGTATAACAGGTTCGCCGCGGGCTTGCGCTTGTTTGATTCCCATGAATTTGTCTTCCTGTACCAGCCGCTTGAGGTGCTGACTCAGGCAAAGGCAGAAAGGGACATACGGTTTTACGACACTGTTTTTACAACAGGGACAGTGCTTGACATCAAATACGGCTTCTCTTTTTACAGGGCAAGTTATGTCTGGTATTTCATGAAGGAAGGAAAAAACGAGATTGGCGCAGGTATTTCCCTGCAGCTGCGCAATGCGTCCATAATATTCACCGCTGATGACGGGTCGGACATTGCCATACAGGAAAATGTAGGCCCTGTACCTATACTCAAGATAAAGGGAAAATACGCTTTTGACAGCGGCTTGTGGCTTAAGCTTGACGCTGACGGCTTTTACGCATCAAGCGCGGTTTTTAACGGCGCTGAATATCCTTTTGTGGGAGCCATATGGGACGCGTCGGCCAGGGTCGGGATTGAACTTAAGAACGGCATTAACCCTTATTTGAACATAAGGGTGCTTGGCGGCGGCGCTGATGGAACCTCACGCGGTGAGGATTCGCAGGGCGACGGATATACTGAAAATTGGCTCAATACATTCAGCGTCACGCTTGGCGCTGAGTTCAATTAGGAGGCCTTACCATGGGAAACGGGAAATGGAACAACGCAGCGGCAGGCGGAGGCGGGGCTGTGTACGGCATGGGTTTTATCGGCGCACTCATATATTTCATCGGTCACAGCACCTCGTTTGCTATGGGTGTCCTGGGAGTGTTGAAATCCGTAATTTGGCCTGTACTTCTTGTTTACAAGGCGCTTGAACTCCTGAAGTTCTAAAATTATTGGTATTGACTTAAAAGGTAGATTTTATATAATAGGGTAAACGATAACCCGAAATTTTATCAGGTGCGGTGATGGGGAAAATAATAAGATTGGCTGTTTTGTCAGTCGCGATTCTTGTTTCTTCATGTGTTTTCGGCGCCACAAAAACAGTTTTTATACCCAATGAATTCACTACCTTAAACCTTGACTGGTCATGGGAGCGTTCATACCAGTCTGACAATTTTGTGGTCTTCTGGGGCTCGCTGGTAGGGACTGACCCGACTCAGCACCCGACAGCTTCACTGCGCTTTAATCCCGCGACAATATGCGCCACGCTGGAAACCGTATACGCGAAATACATAACTGAAATAGGTTTCTGCTCTGATACGCCTGATAAAAACCTCGGGAAGTACAAGCTTATAATCATGATGAATGAAACCTGGTCGAGCCCTAACGGTCCCACGGGCTGGGCGTTCGGCGGGACTTATTCAAACACCATCGGCGCCATGTGGGTGCACCCGCAGGCCACCGCGGACGGGAATGTTATTAGTCACGAGCTCGCGCATTCCCTGCAGGGCATGATAAGAATACAGGAAAATCCCGCGGGCGGGTATGTGTATTATGAGCCCGCGGGTTTTTTCTGGGAATGCCACGCGAATTTTATGCGCTCGCAGATGTACCCTGCGGCAGCATATGCCTACGACATGCCGCGCTGGCTGATGACAGCCATGTTCCACTGGAGCTCTACAAGGCACCACTATGACAGCTTCAGGCCCCTGTTTGTGCTCCAGGAAAAATACGGGATAAATTTTGTCAACAGGATGTGGAAGGAATCCATAAACAACGAGCATCCTGTTTCCACGATAAAAAGGATAATGCCATGGACCCAGGCGCAGATGAATGACTTCTTTTATGAGTACTCAAAAAGGGAAATAACGTCCGATTATCCGGTGAACGGCTTCGGCACAGTCATAAAAAACGAGATGACCAGGCTATATAACAATGAGCCGCATTATTTATGGCGCCTTTATACAATGCTGCGCAGGGTGGACGGTTATACTGACCGGTATATTGTACCTGACGAGTTCGCGCCGCAGGATTACGGCTATAACATAATACCGATTTACCCGGAAAACACTTCGCTGCCCGTATGCGTGAAATTCAAGGGGCATACGGAGGCGAATACCTACTGCGGCTGGCGCTATGGTTTTGTCGCGGTGACTTCCGGAGGTGTTGCCAGGTACCAGTCACCGTATTCCCAGAATGACAATGAAATAAGCTATTTGATGGCCCCGGATGAGAATAAACTCTATCTTGTAGTAACCGGAGCGCCTGTAACGCACACTTCCTACGTGTGGGAACCAGGCTGGCCGAAAATAAAGCGTTATCCGTATGAAGTCAGGCTGCAGAACGCCGTGCCTGAAGGTTATCAGGCAAACTTCAGGGCGGACATAAGGGCAAAATTTCCCGGAAGTTACCACGCCAATGGCGGCGGATGGAAGGCAAATTCGGCGACAGTGGCCTCAACTGTATATATAGGGCCGAAAGCCGTGGTGCTTGGAAGTTCAAATATTACGGGCAACGTGAGGATAGACGGTACCGCTTGGGTGGAAAACGCCAGGGTGATGGACAATGTGATAATAGACGGCAACGCAAGGGTCAGGGGCGGAACTTATTCCGGAAATGCAAGGCTGACCGGTAATGCTATTTTGTATTCGTGTACGGTGTCCGGGAGCGTTATAGCAAAGGACGACATGTTCTCGTGGGGCGGAACTTTCAGCGGGGACGCGGTAATAGGCGGGGATGCGGAGATTGGAAGCGCTACAACAGGCGTATACCTTCAGACGCCGCATGCGAACAATGGGAGGGTTGAAAATGACGGTAAAGGCGAGACGGATCCTTCAAATATTGACGTCAACGCTGTTGTTACCCCGTTTCCTGACGCACTTATGCAGTTTTCGGGCGCCTGCGTTTACAATACCCCTACAAGAACGCCGGTTGTCACTTCCACAATTACAGTGACAAACACTTCGACAAGGACACTGACAAGAACACCGACAAGAACTTTTACTTTAATAGTCCCAAGTTCGACATTCACAAGGACAGAGACAGCGGCGATGCCAAGCCCGACGCTGACAGCAACAGCGACGGCAATAGTCCCAAGTTCCACATTCACAAGGACGGAGACAGCGGCGATGCCAAGCCCGACGCTGACAGCAACAGCGACGGCAATAGTCC
>CAYNMZ010000014.1:3488-24092 GCA_964398505.1 uncultured Spirochaetia bacterium
CAAGTTCCACATTCACAAGGACAGAGACAGCAGCGGTGCCAAGCCCGACGCTGACAGCAACGGCGACGGCAATAGTCCCAAGTTCCACATTCACAAGGACAGAGACAGTAGCGGTGCCAAGCCCGACGCTGACAGCAACGGCGACGGCAATAGTCCCAAGTCCCACATTTACAAGGACGGTGACAATGACAGCGCCCACGACCACACTGACAATAACAGTGACGCAAACTGCTGTGCCGGCCGCGACAGCAACCTTGAGTTATGCCTGCGCGGAAACATCAATATCGTTTGTGCCCAATCCGGTTATAAAAAATAATGACTTAACAGTGATAGCTGATTGCAGGATTTCCTATGTGCGCATGGATATAAGGGTTTATACAGCTTCTTTCAGGCTGGTCAAGGTGTTAAGAAAGGAACAGTATCTTGCTGCGGGCCGGAACCATGTTTCCGTAAGCGCGAGGGAATTGGACGGCATTTCAGCGGGCACATACTATTGCAACGCCGTATTCTATGAAGCTTCCCGGACCGAAAAGACAAGGCCGGCTGTCCTGATAATGCTTGGACGGTAAATACAAAACAAACTGCCTTTAATTCTCTTTTAATAACCCCGTTGCCATGATAAAATAATCCCGCTTTTTTAATAACCCCCATATAAAAGGAAGGCTGCATGCTGCAGGTAAACAATTTGTCCCTGTCCTTCGGGCCGCAGGAACTGCTTGAATCCGTGAGCTTCAATATTCATGCTGGCGAGCGTATAGGCTTAATCGGCAGGAACGGCTCGGGAAAGACATCGCTTTTTAAGGTCATAGCCGGAGAGCTTGAGCCCGACAGCGGGACGGTAATGGTGCCGAGGAACTATTCCATCGGATACTTAAAACAGCATCTTAAGTTCACGGAAGACTCGGTTTTAAAAGAGGCCTGCCTGGGACTCAAGGAAGACGAGAAACAGCATGAGTGGAAGGCCGAGAAAATGCTGATGGGCCTCGGGTTCGGCCTTGATGACCAGAAAAAACATCCTTCGCTTTTTTCGGGCGGGTTCCAGGTCAGGCTTAACCTGGCAAAGGTGCTGCTTTCGGAGCCGCATCTGCTTCTTCTGGACGAGCCCACGAACTACCTTGACATTATTTCAATGCGCTGGCTGGCAAAGTTCCTACGCCAGAGGGAGCGGGAACTTATAATAATAACGCATGACCGTGATTTTATGAATTCCGTGACAACACATACCATGGCCATACACAGGAAAAAAATAAAAAAACTTGAGGGCGGTACGGAAAAAATGTTCAGCCAGATAGCCGCGGAAGAAACGGTTTATGAGCAGTCCAGGCTGCAGGAGGAAAAGAAGAGAAAGCAGGCCGAGGAATTTATAAACAGGTTCCGCGCGCAGGCAACCCGCGCGAGCATGGTCCAGTCAAGGATAAAGGCCCTGGACCGCATGGGCAAAAAGAAGGAGCTTGAGGCCATTGCCGAGCTGGGATTCAAGTTCGCTTACAGCGCTTTTGAGGCAAAGTGCCCGCTTCGGGCGTATAACCTGAGATTCGGGTATGAACCAGGCAAGATGCTTATAGACGGCTTCTCAATAGATGTGAATAAGGATGACAGGATATGCGTTATTGGAAGGAACGGCAAGGGTAAATCAACATTGCTCAGGCTTTTGGCCGGTGAATTGACTCCTGTATCAGGCGAGGTTAAGAGGCATCCCGCCTGTAATATAGGATATTTTGGCCAGACAAACATTGAGAGGCTTGACTTGAACAATACAATAGTTAAAGAATACTCAAGTTTGCGGCCGGACCTTAAGGCTTCTGAAATAAGGTCGGTGTGCGGCGCCATGATGTTTACAGGTGACCTTGCCTTGAAGCAGATATCGGTTCTTTCAGGCGGTGAAAAAAGCCGCGTTATGCTTGGAAAAATACTGTTAAAACCCGCGAATTTACTCCTTCTTGATGAGCCGACCAACCATCTTGACATGGAATCCTGCGATTCTCTTATCACGGCGCTTGACGTTTTCCCCGGAGCGGTTATAATAGTGACGCACGGCGAGATGTTCCTTCATCACCTTGCCAACAGGCTTATAGTTTTTGACAATGATGAAGTCCTTGTGTTTGAAGGCACATATCAGGATTTCCTTGAGCGAAAGGGCTGGAAAGGGGAAGGCCCGGCTGAAAACAGCAAAGACATTGTAAAGGAAGTGCCAGCCAGAAGGGGGCGCGATGCCGAGGCTGAAAGGCAAAAGAAAAAAATAGCCGGTAAAATTGCTGACCTTGAGAGCAGAATAGATGAAATTCAAAAGGCCGCTGAAAATGCCAACAATGTTCTTGCCGAAGCCTGCGTGAAGGGCGACAAGGAAGAGATAAGAGCTACAAGCGAGGAGGCGGCCCGATTAAAAAAGCAAATTGAGTTTTTGTATGGGGAACTTGAAAAACTCATAGAAAGCATGGACAAGGTATGACGCCTAAAACAAGGTTCAAGCGTGTGTATGTGGAAATAACCAATTACTGCAATCAAAACTGCGGATTCTGCCCCGGCACTTCAAGGAAAAAGGAATTCATGGATGAGGCGCTTTTTTTGAGGATACTTGAGGAGATTAATGGTTTCACGGAGCACCTGTATTTTCATGTCATGGGCGAGCCGTTCCTTCATCCTAAGCTGCCGCTATTCATAGACCTTGCCGGGGAAAATGGTTTTGTTGTAAACCTTGTTACAAACGGCAGTATGAGCGATAAGCTTACGGAAATATCCGGGAAAAAAGCCCTAAGGAGCGTTGCGTTCTCGGTTCACGGGCTTGCCAATGTCAGGACAGGTTGTATAGATGATATTCTTGCTTTTATAAAAAACAGGCGGGACATCAGGATAATATATTCCCTCCGGGTGTGGGGCGTGTCAAGCGCGGCTTCGGCAGTGCTTAATAAAATAGAAGATGCGTATCCGGGATTCATGGAAAGAAGGAAAAAGGCGGAGAATGTCAGGGGTTTCAAGCTGGAAGAAAATGTCTATTATAATGAGGCGGCGGAGTTTCTGTGGCCGGACTTAAACGGCCCGGAATACGGCGGAAGGGCGTTTTGCCTGGGGTTGAGGGACCAAGCCGCAATACTTGTTGACGGCACTGTCGTTCCATGCTGCCTTGATTCCGAGGGCACAGTTGCCCTCGGCAGAATACAGGAGAAAAGTTTCAAAGATATAATTGAGAGCCCAAGGGCAAGGGCAATATATGACGGTTTTTCTTGGGGTGAGGCGGCTGAAGAATTGTGCAAGAAATGCGGTTTCAGGCTGAGGTTCGGCGAAAAGAAACATTAGCCTATAAGTGTTTACGGATTAGTTTGAAAATATTATTGCCGTAAAAACATCTGTGATATAATCTTTTTATCAAAAAATGAAAAGGAGAATATGATGGCTGACGAACCCAAATGCCCGAAATGCGGGTCGGAAATGATACTGCGGGAAAGCTACAGGGGGAAATTTTACGGTTGCTCAAAGTTTCCCAACTGCAGGGGAACTGTAAACGTGGAAGGCGGCGCCGCTGCCCCTGAAAAGACGGATGAAAAATGCCCGAAGTGCGGTTCTGACATGACCATAAGGAACGGCAAGAGGGGCAAGTTTTTGGGTTGTACAAAATATCCCGAATGCAAGGGAACTAAGGATTATGAGGAGAGATGCCCGAAATGCGGCTCAAAAATGCAGAAGAGGAAGGGCCCGAACGGCGAGTTTTGGGGCTGTGTGAAGTATCCGGAGTGCAAGGGCACAAGAAACATAAGGCGAGCAGGAGAGCAAGCCGTTTTTAGTGAAGGACAGGATACGAACGACTACGGCGTGCCTGAAAACGACGAGACTCCGTTTTGATATGAAAAAATACATATTTCAGGAGGAAAATAAAATGGGTGAATTTAAACCGTGGATGTCCTTAATAATTGTGTGTGTTTTGATAGCGCTTTTTTTCGCTTTCGCGCCTTTTACAATAATACAGCCGGGCCACAGGGGGGTAATCTCAAGGCTCGGCAAGGTTGACATGGAAAAGATATTGTACGAAGGTTTTCACTGGCGAATGCCTGTGATAACGCAAATAAAAAAAATGACTGTTCAGATACAAAAATCCGAAATGGACGCCGAGGCAGCAACCCGCGACCTTCAGAGCGTGCGCGCAAGAGTCGCGATAAACTGGAAGCTTGACCCTGAAAAAGTGAATGTGATATATCAAACAATAGGCGATGAAAACGACGTGCTCGGCGACATCATGCACCCTGCCATAAACGAGGTTATAAAGGCCGCATGCGCAAAGAGGAACGCTGAGGCCATTCTGGTAGAGCGCGAGATACTGAAAAAGGACGTTGATGACGCTTTCAAGCTCAGGATGGAAAAGTACGGGATAATTGTAGTGGACATAAATCTCGTAAGTTTTGACTTTTCAAAGGAGTTCAACGCGGCAATTGAAGCAAAACAGGTGGCTGAACAGGAAGCGAAAAAAGCTTTATATATAGCGAAAAAGGCCGAAGCTGAGGCACAGGCAAGGATAAACCAGGCAAAAGGCGAGGCCGAGGCACAGAAACTGCAGAAAACGACGCTTTCAGGTATAATGATAAAAAAAATGTGGATAGACAAATGGGACGGCAAGCTGCCCAAGGTGATTGCAGGAAACTCAAACGGCATGATACTTGACTTGAAATCCATACAGGACAATGAGCAGGGCCAGTAAAAAAAATTTGACAAACAAATTTAATTTTGGCTGTTTTATCGGCCATGAAACGGATAAGATATGCAATATGTGCTAAAAAGCGAGTATGTGCGCGTTGCCGTCCGGCAAGCGTAAATTGCAAATGCGCCGGTTCGGCTGCAGCTTTAACAGGGGCTGGCGCGGGCTGATTGGACCAAATATGTGATGAAAAAGCGATTATGCCTTTATTAAAGCTGCCTTTTATTTTGAGGAAATCCATTGATGAGCTGCGTTAAAATTCGAAAATACACGTAAATTTAAGCCACTGTTTCTTGCCGCTGTCTCAAAGAATCTGCCGTAGGGAAGGTAGGCATCGTTTTCCGCAAGCGCGGCCATTTCAACCGTCCGCAGGGAATCCCAGGCATTCAGCAGTTTTGCCAGCTCATAATCGGCCACAGCGCCCTGCTGTACTGTCAGGCCTCGGATGTCCGGGATTATGCGGGTATTCCCTTCTTTCTTCAGGCTGTTAATAAAGTATCTTACCGCTTCTATGTTGTTTTTGAGAGTCTGTTTTTCGGAGCCGCGTACCACTATGTGGTTTTCATGAATTTCAATCTCCATTGTATAAGACAAAATGCCCCATTTTCGCAAGCCGTCGCCGGTTTATATAACAAAATAGCAGAAAATAAACGGAACTTCAAATATTTCTGTGGAAATATAAAGTTTGCGGTGATAAAATGACTTAAAAACACAGGAGGAAATGATGAAAATAGGGATACTGACAAACGAATTTCCGCCAAATGTCTACGGCGGAGCCGGCGTCCATGTTGAATACCTTACTGCTGAAATGGCGAAAATAAACAATAATGAGCATACGGTAAGGGTAATGTGTTTTGGGAACCAGAAACAGGACGGGGGCAACCTGCTTGTTGACGGAGTTGACGCCGAATTTAAATATCCTGTTAAAGATGAGAAACACAGGAAATTTCTTGATACTATTTTAAAGGATATTGTCATGGCAGGCGGCCTCGGTGAAGTTGACATAGTCCACTGCCACACCTGGTACAGCCATTTTGCCGGGTTGATGGTAAAACAGCTGCATGAAGTGCCGCTCGTTCTCAGCACGCATTCGCTTGAGCCGCACAGGCCTTGGAAGGCGGAACAGCTCGGAACGGCCTATAACGGAAGTTCCTGGATAGAAAAGACAGCATATGAAAACGCCGATGGCGTGATAGCCGTGTCCGAGTCCATGAAAAAGGATGTGCACGAACTTTACAAGGTGCCTTTTGAAAAGATACGTGTCATACATAACGGAATAAATTTAAGCCAGTATAAGCCGACGCGCAACGACAGCGTGCTTGACAAGTATAAAATAGACAAAAAAACACCTTTTATACTCTTTGTGGGCAGGATAACGAGGCAGAAGGGCATAATACACCTGGTGAATTCGTTAAAATACATGAACCCCGGATTCCAGATAGTTCTTTGCGCGGGAGCTCCTGACACCAAGGAAATAGCCAAGGAGATGGAGGAAAAGGTGGAGGCGGCAAGGAAGGAATCAAAGAACCCGATTATCTGGATACCGGAAATGGTCCCAAAGGACGATGTAATAGCGCTTTATACGATGGCGTCTGTTTTTGTCTGCCCTTCGGTATATGAACCTTTTGGAATAATCAACCTTGAGGCCATGGCGTGTGAAACGCCCGTTGTGGCTACAAAAGTCGGAGGTATACCCGAGGTTGTGGTGCCGGGCGAGACAGGACTGCTGGTTCCTATAGAAAGTAAGGGCGGGACGGAAGTGGAACCCAAGGACCCTGAAAAATTCGCCCGCGACATCGCGGACGCCGTAAACTCGATCGCGAATTCGCCCGACAAGCTGAAAAGCATGGGCTTAAAATCAAGGAAAAGGGTGGAGGATCACTTCAGCTGGACAAGCATTGCGGCCAAGACTGTTGATTTCTACGGGGAACTGGTGAAAAAAAGGAAGTAAACTTTTTTCACGGGGTTTTCGTCAAATAAATGAAAGACGCTAAAAAACGGAGGTGTGAAATGGTAAAAAAGATTGTGGCCGCGGCAGCAGCTTTACTGTTAGTGTCTTCGGCGTTGATGGCGGAAGTGAAAATGGGCATGGCGGCTTCAAGCTCCGGCGGAGGAAGCTTTTACCTTACAATAGGCGATTATAACAGGGTGCCGGAAAAGGAAGTGATTGTGGTAAAGCAGAGGGGCATACCGGATGAGGAACTGCCTGTTGTGTATTTCCTGGCTGCCAAGGCAAAGGTGAAACCGGAGGAAGTCATAAAGTTCAGGCTTCGCAAATGGGGATGGATGAAAATTGCGAACAAACTCCGTGTTCATCCGGAAGTTTTCTATATTGAGCTCAATGAAAGGCCGTCAGGCATGTATTACGGCAAAGCTTTCGGCCAGTACTATAAATATGAAAGAAGAAAATGGAATAAAATCAGGCTTTCAGATGAAGATGTTGTAAATATTGTTAATTTAAAGGTTATTTCCGAGCATTATCGCCGCAATCCTGTTGAGATAATAAAAATGCGCGAAACCGGAAAGACATTTGTGGCGATTGACAGGGAATTCAGGGAAGAAAAGTTAAAGATGGATAAACTCAGGAAAAAAGGCCCTGAAAAATATTACAAGAAACGCAGGTAAAAAAGCAGCCTAAAGGCCCGGCCCGCCAGGGCCGGGCCTTTTTTATTGACTAACGGGACGAAAACTGATAAATTGCCGAATTATGAAAATAAAAGTAAAATTGAGTCTTGAGGATTACCGCGGCTGGAACCTTGAGCATTTTTACGGCGGATTAAGGGGAAAGCTGCTTGTTGTAATTTCGGTTTGCCTTATTGCCGTCACTGTGTATTATATAAAGGTTATGGGCCTTGAAAATCTTTCAAGAAATCCTCAGATAATATTTATAATATCCCTGGGCCTGCTTTTTCTTTTCATGATGCCGGTTTCAATATTTTACCAGTCAAAGAATGTGTTCCTGCGAGACAAGCTGCTTCAGGAGGAAATGGAATACGACCTTCGGGATAATGGTTTTAAGGTTTCATCGGAATCCGGCACGACGGAAGTTGGGGCTGAGCAGGTTTTTAAGGTGCGTATATCCGGCAAATTCGCGTCAATCTACATGTCGCCGATACGCGCTTTTGTTGTTCCTGTACGGTTCCTTGACGAGGGGGCGATAAAGGAGATAAAGGCCTATGGCAAAAAGACGCGTAAAAAAACGGAAATTTAACCCTAAAAAAATACCTGTGTAATCTTTATGGTTTTGTCCGCGGAAATTGCCGCTCCGGTGCCTGAAAGGGTGTAATCCGGATTCAGTATATTCGCCCTGTGGCCGGGGCTGTTCATCCAGCCGCGCACTGCTGCTGAAGCGGCTTCTTCCACTAACGGAAGGTAAGGGGTCGTATTTCCGTTTAACTCCTTTTCCCTGCGGCTTTCATGTATATTCTCTCCCACCCCTTTCCTGTAGCCGTTTTTTTTCTTTTTTATTATGTTATAACCGGCTTTCCTGGCGCGGTCAGAAGGGTTTAAACCTTCCTTGTTTATATGATCCGTGTAATTTTTATCTGCCATGTCGCGGCTATGCGCCCTTGCTATTGATGAGAGTTTGGCGCTGTAAGTAAAAGGCTTAAGGCCGTTCTTTACGCGTTCGGCGTTGACAAGCTCGTGCACCTTTTTTTTCAAGCCTGGCGGAATAACTTTCAGGGGCCGTCGAAGCGGCTGTCAAACCGAGCGCGGCTGCTGCCGCGCAGACGGCAAGCGCGAGCCTGAAAAGAGGATTATTCATATTTATACACTGACATGAAGCCTGTGGGCCCGATAAAGCCGCAGTAAAGCGCGCTGCCGATTGCGGTCAATGAGGAAAAAGAACATGACGGGTCAGTGAAGCCTGAAGCTGAATTGAGCGGCTGCCAGCCGCTGCCATTGTATTTTCTTGCCACTATCTTTCCCGTGGCAGGGTCCATGTAAGACACGAATACCTCGTTATATGACCTGGCATAAATGGAATTATAGTGGCCTGTTGTGACATAAGGCATGGACAAATCCTGCCAGTAAGAGCCGTTCCATTTGACAACATTGGGGACATTTCCGGGCATTGAGTAAATGACATAAACGCCGTCTGGGCCTGTAACGCTCATGTCAATATCTGAAGCTGCCTGTGACGTGGCGTGCGAGCCGCCGAGCATGGCCCAGTCAGAGGCGCCGTTTTTCAGCATGACAGCGGCCTTGTTCGCGGACGTTGAGTCCACATAAGCCACATACAATTTCAGCGTGCCGTCATTATAACCGTCTATTGAGACTGAGTTGTAAGAATTTATTGCCGCGGGCGGTGTGAAATAAGCTGAGCCGTAATACTGCCATGAGCCGTTTAGGTATCTTACGGATACGCTGTTGCCTGCGGTGTCTTCGGCGAGCGCCACATAAGGGACGCCTGAGTCGATGAAAATGTTGGCGTTCCTGCCGGAAACTCCCGTTGACTGGTGAAGGCTCCAGGAATCCGCGCTTGTTACATATCTGACGGTGTATCCGCTTGTATAATCCGGGTATACGACGTAGGTGTTGCCCGAACCGCAGGCCAGCCATTTCTTACCGAGCATTGAAGTCTGCGCAGAGCTCACCCTTTGCGTGTTGTTGACATACAGCCCGCCGAAACGCTCGTAACCGTATGTTACAGAGGCGCCGTCTGAAGAAAGCGCCGGGTTTGTTGAGCTTGAATTTGAGCCAAAAACATGGCTTGTCCATGAGCTTAAAGTCGGCGTTACAGTGGGCGAGGCTGTATTTGTCGGGCTCGCGGTATTCGTTTCTGTAATTGTGCGTGTGGCTGTGGGTGTCATCTGCGCGGCGGAAAGGGACAGGTTGTAGCTGAACGACTGGTCGCCCTGTACCCTGATATATACGGGGCCGGGAGTCAGGATGTCAAGTATTACTATTTCCATGTCCGCGGTGCTTTCTTCCCTTGTGTATGTGCCCGAGTCCTGCGGCACAGGCGCAGGGCATTGATTTAAAATGAAATCAGCCTTGTAATAAGAGCCGCTCTCTCCCCAGCAATACACGGTTACAACCTCGTTGCCGGGCGAGGTGTATTCGGCAAAATCGTCGTCCGTCCTTGGCACTATGCTCCTTACCTGTGTCTCGCCGTTTGATATGGGCTTGGCCGAGCCCGGCATGGCTTCATCGTCCTCCTCGTATGAGTCGGCTTGATATGTGATTGTAGGCGTAGGAGTGGAGGTTTCTGTGGCTGAAGGGGTAATGGTGGGAGTGGCTGTTGAGTCTGCGCGGGTGAAAGTGACGCTGTATGAGACCGGGTTTGTGCCGTCATAAGTTATCCTGAAGTAGTATACGCCTTCTGTAAGCGTCTTTGAAACAGGAGGCGGGTTGGGGTCGCCGTAGTAATCTATCAAAGGGGAGCCTGAAACAGCCGCGGCGCTGTCATAATAATAAAGATGAGTGCCGTTAGTGGCCCCGCCGAAAACTACGGATATGTATATGCTTGAAATGACAGACTGCGGTACTGTTATTTTCAGCCAATCCTCATCGCCTTCGGGGTCAAGGGTGCGGCCCGACTGGTTTCCTGATATCTCGTTCGCGGATGTGTATGTGTTGTCAGGTTCGTAAATATCCAGGCTTGGAGTTGCTGTGAGTGTTTCAGTCGGCGTGATTGTCTCGGTCGGCTCTGTGTTTTCCGGTGTTGGCGTGTCTTCCTCTGTGGGCGTGTCCTCTTCTGTCGGGACTATCTCCTCTGTGGGAGTGATTGTGGGGGATAAGACGCCGGCGCTGAAAGACAGCTTGTAATTGAAAATGTCACAGCCCGGAGAGTCGTAGTTCCAGGCGCGTATCTTTGCGTAGTAGGTGCCGGCGGGAACTTCCTGGGCTGACCCTGAAGCAGGGCCGCTTCCGTCGCCGGCGAAGATTATGCCGTTGTCAATACCGTTGCCGTCCGGGCCGTCCCAGCATTCAATATAGGTCGGAAAGGAAGTGTCGAATGTGGTAAGGCTTATATTTGATGTTCCGCTAAGCGTAAAAACGACCCAGTCATCCTCGTTGCAGTCATGTATGCTCCTTGACTGGGTTTCGCCGGGAAGTATTTGTTTTGCCGCAGAAGAAGTGTCATCTTCCTCGTATGAGTCAGGCGCCACCTGGCCCGGTGTAGGGGCGGGCACGGACGGGCCGGAAGGGGGGTTATTGCCGCAGGAAATGAAATATATCACAATAAAAGCAATGGCAAGCAACAAAGGGAAGATAACACGAAGCTTCATTGTTATGACCTCCTGCAGCAGGCAAGTTTATTAAAGGAATCACAATATATATATACCATATAATTAGCGTTTTGTAATTTAATTTTATTTGCTATAATCCTCGCTGCGGAGGTGACTTCTGGCTGCGAATATATTTTCTTTTTTGATTGCCGCGGTATTCTTTTTAATCACCGCGGGCACGGGAACGTTGGTGCTTAAGGCCGTCGGCTTTAGGGCAGAGAACGGGGCCGGGCGCCTTGTGTTTTCCTTTGCCGCCGGAAGCGTTGTTTTTTCGCTTGTTCTGCTAGGCGCGGGAAAACTGGGGTTTTTGGGCAGGCCGCAGGTCCTGGCGCTTACCGCGGTTTTTGTCGCGGTGTCGCTTTTCGGGTTTAAGCGGACGCTGCAGGACATTGCCGTACTTATAAAGGGCATAAGCTCGCCGGTAAAAGGCATTATAATGGCGGCCTTGGCCATGTTGTTTCTTGGCAGGGTTTTATACGCATTTTTCAATTCTTTTGTGCCGCCTCAGGCATGGGATACGCTCGCCTACCATTACGCGATACCGGCGCTTTATAAATCCGCAGGAAGCGTTTTCTATATCCCGCACATGTTCCATTCAAACTGGCCGCAGAACATGGAGATGGCCTTTTCCTGGGCCATGATAATTGACTCTGACATCGCGGCCAATGCCGTAAGCTTCGTTTATTCCCTGATGTTGCTTGCGTGCGTTTACGCGCTTGCGTCAAGGCAGGGCGGCCCAGCCGCGGGTTTCATAGCAGCTGCCGTAGTTTCCGCCACTGTATTTTTCAAGCAGGACTCCTCAAACGGATATGTGGATACGGGCCTTGCTTTTTTTGAGGCAGCCGCTTTTCTCGGATTTTTGGCCTACATGAAAGACAGGGACAACAGGTATGCCGCGGTTTCCGGCATATGCGCCGCGGGCGCGGCATCCGTAAAGATACTTGGGCTTTTTTCCTGCGCTTTCCTGCCGTTTTTCTTCCTTTTTACGCGATATCTCAACGCTGACAAGGAGAGAAAACCGGACATAAAAGCTGCCGTGATTTTTGCATCGGTCGCGGCCCTGTTTGCATCGGCCTGGTATGTAAAAAGCGCGATTGATACGGGAAATCCCGTATGGCCTTTCGCGTACAAGTTGTTTGGCGGCATTAACTGGACAGAGGAGCTTGGCCGGCACAGGGCGGAATATTACGCGTCCCTGGGAGGCGGCAAGGGTTTTCTAAACGTGATTTTAATGCCGTTAAAGCTGATACAGTCCGGGAATATGGACGGTTTTGTCGGGAATAACATGCTTTTCTTCTATGCCATGCTGCCTTTTGCCTTGCGCTCAGTGTCGCGTGAAAAGGACAGGATGACGGCTGCGGCGCTTGTTTATGGGCTTGTGTTTTATCTTTTCTGGACAGCGGGCACTTTTATGACAAGGTTTCTGTATCCCGGGCTTGTGGTTTTTATGGCAGTCGCGTCCGCGGAAGCCGCGCGGCTTCTTGAGGGCAGGCACGGCAAAATTATGAAGTACGCATGCGCGGCAATACTCCTGTACCTGATGATTTTTTCGTATCCTGTAAGAAATCCCGCGAAGATAACAGGCCTTAATTTCTTCCTGGGCCTTGTTGACAGGGAAGAATACCTGGAAAAAAACCAGGATAATTACCGGCTTTATAAAAGGGTGAACAACGACGCGGCAATTGACGGACGCATAGTTCTTTTCAGGGAAATAAGGGGTTATTACCTGGAAAAAGATTACATTTGGGGTGACCCGGTAAACCAGGGCATTATTTCATATATAAGCCCGGAAAAGACGCTCTATGACCTTGAAAAGAACGGTGTTAAATTCATTATATATAATAACAGGCAGCAGGAGGACGGTTCCGGCGGCTATGGAAGGCGCGGTTATGAGATAATGAGGCAGGTCGCCGAAAGGTACGGGAAGCTGATTTATTGCGAAGGAACCGCATGTATTTATAGATTAAAAAGCTATAGACCATAATCCATAGTTTATTTATTCAAAAGGTCTTTGTATTTTTCCTCTACGTGCTTGCGCCTTACTTTCAGGGTCTGGGTAAGCTCGTCGCCGATTGAAAATTTCTTTTTGACCAGCACGAACCTGGTAATGCGTTCAAAGGGCTTGAACCCGTTTGCCCTGCTTATCAGCCTGGAAATTTCCCTGTTAAATTCCTTTATCAGCCTGCTGTGCTGTATCAAGTCCCCGCCTTTGCTGACGATCTCGTCCCACGATATCCTCGCCCTGCCCGCGAAATGCCTGAGCTTTTCCTCGTTCACGGAAATGATCGCGGCCGGGGATTTCTTGTCCTGGCCGACTACGACCGCGTGCTCGACAAGCGGGATTTCCTTCAGTTTCTCCTCTATGGGTTCAGGCTCAAGGTTTTCACCGCCGAGGAGCACTATGGTTGACTTGGCGCGGCCTGTCATCACATAATCGCCGTTAAGCGATTTTAGGGCTATGTCGCCCGTATTGAGCCAGCCGTCCTGCGAGAGGACAGCTCTAGTGGCGTCAGGGTTTTTATAATAGCCGGACATGACCTGCGGGCCGCGCACATGCAGAACTCCTTTTTCGCCGGCCGCCGCTTCTGTGCCGTCTTCTTTTACGACCTTAACCTCTGTTTCAGGCAGGGGAATGCCTATGGAACCTATTGTGTTCCTGTCCAGCCTGCGCGTTACAGCGCCGGGAGATGTCTCTGTCATGCCGTAAGCGTTGACGAGCCTTATGCCCATGGCGTTAAATGCCAAGTCAATGTGATACGGAAGGGAGCCGCCGCCTGAAAAGGACGCGCGCAGTTTTCCTCCGAGCAGCTCGCGTGCGGGAGAAAAGACCTTCTTTGAAATGGCGTAAAAGGGCAGGGTAAATGCGTACAAGACGGCGGCGAAAAACCTGTCAAGCGCGGTATCGGGCCTGAATATTACAGAGATGCGCGCGAGACGGTTGCGTGCAGAGAGAAAGGCCATGGCGGACAAAAGGAAGAAATTGAACACAAGTTTTTTCAGCGCGGGGCCTGAGCTTAGCTTTGAAGTCATTTTATCATATATGGATTCCCATATCCTGGGCACTGAGCATACTATCTCAGGGGATTCGTTCTTAAGGTCTTCTGCGAAGTGCTTTATGTCTGAATACACGGTTGTGACACCTCCTGCGGCAGTGCAGTACTCGTAAGTACGCTCATAAACATGCCAGCTTGGCAGTATTGAAACGGTCTTTTCGCCCTTGTCCGGGTTTATCCAAAGAAGCGGGGTTATTGCCCGTACATTGTGCAGGAAGTT
Source organism: uncultured Spirochaetia bacterium (assembly GCA_964398505.1). Taxonomy (GTDB): domain Bacteria; phylum Oederibacteriota; class PGYV01; order PGYV01; family CAYNMZ01; genus CAYNMZ01. The sequence continues at coordinate 17,682 of CAYNMZ010000014.1, forward strand.
GGCGTGTGTAAGTGTCACGCCTTTCGGGTTGTCAGAAGTGCCTGAAGTGTAAATTATGGAAGCTGTGTCAGTGTCTTTTATTCGCGACATGGAAGCCCTGTAATAAGCGGTGATGTCTCCGGCTTTATCCCTTCCTGCGGCATACAGGGCCTTGTAGTAGAAAACCCTGCCCTTTAAACCCTCAGGTTCTTCGCCTGCCGGGCCGTCCATAATGAAAACAGCCCTTATGGAGGCAAGTTCTGAAGCGGAAAAAAGACCCGCAAATTCCCGTAACAACGGGATGTTTTCCATTATAAGGAATGAAGAGTCAGAATGTGAGAATATGAATTTCTGCTCAAGCGGGGGGGGTGTCGGAACCGTGGGGCACTGAAACTGCGCCGCAAAGCATTAGCGCATAATCGGAAACCGCCCATTCATACCTGTTGTTGCAGAAAAAGGAAACATGGCTGCCTTTTTTTATCCCAAAAGAGGAAAAACCCGCGCTTAAGGCGGTGATGTCATCCCTGAACTCCGTGAAAGTCTTTGAGGAAAAGCCTGTAGCGTGCCTGAATTTGTGGGACATCCTGGACGGGAAAATTGACGCGTTTCTGTCGGGGATTTCGCAGAGATTGTTATAGGCAGTGTAGAGTTCCAAGTCTTCACCTCTTTTTTTGTGTGACCGTGATTCTATCAGGTTGCCGCTGTTTTGTATATTAAATAATAGACTCAAAGTCAGTGCTTGTGCGAAAATGCGGAACGAGCGTTTTGAACAGCGATACATAAAATCACTTGATTTATATGACAAAAATTATTAAAATGATAAAAACAAACATGAAATACGGAGGAAACATGGCCAGAAACGAGCTTTTTGAAAGAAGAAAGTATAGAAGAATTAAGGTGGACATGGAATTAAAGTTCCATGAAATAATTACGGACAGTTTTTTCAATGAAAAAGGCGGCCCTGGCTGTTCAAGGATTATTGACATAAGCAGGGGCGGCATGCAGATTTTAACAGAAAACGCCTGGAATGAAGGCGGGGATAAGCTTATAGAAGCTGAGTTTAATATCGCAGGCAAGCCGATAAGGCTTATAGCGCATGTGGTCTGGAGCATGTATGATGATAAGCTGAAAATGTACAGGTCGGGCGCGGAGTTTATAGTTGTAAAATCAGGCGACCTGGACGTGATTGCTGAAATGGCTTAGCCGGACAGGGCGCGCGGAACGCGCCTAAAAAATATGGACTGGACCGTCCGGATATGATATATTATGAAAGTTATTTATAACAATCCGGAGGGGCCATAATGGCAAAAAAAAGAACTGCAAAAAAGGCAAGAAAAACCGCAAAGAAGACCGGAGCTGTAAAGAATGTAAGCGTTGGGAAAGGGTCTAATGATACGGTGAAATTCGTGCTTTCCGAAAAAGACATGCCCGCGTCCTGGTACAACATCCTGCCCGACCTTCCGGCGCCGTTTCCTCCCTATATAAGCCCGAGGACGATGAAGCCGATCACGCCTGAAGAGTTGGGCGTTATTTTTCCCATGGACCTTATCATGCAGGAATTCGCGCCGAAACAGTGGGTGGATATTCCTGGCGAAGTAATAGACATTTACAGGCTGTGGAGGCCTTCCCCGCTTTTCAGGGCTAGGAACCTTGAAAAAGCCCTTGGCACGCCCGCGCACATTTATTATAAGTATGAAGGCGTGTCGCCGGCTGGCAGCCACAAGCCGAATACCGCCATACCGCAGGCATATTACAACAAGAAGGCCGGCATTAAGAAGATAGTCACTGAGACAGGCGCCGGACAGTGGGGCTCGGCATTGTCCCTTGCGGGCGCGTTGATGGGCATTGACATAGAGGTGTTCATGGTGCGCTGCAGCTATGACCAGAAGCCTTACAGGAAATTCATGATGAACGCATGGGGCGGAAAGGTACACGCGTCGCCTTCAAATCTGACCGAAGTCGGCAAAAAGATACTGACAGAGACCCCTGATTCTCCGGGCTCTCTCGGAATAGCGATTTCAGAAGCTGTGGAAGTGGCGGCAAAAAATCCCGATACGAATTACAGCCTTGGTTCTGTTTTAAATCACGTATGCATGCACCAGACGATAATAGGGCTTGAGGCGAAAAAACAGATGGAGATGGCCGGGGAATATCCTGACGTTGTCATTGGCTGCCACGGAGGCGGAAGCAATTTCGCAGGCATCGCCTTTCCTTTCGCTTATGACAAGATGAAAAAAGGAAAGAAGGTCAGGCTTGTGGCCGCTGAGCCTTCGGCCTGCCCGACGCTTTCAAAGGGCAAATACACGTATGATTTTGGAGACACGGGCGAGATGGCTCCAATTGCCATGATGTACACGCTGGGTCATAAATTCATCCCCACAGGTATACACGCCGGCGGGCTCAGGTATCACGGCGCGGCGCCGCTTGTCAGCCTGCTTGTCGTGAACAAAATAGTTGAGCCGGTTGCTTTTGACCAGGTCCCGTGCTTTGAGGCGGGCCTGCTTTTCGCTAAGACTGAGGGCATACTGCCTGCGCCTGAAAGCAACCATGCCATAAGGGCGGCAATAAAGGAAGCTGAAGAAGCGAAGTTAAGCGGAAAGAAAAAGACCATTCTCTTTAACCTCAGCGGGCACGGGCACTTTGACCTCGGGGCTTATGACGCTTTTTTAACGGGCAAAGTGAAGGACGCGGCGCTTCCGCAGGAAAACATTGAAGAAGGCTTAAGGCATTTGCCCAAGGTTTGACAACGGAGGGAAAATGAAAAGATTACCGGCTGTAATATGTATTATGTTGTTAGCGGTTTCGGCGTTCGCGGGTATTGGCGGGCTTTCTTTTGAAACTCTCGGCAAGGGCCTCGGAATCAGGGAACTGTCCATGGGAGAGGCGGGCACGGCAAACTGCCGGGGCGCAGGCTCGGTTTTCTGGAACCCGGCATACCTTGACTCTGTGCCGAAGAACGAGATTTACCTTTCGGTTGAGACTCTTATGGAAGGCGCGAACCTGGAACAGATATCTTTTGCCAGCCCTGTCGGGACTTATGGAGGCATAGGCGCATCAGTCATACTCCTTAACTATCCTTCATATCTCAAGCTTGACAGTGACGGAGTGTCGCTTGGAAACGAAGGAAGTATGAGGGACGTGGCGGGTACAGTAGGATACGGGAAGACACTTTTTTGGGGAATACAGGCCGGAATCGGCGCCAAGATTTTCATAAAAAGCGTGGATGATACGGCATATACCGCTTTTAATATGGATGCGGCGCTGTACAAGCCTGTAAACGAAATGCTTGACATAGGGCTCACTTTCAGGAATGTCCTGCCGTTGTCGCTTAAGTATTCTTCGGAAGAAGAAAAATTCATACCTGCGGCAAGGCTGGGAATGCTGGTAAAAATCCTTGAGAATAAGCTTAAAATCGCGGTTGACACAGAGAAGTACTTCAATGACAGCCAGTTCCTTGTGTATGGAGGCGCGGAATACAGCTTGGGTGACATGTTTTTTGTAAGGGCGGGCGCGAACACCACGGGCGAAATAGGCGCGGGCGCGGGCTTCAGTTTCCAGGACATTGTATTTGATTACGGCGCGGGCATAAGCGAGGCCATGGTTTCGCACAAGTTCGCGCTGTCGTACAGGTTCGGAGGATATGAGCTGGCTCTCAAGGCCGAGCCTGACGTTTTCTCGCCCATAGGAGGCAACAGGAAGACATATATAAGGATAACCGCGAGGCATAAATACTCAATTTACAAATGGCGGCTTGACATAACGGACGGTATGGGAGAAATTGTAAAATCATGGACAGGCTCGGGCGATCCTGACAGCGTGGAGATATGGGACGGCTTAAGGAGCGACGGCATGCCCATGAAGGAAGGCGAATACAGGGCTGTCCTGAAAGTGACTGACGAGAATGACGTATCTTCCTTCTCCGCGCCGATAAAGATCAAGATAAGCAATACCGACACTTTCAATATCCCGCTTATGGGAGATTAAGGGCGTTTTAGGGTCATTTGGACTACATTGTTCTTCTTTCCCTGTCCACGGGCGTATGCGCCTTGCGCCTGTCTTTGGCGTACAGGACAAAATTGTCACCGGATTTTTTGTAGATTTGCTTGTCCTTTTTGCTGAAAAAGAGGCCTTCCGGAAGTCGTATCATGTCTTTCATAATTTTTTCAACGGTGCGCTTTTCTTCGGATACGGCGCTGTTACGTACGCGGCGGTCATGCCTTACGTAAACATACCTTCCGCCCATGTTTTTTACAATGACCCTGTCCTTTGTGTCGTAATAAAGGTTGCCTTCAAGCTTTTTGTATCTTTCAGCCATTGTTCCTCCCTGTTTCGGTTTTTTTCAGTAATTTAATATGGTCTTCAATCCTGGCAAGATCGGATTTGCTAATTGATATTGTCTTTAATCCTGCCTTGTATGTGGCACCGGTCCTTTCTATGTTCCTTACTTCGGTGAGTATTTTAATCGGCTTTGATATTTTAGGCAAGAACAAATCTATTATCACGAGTTGTCCTGCCTCAAGGGGAGAAGAACATATTATGGAAAGTCCGCCTTTGCTTATGTCCTCAGTAATTGAACGCGTATAGGAACTGGCGGTTATGTCGGTCATTATTTTGTCTATCGTGGTATTTTTATATTCTTCTGAGGATGCGGCGTCGGCGCCTTTCTTTAGCGGGTAATAAACAACTTTCAGGGTGTCTTTTACACGCTCAAACTGCCGGACTTCCAGCCAGCCTTTGTTGATGTCCATATTATCTTTTATTTATTTTCAGTAATCTCTTTTTGGCTAAATATTGCTTCGGATGGACTACGCCAAGGGATATTACTGTCTTAAAGCCGTCTTCAACCGACATGTCAATCGGGTAAACGTCTTTTATAGGAACCAGGAAGATAAAACCCGATGTGGGGTTGGGAGTTGTAGGAACAAATACATGAATCAAATCTTTTGAGGTATTGCCGTCTTTCAAAGTGCTTGACTCGGGATCGGAAAGAAAACCAATCGCGAACATCTTTATCGGCCGCAGGTTTATGAGAACTACGCTGGAAAAAGACCTTTTCTTACCTGAAAATACAGTATCGCTTAGCTGCTTTAAGCCGCCGAAAATGGTGTTAATTATAGGTATCTTATTGAGTATTGATTCGTAAAGGATTACTATACGCTTACCGAGATAATTTGTGGTAAGAAAACCGATAAGCCAAATACCTATTACAAGCGTTATTACTCCAAGCCCTGGAATATGAACACCGATATACTTGGTCATTAACGGGCCTAGAATACTGTCAAGTTTGCCGAGCAGGAATATTATTATGACTATGGACAAAAACAGCGGTAAAATGACAATAAGGCCCGCAAAGAATTGGGAAGTGAGCCTGGAGGTTATTTTTTTAAGGAATTTCATGATATTTTTTCTCAAAGCAACTCCAATACGCTTATTTTTTATAGATAATATGAAATTTTTTATAATTATACACTAAAAAAGACAAAAAACAAGTTATTTTTAAAAGATAATGATAGATGCATTATGTTTTGTAAAAAAATTTGACTTTAAATTTTATTATATGTATAATTTATATATATTGTTAGAAATTTGTATAAAGGATTGCATTATACTGGAAAAAGCTTAAAAATAGTGTATTAAAATATAGGCAAAATTTTTCGCTTTGTATTATTATGCCTTGTTGAAGTGTTTATATTTTGAAACATGACAAAAAAATTGCTTTGCAAGGGAGTTTTATGCGATTAAGGTTTTTGGAAAATGCCCCAAAGGTAATTTCCAGAGCTGCAAGAGCATGCCTTATTATAATGGCTGCTGTTTTCTCCCTTGCCGTATTTTCAGCTGAAGCAAAGGCTGCCATTACAAGCGTAATGAGCATGGAAATACTCGGCGATGTAATTGCCGGAAACACGGTTACTGTCAGGTTTACTGTCACGGGAGAGGGAGACGGCAAAACTGTCTTTGCGAGTATTATTTTTTCCCGGGACGATGCCATTGATGCCACGGATGACGCGCTGCTCACTGACTCAGGGGTTTATGATTCTACGCTGGCGAGCCCTGAAAACGACGGGTATTCCGGCGCTGATGTCGGAACTACCGTGTTCCCGGACCCCAAAGTTGTCGATGTGATCCTGAGGATACCTTCCAATTATTACGGCAATTATTATATTTTCATCGCGGTCAGCGAAGAGACAAATTTTACGATAAACGGCGGCGCTGGCGCGTATGAGGCACTTGGCACGATGACCGTGGAAGTGCTGACGCCGTCAGTAACGCCTACGGTGACTGAGACGTCGACAGTGACGCCGACAGTGACGGAAACAGTAACGCCGACAGTGACAGAGACGTATACAGTGACAGAAACCGTGACAGATACAGTGACACCGACAGTGACGGAAACAGTAACGCCGACAGTGACAGAGACGTATACAGTGACAG
>CAYNMZ010000015.1:0-23957 GCA_964398505.1 uncultured Spirochaetia bacterium
GTTCTGGGCATTGGCCGTTGTTTTCATTGCCTTACCCCCTCCTCCTGTAATATCGCCGACAAAACCGTCAGCAGCTGCTTCAGCCTGCGGCCCTTTCTTTATTGCTTCTGCGCAGCTTCCGGCAAATACAAAACCAATTTTTCCTGACGCAAAATCCCCTATTTGCAGGTCGCCTTCAAGTATTAACACTTCACCGTCTATTCCCGGGATTACAGCAGAATCCATATCTATCACGCTTATTTCAAGAGGTGTTGTAAGCATAGATTTCGCAACCTGAGACGCCACGCTACTGACGACAGAGTCCATAACTTGGTTTGTAAGCTCTGTAACAGCACTAAGGTGCAGATCCTCAAGCGTTGCAGGAGGATTTGTGCCATCCTGTCCTATCATTAGGTCAGCCATAATTGCCGCCTGGGCTTCAGGCAGTATCATTGCGACATTACCCATGCCGTCAGCAAGTTCCACCGGAGCCACAAGATTCCTTCCTGATAGTATTCCGCCGATAGAGCCCGCTTCAATTGAGTCAACAGCGGTTACGTTTATTACAACTGCCTTTCCGAGCAATTCGGAAAGCATATTCTGCCCGTTTTGTACAGCCTGTCCCAGTATTCCGTTTACGTTATTTTTTTCATCCGCATTAAGAGCCAATTTGGCACCTCCTGATATTTTTACGCCCTTATTTATTTTCCAAAGCTTTTATAGCAAACTTCTTTTCATAAGAAGTATCGCCTTTCTTTATAACCGAAGTAACCTTTACCGCTTTTTTCTTGCCTTTTGTACCGAGCTTTCCATAAAACATCGGCCTGTTCTCAACGCGTATCAGCAGTTCGTCCTTAACATTTGTGTCAAGTTTTATTATATCACCGGTTTTAAGGCCAACTACTTCCTTCATCCTAAGCTGCGTCGCTCCAAGATTAACATATATTGGCACCCAGGTTTTTTTAACTTTATCATTTAGTATATTTTGAGTCTCTTCTGACATTTCTTCCTTTGATAAAGTAAACCACTGCTTGGCACTTAATTTAAACAAAACCGGCTCTATTACCATGTAGGGTATGCACATAGACATAGACCCCACATGTTCCTTAATTTTAATCTCAAAATTAAGGTTAAGGCACATTTCATTGGGTGCGACTATCTGAACAAACTGCGGGTTTGTTTCCCTCGCCTTAATTTCAGGGTCAAAATCAACAATTCTGTGCCATGAGTCCTTAAGGTTTGTGAAACCTTTTTCAATTATTTTTCCCACTATTGCCTGTTCAAGGTCAGTAAGTTCCCTGGGCTTTGCTATCGCTTCGCCTTGGCCTCCGAGCACCCTGTCAATTATAGGAAATATTATACTTGGATTTATTTCAAAAACACACAAACCTTTCAAGGGCTCGACTGAAAAAACAGCTATTGAAGTAGGATTTGGTATCCTCTCCGAATATTCCTGGTAAGTAAGCTGCTTTACCGATGTAACTGAAACCTCGGCTATTGTCCTTATATAGCCGGAAAGATCTGCTCCAAAATGACGTGCAAAACTTTCATGCATCATCTCTATGGTCCTGATTTGGTCTTTTGAGAATTTATCAGGCCGTCTGAAATCATACAACTTTATCTTCCCTTTCTTTCTTGCCACCTTTGTCCCGACAGAAGAAGCCTCAGTTTCCTCGCCATCTTCCCTATCGGTTCCTGACATGTCGTCTATCTTTGGACTTTGTTTCATGCCCGCAAGCAGGGCGTCCAATTCTCCATCGGATAAAATATCGTCAGCCATTATTAATCACACCTCATAATGAGTTTTATTGTATGGCAAATGACGTAAAATAAACCCTTGCCAGCTGGCCGCGGTTAAGTATGGCGTTTATCTTGTCCTTAAGTTCCTGCTTCAACGCCTCCCTGTTTTCAGGGTCGCTAAGCTGTATTGAAGTCTTAGATCCCATAGTCGCTATGACTATGTCCTTTATCTGCGGCATTCTCTTATCAACTTCCTCCGCAAGTTTCAGGCTTGAACCGTAATCCATTTCAAGGACCACGTTAGCTCTAAGGTAATGCGATTCTGTAGGATCGGCCAGGTTCACAATGAATTCGCCTACCGACTGTATGGGCCCAAGCTCTGGTTTTTCCACTATTACCTTCTTGGTTGCCGGTGTTGTCTTTGACATTATAACAAAAAATGTGGCGCCGGCCGATACCAGACTCAAAATCAAAACCGCGCTCACAAGTATGATGAGCGTCTGTAACATCTTTTTATCTTCTCCTGCCATAACCAACCTCCTCAAAGATTTGTATTTTAATATGTTATTGTTTCAAGATTTTCTTTTTCTATCTGCTGTCTTATCTTAACGTCCGATGGAAGCGGCATTTCACGCGACTGTTTTTCAAGGTCCTGTATAAGGTCGGCCTTAAGAACTACTATGTCTATACGCCTGTTCTTTGCCCTTGTTATATCATCAATGTTAGGAACCAATGGCTTGAAAGAACCGTATCCTGCAGCTGAAAGTCTATCCGGTGATACACCTTTACGTATCATATACTTCAACACATTAACAGCCCTTGCTGTTGAAAGGTCCCAATTATCATTGTATTTTCTCTTAATTTCCCGGCTTGTTATAGGCACATCATCAGTATGGCCTTCTATCACTACAGGATTGGTCACTTCCTTTAAAATTTCCGCTATATCAGAAAGTACCCTTTGTGTCCTTGGCAGAAGTATTGCAGATCCGCTTTCAAAAAGTATCTTGTCCGTCATAAGGCTTATTACAAGTCCTCTTTCGTTGAACCGCACATTTATCTCTTTCTGAAGCTTCTGCTGAAGCATCCATTTTTGCACACGTTCCCTAATTGTTGTAAGCTGAACCTGGGATTCCTGCATGACTACAGGCTTGGTATCCGTCGTAGCAGCTGACGAAAGTATGGAAGTCTGGCCTCTCACGCCGAACGCATTGCCGAGTGCCATCGCCATTGCTCTTAATTTCTCCTGGTCAACCTGCGCCATAGAAAACAATATAACAAACAATGCAAAAAGAAGTGTCAACATATCAGCGTATGTGAGGAGCCACCTCATCATACCGCCGGATTCCATCTCTACGCCTTCACTCACCTTTAAGTCTTTATTTCTCCTGCCCATGGTTTATGCCGCCCCTGCGCCGCCGGCTCCTGCCTCGGCGCCTTCTTCAGCTGACTTGCCTGCTTCCTGTTCTTTCGGCGACAGGAAGGCTTTCAGTTTTTCCTCAACTATCCTCGGGTTGTCACCCGCCGATATTGACAGTATGCCTTCTATCATGACTTCGCGCACAAGAACTTCCTGGGCTGATTTTGCTTTCAGTTTAAATGAAATAGGAAGGAATATAAGGTTCGCGAAGGAAATGCCGTAGAAAGTCGCGATAAACGCGACCGCTATAGCGCCCGCGACTTTTGAAGCTGATTCAAGCTGGGAAAGCGCGTTTACAAGTCCCATAACCGTTCCTATGATGCCCAGCGTAGGAGCAAAACCGCCCATTGTACCGAAAAGTCCTTCACCGAGTTTGTGCCTTGTCTCAAGGAAAGAAAGGTCTGTCTCAAGAATATTTCTTACAAGCTCTATATCCGTTCCGTCAACAACAAGCTGTATGCCTTTTTTAAGGAAGTTGTCATTAACATTGGCTATTTCATCTTCAAGACCCAGCAAGCCTTCCCTTCTGGCTTTTGTGGCGAACCCTACAAGTGTCTGTATAACGTCAGATGCCTTCATTTCCCTTGATATAAAAGCCTGTTTTGTTATCGCGAAGACATTCGCGACCACAGACCACGGATAGCTTATTATGGTGGCGCCCAGCGTTCCTCCAAAGACTATAAAGAACGCGGATATCTGAAAAAACATAAGTACGGATGTCATATCTCCGTGACTTTCAATAATAAGACCGATCAATATCGACAACCACCCTATTGCAAGACCTGCTATAGTTGAAATATCTAATGCCACGGATACACCCCCAGATTAGAGTTTTTCATTTTCTTTTATCAAAGGCAGATTCAATTCCTTTTTATATGTCTTCACCAACGAGACCACCTCGTCTATTTTTTCCTTTATTGTTATTTTTTTGCCTGTTGTCATTGTAATTATCGTGTCCGGCGTATTTTCAACCATTTCTATCAGTTCGGCGTTTACCACTATTTTTTTTCCGTCAAAACGCGTTACAAATATCAATTTTTTCTCCTTTTGACACAATAAAACTCTTTCATAGAACAATTAATTAAAAAGAGTAATATTATTTTACAGTTTTTGCCCTTTATTGTCAATAAAAAAAATAAGTTTCATATCTTAAATATATGTTTTATTTCGGTTAGTTTCTTCCAATTATTATCATTTAAAATTAATCTTTTCAAAGAAAACCCGTTCTTTTCTAAAAACATTTTAAAAAAGCCCGGCGGGCCTAAAAGCCCGCCGAGCTTCTGTATCACGATACTGACGTAATGTACGTCTCTAAGTTAATTACCTTCCAAGATTTACCAGTGTGTCAAGCATCTGGGATGACGTGGACACTATCCTCGCATTGGACTCAAATCCCCTCTGCGCGATTATCATGTTCGTCAGCTCAACTGACAGGTCGACATTTGAAGCTTCAAGCGCGCCGCCTGTAGTCGTTCCCATACCTGCCTCACCCGCAGGAGCAATCTGCGGAAGCCCTGAGTTGGCTGACTGCACAAACATCGTGCCGCCGGCTTTTTCAAGACCCTGGGGATTCGCAAACCTTGCTATCGCTATCCTTGCCATTGATATAATCTGGTTGTTGCTGAATCTGCACTGAACATTTCCTGACTGGTCAACAGATATACCGGTAAGTGTTCCCTCCGAATAACCATCCGCATAAGCCGTGTATACAGTCTGCCTTGGGAGGTAAGCATTGGTTGTCGGGTCAATTGTGCCGCCGCCGAAATCACCGGTAACTCCGTCCCTGTAACCAATACCTGTCGGTGAAGCACCGTTGTCAGTGCCGATGTTCACTGAAATTGTCTGCGGAGTATTAGCACCGTTTGTCAGGTTGAGCGTTATCTGGGCATAAGCCAGAGCGCCGCTTCCGTCATCTGCAAGTGAACCGTCAGCGTTAAAAGTTATTGGTCCTGAATTTCCGACCCAAACCGCATCCGTTATTCCAGGGCCGGGGCCGGGGCCACCTACAGGTATCGGCAACTGTCCGTTTGATCCCGTGTCATACGCGGTCCACTCCCACTGTGGTGCAACCAACGGTACATTGGCTGTCTGTGTCCAGTAAAAAACTATTACATGCGGATTTCCAAGTGAATCATAAACAGTAGCAGAGTTAACCGCATCAGGTATATAACCTGCCGCAGGATATCCGGCTCCGGGAGGAGTAGCAGGTCCGGGAGGCCCGCCATTTATCGGTGTATTGGAGTCAAGATTACCTTTAAGGAATATGCCCGAATCAGTTATGTTAGGCGTATTGTTGAGGTCTCCTGTTGCTTTGGGTCCAAGGACAAGGTTCTGTGGTATGTTGATAGTTTGAACCGGCCCGTTTGTATTTACTTCGTTCGGTATCAGTATGTTTAGTGGTACAGGCGGTGTTCCGGTTACTGTTGTCTGCAGGTTCCAGCCCTGGACAAGCCCGCCGCTTGACGTAACCATGTTGCCCTGGTTGTCAAAGTAAAAGTTGCCGGCGCGGGTGTACATAGTCTGGTCGCCCTGTTTTACTACGAAGAAGCCTTCGCCCTGTATTGCGACATCTGTCGCGTTACCGGTTGTCTGGATCGCGCCCTGTGTCATTATTGTGTCAATTGACCCAAGTGTCGCGCCCAAGCCCTGCTGTGTCGGGTTAATACCGCCGAGGTTGTTCCTTAAGTTGGCGCCCGAAGCCGAAGAGAACGACTGCGATATCGCTTCCTTAAAGGTGATCCTCGACTGCTTGTAACCCACTGTGTTTACGTTGGAGATGTTGTTGCCGATTACGTTCATCCATGTCGTGTGGTTTCTCAATCCCGATATGGATGAAAAAAGTGAACCCATCATGGTAAATCGCCTCCTAAATCAGATTTTTGTCGCGGCCATTCAGGCCGCGCAGGAGACCCCTTCCCTTGTAAGGGGGAAGTCCGGCCTCAAAACAGGTTTCAGGTTTCAAGTTACAGCCTAAAACCCCTACAGCTCTAAAACTTTTCAAGAACTACGCGAAAACCGCGCTGTCAATGTTAGTGAAAACATTTTCCTTCATTGTCGCGTTGTCAACAGCGGTAATTACAGTGTTATTCCTGACGCTTACAATAAGGGAAAAGTTCTCAAACACCATCAGCGTTTCCTGCGCGCCTTTTGCCCTGGCTTTCGCTACTGCGTCCCCAAGTCTCTGCATGTGGCTGGCCGTAAACTCTATTTCCCTTGAAGCAAGCCGCTTTTCCGCATGGCTTGAGAACTTGATGCCTGTCTCGTTCTGTGCTACCTTTGTTTCCAGCAATTCCTTGAATGAAGGTGTGACTCCGGGCCTGGCGGCAATGGTCTGCTGTCTCTTCTGCGCTTCCTGCAGGTTTCCAAGTCTCTGTAGCTGGCTGTTATTTACATTGTTTATCATTTTGCCACCGCCTCTTACGCAGTTATTTCCTTAACCTGCGACAGATCGTATTCAATACCATTTACAACAAGTTTCGGAGTTCCTTCAACAAATCTTACCACACTTACTGTTCCTGTAATTGTTTTGTCAATAAGCTTCCCGGTCGTGCTGTCTGTTGCCTGGTAACCAATAGTGACCGTCTTGCCAATAAGCGATGCCGCCTGAGTCGTGTTCTGCATCAGCATCAGGCCTATAATATTGTAGTTAAGGTCCTGAAGTGATGAATTTGTCATCGCAAAACCGGAATTCATGGTGGTCATCTGCTCAAGCGACGAATACTGCGCCATGTCAGCTATAAACCCTTCGTCCATTTCCGCGGCCTTCAATGGGTCCTGGTACTTTAACTTTGTTATAAGCATCTGCAGGAAATGATCCTTTTTCAGGTTTGCGTTCGGATTGTCAACCTGCCCGGATGAAGGGCTCGTGTAAGCTGAAGCAAGCGAGCTGTTCGTACTGCCTGTCCCGGAAATCGTCATTTGCACACCTCCTTTCTTTTTTTGTTATGCCAGGAAATCAAGGTAGCGGTCAGAACCGGAAACATACCCGGCGCTGTCAAGCAATTCTTCCGCGTCATTCCTTAATACTCCGCCTTCCAAAATTTCGTACTTATTTCCCGAATCGCCGTAAAACCGGCTTCCTGAATTATAGTTCATAAGCGAAATTTCAAATTTATCCACTATAAGTCCTGCATTGCCGAGTGCTGTCTTTAGCTCACCTACATGGCCTCTCAATATATCCCTGACTTCTGCATTTGACACTTCAATCCTGCCTGTTATCTTCTTGTCATGGCCCTCAAGCCTGACCGCTACAGCGCCCATATTATCTGGCCTTAAAAACATCCGGATTTCGGTTTTGTTTGAAACCTGCACCGCATCCTGTATATTGTGGAGAACCTGTTTTACAACTATATTTTCCTTTACATTTCCCGCAAAATCAGCGGCTTTCTCAAAAACCCTCGCGTTTACCACTGCCTGTACATCCTCTTTTTGCGCGTACACCGAGAAATACGCGCTTACCTGGGCTTTTATCCATTCCCTGTCAGCCGCCATCGGCCTTACATTGTCCAAAAGCGCCTTTGACGACTCACTGCCTTTTATGACTGGCTGCACAGCCAGCCCTTCTGTAATCGCGTTGTTTGCTTTGGCAGCCGAAAGTTCAACAGGCGCAACGTATTTTGGTGCGTCCGTTTGCCTGATAACTGCCGCATTATTTACCGACTCGTTAGTATTAATTGAGGCCTCAGCGTTGGTAAACGCAGGCGCTATAATTGCCTTAAAACTTGAAGGTGCGGGTGAATTTAGCGGAGCAACGTTAATAAGCAGGGAGCCGTCCTTTGACACCTGTGAAGTCATGGATGAGTTCGGCTTGAACACATAATATGTCTGGTTTGCCATCTGCAGTTCGCCGTTCATTTTACGCAGGAGCCCGTATATTTTTGTCATGAGGCCAGTTATGTCTTCTGTTTCGGACGCATTGACATATATCTGTTTTGCGGCGCTGAAATCATTACCCTGCCTTGAGCCTTTGTCAGTGTCTCCGTTTCCTATCTTAAGGCCGTCTGCCGGCAGCTTATCAGCCGCGCTAAAACTGTTCTGTATTCGTGACGCGACATCAGACATGGACGCGAGAATTACGGACGCTTCAGCCGCAAGCTTTGCGGGAAGGGCCGCGTTTTCAGCAAGCTCAGCTTTCAGCCTGCTGATTGACTCATTAATTATTTCAATTTTTGCATGAATAAGATCTACAGCCGCCTTATCCTCTCCATTTGTCTTATCCGCAAGCATTATAAGTTCGGCAAATTCTTTGACCGTGGCATTTAATTCGTTTACCAATGTTTCGAGTTTTTCCTGTGCGGCCGAAACATGGCTTTCAGGCCTTACAGCAGGCACATGACTTCCTGTTTTCAAGTCTGCATTATTTGCATTTATGGCATTATCAACCAGGTTCTGCGGCGCAACAGGCGTACGGTTAACTGTAACCGGCATAGCTGCCTTGTATTCTGCCGGCATTGCAATTGCGGGCTTATTCTCCGGTATTGAAGTATCGGCTTTCGGCGGATTATTTTCAGCGTTTATTTTCCCTGCGCATGCTGTATTGATAAACGCAGGCGTCCTCTCCATTACCCCGTTTTCATTCAGCAATACGTTCTCTTTGGTAACGTTGGCCCGCTGAGCCGGCGCCTCAAGCATTACAGCAGCAGTCGCCTTTACTGCTTCAGCCAGCGTAAGCGCCTGTTCAGGATTAAGATTATAATTTTTCACTGCCGCGGCCACCACAGGATTGTTCAGCACCTGTTCTGTTGAAGCTTTGGCCGTTGACTCAATTTCACCGTTGATATTCAGGATGGCTGTTATGTTAAACAGAGCTGATTTAAGCTGCGGGTTTGTCTCTATGATTGCGGCTGTTTCGGAAATATTTTTATTTCCGGCAGATCCAAGCATCTGCATTATTACTGACTGAAAATTATTCTCCGCTGTTTGTGTGTTGTTTAAAACTGGCTGCACGGGCAGGCCAATAGCACTAAGATTTAAGAGTGCAGCATTGAGATTAATCAAAACAATTCACCTCCTTTGCGGAGGGCCCCCCCTTGCGGGTCCAGGCCCAAGCATTCATGGAGCATTCGGCTCCAAAAAAAATTCTCAGCTTCTATAAATAACAATTTTTATTTTGTATGAATTATACTTAAAACATTGGCTTTTGTCAAGAGCTTTTTTTCCTGTTTTTTTTACCTGTTTTATTTTCTTAAGTTATATATCGTCAGGCTTGCTAAAAACTTGATTTAAAACTCAAGGTAGGTTTCTCCTTGCGAAACACATTGTTGATAAGACTAAAGCTGTTATAATTGAAATTATCATTCCTATTTCAAATATTAGGGGTTTAAATCTAAATGTCAAATCATTCTCGCCTTTTTCAATATAAACAGCTTTAAAAGCCAAATTTGCCCTGTAAATATTGGCTTTTTCCCCATTAACCGAGCACTCCCATCCCGGATAGTAATTTTCATTCAAAACAATAAAACCAGGATTTTCATTGTTTATTTTAACATTTATTATGTCGCTTTTAAGCCTTAGAATATAAGGTGTTGTATTTTCATTGCTTGGCAGGCGCTTTTTGGCTTTTTCTATAATATTATTAGCTTTTTTTTCCAGAAATAGGTCCCTGCCCGGCCTAAAATCCCTTGAAAACAGCCTTTCAATTGTAATTTCGTCAGTATCATAAGCTTTAACATTGTCTCCCATAGGCACAAAATACGCCAGATCCATGGCATTTTTACATGTATACAGGTTTGAGTACCCCCGGGAAACGAGTTTTATATTTTTCCCCTCTATCAACGACTGGGAGGCAATATATTTAGCGGAAAGCAGGGCAAATACCGGACTGTCCCATGGTTTTTCCATTTCCATCAGATTTTGCTTTAACCTGTAGAAAAAAGCCGTCTCCAAAGAATCAAAACCATCCGCATTCATTATATGTCCTGTCATAAGCGTGTTCGGGAAAAGTGAATCCCTTATGAAATAAAGCTTTGCCTCATTGTTTTTCGTTTTAACTGTGAAATCAAACCTGTTTGTGACATACGGCGCAAGCACTCTTTTATTCTCAAGTTCATTGTCCTTCTTAATGAATAAAGTATTTTCAGTATCTTCAAAAAACGCCCAGGATGACGCATAGCTGTCATATCCGGCAGTGCGGTATGAGAATATCGCAAAAACAACTGCCATTAAAACCCCGTACCTGGCCGCCCTGCTTCCGGTAACCGCGTACACAGTGATGAATCCGCCGAAAACAGCCAGCGCCGCCGAATATTTTAGAATGTCATTTTTAAGGGCCGCCAGTTTTTCTTGATACCCTCCGGTAAGCAGCGATATAATATGCGTAAATCCCGCGTCCGGACTTGCGGGCCTAATCAGGATAAACGCCGCTGCGGACAGCGCTGATGCCGCAAATACGGCAATCGCAATTCTTTTAGGCAGAATTTTTCCGCGCTCAAAAAGTGCGTCAAAACCCGAACCTGCGGCAAGGCATAGAATCGCGAAATATATCACATTTATCTTTGACACGTATTCAACAGCGGATATAGCCGGTACCATAGCGGCTATTTTCCTGTAAATATGAAAGTTGCCCGCATAGGAAACAATCACAGCCGCAAGCAGAAGCACGGCAAGGAATATCCTTTCCCTGTTTTTGCTCCATAAGACAATGCCCGCGACAGACAGAATGGCTGCGGGTATGCCGATATCTATAAGGCCCATCCAGTCAATGAACATGGCTTCCCTGCCGATTTTACCTGCCAGGAAAGGAAAGAAAAAAGCCGCGAACTGCTCAATGCCCGAGAAAGTTGAGAGATGGACATTTAACCCGACGCCTGCATAAGCCCTTTTTGAAAGAAGAATGAACTCAAGGCCCGGCAGAAGCTGGCAGCTGACAAGACCCGCAAACAATACATTAAAAAGGATAAAGTTAACTGCGCTCCTGCCGGCCGGCCGTTTACCGTAAGAATAATACGCGAAAAACGACGCAGCCATCAAGTATATGTAGGAAAAAACCTGCGGGTGCCCCGCCAGAAAAGCCAGCGAAAGGCTTAATGAAAGCATTACAATGTCACGGGCTTTCGCGGTTTCACCCGCTTTTTTCGCAAAGTACAGGGCCGCAGGAAGCCATATAATAGTATGCAGGTCAGCCAATTCCACGGCGCGGACAGTCATGTAAAAGCTGAATGCAAAAGCAGCCGCGGAAATCAATGCCGCAGGCCTTGAAAACGAGTACGCCCTTGCCAGGACATACATGGAAAATGACGCTATAAAAAAGGCCGTCAGTGTCTGTGCCTTTAGCGCGGCAGCGTAAGGCAGCGCATAGTAGAAAATGTTCAGCGGGTACAGGACAGCTGACTGCATATTGGCCAGCAGCGGATTGCCGCAGTATATGTAAGGGTTCCACAGGGGCAGCTCCCCGTTTTTGAGCATTTCAGCAGGCACATGCCTGAAAGGCATGAAATAATACGCAAAATCCAGCCAGGAGAAGAATTTGTCGGATATGAATAAAGGAAGGAAGATAATAACCGTAAAAGCCAGAAAGCCAAGCGAAACAAAGAGGTCTTTTTTTTTCATTTAATAATTATGCTGTTCTTTCCTGTTGTACTTGTTTATGGCTATCTCGTCCAGCTGCTTTTGCTCGTTGTCAAGCACTGTCTTTTTAAACACCTCAAAATGCCTTTCCTTAAGCCTCTGAAATGTCTTTGTTTCTTTTGATGCCTTTATGACTTCCACTCTTTTGGCGTCCGCTTCAGCCTGCAATTCCCTTATTCTGTCTTCAGTCCTGGTAATGCGGCCCAGTAAGGAGGATATGTATTCTTCAAATTGGCGCAGTCTTGTGATATCACACCCAGTTCCGCTTTCCTTGCTCCTTTCATGCGCCGCGTTCTTTTTCTCTTCGTTTATCGCCTCACGAAGTTGTTCCTGTTCAAGCTTTAATGCCTGAAGTTTCATCAGCTCATTACGGAGCATTTCCTCTTTTTTTTCCTTTACATCAAGGACAGTCTGGAGTTTAAAACGAAATTTTTTCATTGTTTTTCCTTTTAGCGGACGGTACTGCGTTCATGAACATATATTTAAAAAGCGGAATTATAAATACTAAAAGTACCCTTTCGGCTCCGGCACTACGGTATGGTCATCAAAAAGTTCCGAAAGATATTTCAAAGTATCCTCATAACCTGTTTTTTCATCAATTCCCTGTACCAGAAATTTTTTGACGTCAGCTATTTTTTCCACCGCATAATCTATCTGCGGGTTTGAGCCCTTGACATACGCGCCTATGTTAATCAGATCCTCGGCGTTTTTATAGACAGAAATGACTTCCTTGAGCTTATTTGCAAGCTTTTTATGTTCCGGAGTCACAACGTCAATCATGCAGCGGCTCACGGATTCAAGCAGGTCAACAGGCGGGTACTGGCTCTGGGCCGCGAGAGCCCTTGAAAGGACTATGTGGCCGTCAAGTATGGCGCGAACGGAATCTGAAATAGGCTCATTCATGTCATCAGCTTCCACGAGCACGGTATAAAGCCCGGTTATAGTTCCTTTTTGAGGAGTAGTTCCGGCGCGTTCGAGCAGTTTTGGCAATAACGCAAAAACAGAAGGAGTGTAACCTTTTGTTGTAGGCGGTTCTCCTATAGCAAGGCCAATCTCACGCTGGGCCATCGCGAACCGTGTGACAGAATCCATCATGAGCATAACATTATATCCGGCGTCCCTGAAATACTCCGCCACAGATGTCGCGACAAAAGCGCCCATACGCCTGATCAGGGCAGGCTGGTCCGATGTCGCGGCTATCACCACGGAACGCTTCAAGCCCTCCGCTTTCAGGTCTTTTTCTATAAAATCCCTTACTTCGCGGCCCCTTTCTCCTACCAGCGCTATGACGTTTACATCGGCTGAAGTGTTCCTTGCTATCATGCCCAGCGTCGTTGACTTTCCAACGCCTGATCCGGAAAAAATACCCATCCTTTGACCCTTGCCAATTGTGAGCGCCGCGTCAATTGACCGTATGCCTGTCGCGACAGGGTCTGATATTTTTTTCCTTGTTATTGGATCAGAAGGTTCACGGTATACGGAATAATATTTTTTTATCTTCAGCGGTCCCTTGTCGTCCAGCGGCCTGCCAAGCCCGTCAAGCACCCTGCCAAGCAATTCCTCTCCAACCGGGACCATGAATTCTTCCTCAGTGGATACAACCTTCGCTCCAGGTCCTATGCCGCGAATCTCCCCAAGCGGCATTAAGAGCGCCTTTCCTTCCTTGAAACCGACTATTTCCGCATCAATTTCAACTTCTTCATTCCTTGATATTACTTTGCAAATCTCACCTATTGACGCCTTAATACCTGACGCTTCAAGCACAAGCCCTATTACCTGCGTAACTTTTCCGCTTGTTTTAAGGGATTCTATCTTCCTGAGTTTTTCGTGGTATTTGTCTATGTCCAATATTGACATGACTAATCACCGGAGGTAAGTTTCTTTTTGATTTCCCCAAACTGGTAGTTTATGTCAGTATCTATTATCTCGCTCTTTGACTCCAGCCTGCATTCGCCGGGTTCTAAAAGCTCATCAGGAAGTATATGAAGACTATCAGAGGCGTCTATAAGCTCAACGAAGTCATTTCTGCGTGATTTTATGGTTTCAATATCCTGCGGGTGACAGTAAATGAGTATTTTTTCCTTGTCTTCAAGAAGCTTTATAGCTTCCTTTACAAGCCCGACAATTATTGTATTGTCCGTTTTCAGTTCGTGCTTTACTACTTTTTTCGCTATTTCAACTGAAAGGTCCAAAATATCATTTTCGGCGGACTTGATGAGTTTTTGTTTTTCAAGAAGAGCGGTTTCTGACAAGCTTTTCATTGTGGCAAGCAACTGGCTGTATTTTTGCTCGATTTCGGCTTTTGCTTTTGCTATGCCTTCAAAATAACCCTTTTCGTAGCCTTCATCATAACCTCTCTTTTTTGCTTCCTCGGATATTTCAACAGCCTTCTTTTCTGCGTCCGCAAGAAGATTTTTTGCGTCCTCTTCCGCTTTAAGCATAGTTTCCGCGCATTCGTCCTGTATAAGCTTAAGCTCTTCCTGTTTCGCTTCTACAAGTTTCTCAATTGCGACAAGTTCTTCCTTTGCCCTGGCTAGTTTTTCATCCGGGGATTCCTCTTTCTTTTTCTTTTCAAGATCCTCGGCAAAATCGGCCTTGCGTGGTATTACAGCGCCGCGCAGCCTGTAAGGCGTCCCATGTATCTGGTATTCACCTGGTTTATATATACTCTTAAACAAAAATTTCTTCCTCCCCGCCGCGGGCAACTACTATTTCGCCCATTTCTTCCAACTGGCGGATGACGTTTACTATCTTCTGCTGCGCTTCTTCAGTGGTCTTTAAGCGGACAGGTCCCATTACTTCCATATCTTCAAGAATCATTTGGCGTGCGCGGCTTGACATATTCTTTAATATCTTGTTGCGGCATTCCTCTGAAGCGCCTTTTAAAGCCAAAACAAGGTCTTTTGAGTCTATTTCTCTCAATATCTGCTGTATGGTCCTGTCGTCTAAGAGCAATATATCGTCAAACACGAACATAAGGCGCTTTATCTCATCCGCAAGGTCCGGATTATTCTCTTCCAGTTTTTCCATAATGGCCTTCTCAGTCGAGCGGTCAACCCTGTTAAGTATTTCCGCTACATTCCTTACGCCGCCCGCTGAAGCGAATTCCTGTGTGAACACTGAGGCGATCCTGCGTTCAAGTACTTTTTCCACTTCCATTATCACCTCAGGTGTAGCCCTGTCCATTGTCGCTATCCTAGTCGCCACATCAACCTGCACTTCCGGAGGAAGCGATGAAATAATGGTGGAAGACTGCTCTGCCGACAGATGCGCCAACACAAGCGCTATAGTCTGCGGGTGCTCGTTCTGGATAAAATTCAGTATCTGTTGTGGATCGGTTTTCTTGATGAAGTCAAAAGGTGTCATCTGAAGCGCGCCCTGAAGCCTGTTCAGTATCTCTACGGCCTTCTGTTCGCCAAGCGCCTTCTCAAGCAGTTCCCTGGCATAGTCTATGCCACCCTGTGATATGTATTCCTCGGCCAAAGCAAGCTGATAACTTTCCTCCATTACAGAATCCCTGTCCTGCGGCGTGACCTTTTTCGTGTTCGCTATCTGTAATGTCAGCTGTTCTACTATTTCATCCGACAGGTTCCTGAAAATCTCGGATGAAAGGTCTGGCCCAAGTGTTATTAATAAAACCGCTGCTTTCTGTTCTCCGCTCATTCCGGCCATTTACATATCACCTCTTTTCTTCCGTTAACCAGCGCTTTATAAGCTGGACTATTATTTTGGGGTTTTCCCTAGCTATCTTTGTAATCTGCCTCTTCATTTCAGCGCGCTTCTGCGCCTCAGCAAGCTCAGCAGCCGAAGGCACGGCTTCCAACGGCACTTCCACTTCCTCTTCCTCCCTTACTTCCTTTGCCGCAAGTTCTATCTGGCGGCGAAGCTTTTCGCGTATGGCTTTCGGCTTCAGCGTCGATTGCAGGAACAGCAACGTGAAGATAAGTATGCCTACTATAATGCCGAGGCTTACCATAGTCGTCATGTACTTTTCCCTGTTGGCCATCTTTATACGCGCCATTTCTTCCTTCTCAAGCGACCTGTCAAACGATATATTTTCCACAGCCACCTGGTCTCCGCGCCCTAAATCAAGTCCCGCAGCCGCTATTACCGCGTTCCTTACTGATTCAACCTGCTGAGGCTGGAGATTGTCAACCATAACCGCCACAGACAACCTTTTTACCCCGCCTACTGTTTCAACAACATGTTTCTCCCTTTTTGTTATCTCATAATTCTCAGTTATGTCAGTTTTTGTGTACTGGGAATTACCGCTAACCACTGACTTGTAGCCCGGTATGTTTGAATCCGTTCCTGGAACCCCTCCGGGATATACACCTGCTCCCGTATAACTTTCAAGATTGCGTTTCGCGCTTCTTATTATACCTTTGCCGCCTACTATCGGCTCATATACCTCGTCCTTTTTCTCAACCTGGTCAAAATTCAGCTGTGCAGTAACTCTGACAGTCGCCCTTGACGAGCCTACAACTTTGGCCAGCATGGTTTCAACCCTGCGCTGTACGTCCTTTTCAAATTCCTTTTGCATCATAATCTGCTGATTGGTAAGCTTCAACTGTTTGGCATATGAATAAGCAGTGGTGTCTTCCAGAAGTTCGTCCCTTATCTGGTCCGTTAATACTTCGCCCCTTGTGTCAACTATTGTCACATTGATAGGTTTTAGGCCTTCCACAGCGCTTGAAACAAGGTGTACCATGGCTTTTACCTGGTCATAGTCAAGTTTCTGGTCCGGCTTAAGTTTTACAAGCACGGAAGCCGTAGGCTCCTTCTGCATTTCCTCATATAATTCTTTCTTTGGCAACACAAGGTGTACCTTTGCTTCCTGCACAGCTTCAATGCTTGATATGGTCCTGTTAAGTTCACCTTCAAGCGCTCTTACATAATTTACACGCTGTGTAAAATCTGTCACACCAAGATTTGTCTTGTCAAATATCTCAAAACCTACGCCTCCCCCCTTGGGAAGTCCTTTTGTGGCAAGCGACAGCCTTGCATCATATACTAATCTTGTAGGGACAAGCACTGTCTTCCCGCCGTCACTTAGCTTATAAGGCACTTTTGTATCCTTAAGCTCCGCGACAATAACACCCGCATCCTCGGCGCTTAAATTCGTAAATAACGGCGAGTAATTCGGCTGGGAAACCCACAAGCCAAGTACCACTATTCCTGCTATTATAACTGCAGGCACCGCAGTCCACAGCACGCGCTGTGTGTTATTCATTCCCTGCCAGGAGGTGGTAATTCTCTCCCTCAATCTCAGTAGGAATTCATTCACATCACACCTCGTTAATTAGTTTATAATTGACATTTGATATTTAACAGCGTTTTTTCGCGCCATCAAATATCAAATATTCACTTCAATTATATTTGCATCCTCATTATTTCCTGATACGCCTCTGTTATCTTGTTCTTTACCTGAAGAGCCAGCTGCATAGTAAGCGATGCTTTTTGTGCGGCCAGCACGACATTGTGCAATTCTATATTTTGGCCTGCGGCAAGCTGCGCAATGGCCGAGTCAGCGTTCACCTGGGTTTCATTAAGCTGTTTTATGGCAACATTCAATAATTCGTTAAAACCGGCTTTTTCAGCCGCAGGCTGTTGAACCTGCGGATTTAATATTGTCTCCGGTATTCCTATAGTACCCTTTATCCCGCCGAGGGCTTCAATACCCATTAATGGATTAGCCGCCATTTCTTCTCCTTACATAATTTTTTATGGCTATAAATTTAAACTTTCAGTATATCAAGCGCCCTGGCCGCCATCTGTTTGGCAGAATTTACCGCCGTTACATTTGCTTCATAGGCGCGTGTGGCTGATATCATGTCAACCATTTCCTTTACTATATTAACATTGGGCATTGCCACATAACCGTTTTTATCCGCATCCGGATGACCCGGGTCATACACGAGTTTGGGAGGTTCCGGGTCATCCACTATGCCCGTCACTCTTACTCCCTGAAACTGATTTATCCTTTTGCTTTTGTCAAAAACCGCAGGAAAAAGGAACTGAAGTTTCTCACCCCTTGGCTCAAAAATCACCCTCTGCCTTTTGTACGGCCCGCCGCTTTCAGTTCTGGTCGTATTAACATTTGCTATGTTGTTTGATATTACATCCATGCGCAACCGTTCTGCAGTAAGTCCGGAAGCACTTATAGCGAACGAATTAATCAATCCCATTTATTATTTCCTCCCGTCGGATATTACGCTCTGCAGGCCCGAAAGCTTTAGTGAAGTTATCTGCGCGAGCGCGGAATAATAAGCGGTATTTTCCGCCATTTTTGTCATTTCAGAATCCACGTCAACATTATTGCCATCCGGCCTGAGCGATGTCTCGTTATTTACAATTATTTCAGGCTGGACATTCTGGACAGTAATTTTTGGGGAAATCGGTATATGGTTTACATGTGTCAGATAAAGAGGCATTTCCTGTTTTTCTGCAAGGCCCAAAGCCTCGTTTAACTTGCTCTGAAAAACAACTTCCGACCTTTTAAAGCCGGGGGTATCCACATTTGAGATATTATTGCTTATCATCTGATGCTGCATTGCTGACGCATTCAGCGATTTTTCAAGTATCTGATATATTTCGCTTGAAAATACAGCTTCAATCATGGCTATAAATACCCTCTCTTTGATTTGTCTTGTAAGCAAAACAATATCGTAAACAAAAAACCAAAACAAAACTAAAAATAAAATTTCCCGTGAAGTATTAACATATTACTGAAAATCGCCTTTTTTGTCAACCACTTTTTTGAGTGTCAATATTACAACCATAGTGAAACAGTGTTTTACGCAAGGTAAAACCCTGTTTTAGGCCTATTTTGAGTTCCTTTTATACTCAGCCACATGCCTGCCGGACTCCAACAATTCCCTGTTTGAAGCCATGTCAGCGTTTTCTTTCTCTATTTTTATGAGTATATTAAACAAATTATTAATTTTTTGAACCGTAGCCTGAACTTCCGAAGAATATTTCTTATTTTTTATTATGAAAGGTTTCATTGAATTATCCATACGCGATACGCTTTCCATAAGTCCGGATTTTTCCGGTTCAAGCGCAGCCGCTTCGCTAAATCGGGCGGCTTTCATTAGAGAATTCTGCCTTTCAGCTATAGCATAAATTTTTTCAACATTATAAAGCTTTGCCGTCAGTTCTTCATACAGCGGATCGTCCATTTTTTCAATTACCCTGTTTCATGCGCTCAAACATTTTTCTCAGCGCTTCTCCGTCCTTCACAAAACTATAATCAAGGCCGAGCGCCAAGAATTCTTTCAATACAGCGTTTACAAAAGCCGCTTTTGATATTTTCGCGCCACCTGACGCGTTGAGGGATGAAACTATCTTGTGGATATTGTTATAAACACGTTTTTCAATCCTGATGACATTGGCCGGTTTCTTTTCTCTGGCACTCGCCTCAGCCGCGCTAACTTCCCGCGCTTCGTCCTCATTTTTGCCGCTCTCCCTTTCATTTTCGCCGTTCTTTTCCTCCCGCCTGAAATCAAATTTCATGCTGTCCTTTTTTTCTTTTTCCATTTTCAAGCGCATAAGCCGTTCAATCTGAAGCTGAGCTGCTGTAGGGGTTTTTTTGTCCTCTTCCTCAGCCATTTTCAACCTCCTTTGGCTTCCTTGATTTAAGTGCAGCTATCAGGTTCTCAAGCCCCATGTTTATCTCAATATTTGTCTTTGAAAAGTCATTCAGCCCGCCTTCTATTCCGTCCACAATTTTTTTATAATCCTCTACTCGCTTTGAAATGTCATTTATAATCTTGTAAAGAAGATCGCTGTCGGTAAAATGCTCAGCCGTATAGTTTGTAATATTGCCTATAAGCTTCTCTATTTTTTTTACATCCTTTACTATCTCAATGAACGTGTCGCCGGCCATATAAAATGTCCTGATATTCTCCTCGATCTTTTCAGTTGTCTTTATCATTTCAATTACTTCAGTGGTCCTGACCTGTATCTCACCCAGTATCTGTGCGATTTCCTCCGCGGATTTGTTTGAATTCATGGAAAGCCCCTTTATCTCATCAGCAACCACGGAAAAACTTTTGCCTGATTCTCCCGCCCTTGCGGCCTCAATCCCGGC
Organism: uncultured Spirochaetia bacterium; assembly: GCA_964398505.1. Lineage (GTDB taxonomy): Bacteria > Oederibacteriota > PGYV01 > PGYV01 > CAYNMZ01 > CAYNMZ01. The sequence continues at coordinate 19,794 of CAYNMZ010000015.1, forward strand.
GTTCAAGGCAAGAAGGTTTGTACGCTTAGCTATTTCAGCAATTGAGCTTACGAAACCTTTAATCCTTTTTGACATTTCCATAAGTTCGCTTATAAGAGCCGCCGAGTGAGTTACCGACTCTTTAAGCTCGCTTATGCTCCTAATTTCCCTTCCTACCGCCTTTACGCCGTCAGCGGCTACCGTTGACTGTTTTTTCGCGTTTAACAGGACATTCTGAGCTTCTTGATCAATACCTTTGGATGTGTTCTTTATCTCAAAACCTATAGCCCTGATTTTATCAAAAATCTTAAGGTTTGTACCCAGATAGTTTCTGATATTAATAGTGTCCTTCCTTATTCGTTCGGCAGTCTCATTTTCAGTAATCAGAGCTGCCCTTATCATTTCAGCAGATTTGATCAGGCTGTCTATGTCAGCCCGTTCCAATATGATTTTCCCGTCAAGGTCTTCCTTCTCTTTCCTTATTCTCCCAATAATTTCCGAGGTTTCCTTATCCACCTCAACATTTTCCGCGGCTGTAAAATTGCCGTCAATCGCGTTTCTTATAGCTTCAACCTGCGCAACATGATTCACTGCTGAAATTACAAGTGTTATTATAAACACTGCTACTGCTTCCGAAAGCAGAAAAACAAAAATAAAAGCAGGACTTATATTGTATATATAAGCCAGAACCGCGGCAAATACAGCCGATAAAACAAATATAACGATGCCCGTTGCCAGCATTGATTTTATTCTCATTACATAACCTCATTTTCAGACCGTATATCCGCGCCTAAAAGCCTGAGTTTTAGGTCAAGTTCCTCGTAACCCCGCTCAAGATGATAAATTCTCCTAATCTCTGTCTTGCCTTCGGCTGCCAATCCCGCAAGGATAAGCGCCGCAGAAGCGCGCAAGTCAGACGCCATGACATCTGCTCCGGAAAGCTTTTTTACGCCTGATATCACCGCAGTACTTGCGTCAACTTTGATTACTGCCCCCATCCTTACAAGTTCCTGGGCGTGCATAAACCTGTTTTCCCATATGTTTTCCTTGATTACAGCGTCTCCTTTTGCCATCGTCATCAACGCCATCCACTGCGCCTGTATGTCAGTCGGAAATCCGGGATAAGGCTCGGTTATTATGTCAACTGCCTTAAGCCTTCCTTTCATGGGTTTTACATGGACACTGTCACCGGATACCTCAAATTTCGCGCCTGTTTCCGCAAGTTTTTCAAGGAATACCGTGAGCTGTTCGGGTTTTAAGCCCCTGATATGAACATCCCCTTTTGTTATCACTCCGGCAGCAATCAGCGTTGCCGCTTCTATTCTGTCCGGTATTATCTTGTAGTCTTTCACGCCCGCCAGAGATGATTTTCCTTTTATGGTAAGCGTATCCGTACCTATGCCTTCTATTTCAGCGCCCATCGTTTTCAGGAAACAGGCTGTTTCAACAATTTCCGGTTCCTTTGACGCGTTCTTAAGGACTGATGTGCCTGATGCAAGGCATGCCGCAAGCATTACATTGACCGTTGCACCCAGGCTTACCTTGTCAAAAACAATCACCGCTCCCTTTAGTTTTTTCGCCGAAGCCTTGACATAGCCGTGCTTGATTTCTATCTTTGCGCCGAGTTTTTGCAGTCCCTTTATATGCAGGTCAATGGGCCGCAGGCCTATTGCACATCCTCCCGGCAATGAAACTTTCGCCTGCCCGTATTTTGCAGTCAAAGGGCCCAGGGCGTATATAGAAGCGCGCATTGTCTTTACCAGCTCATAAGGCGCCTTATAACTTCTTATGCCGGAAGGAAATATTTTCATTTCCCTGCCTTCTATGGCAACGGATGCTCCCAAAATCCTTAAAAGCTCGGCCATTGTCTTTATATCGCGGACAAGAGGTATGCCAGTGATATGGGAAGGCTCGTCAGAAAGCATTGCAGCAGCCATTATTGGAAGCGTGGCGTTTTTTGAACCGCTCACATACACTTCCCCATTCAATTTTCTGCCGCCGTTAATGATAAATTTTTTCATTTTGTCCTTTTTTACATGCTTTATATTTGTATAAATTATAATATTTTAGCCGTCAAATGTCAAAACACAAACAAAAGCCGCAATCTTCCCTGACACCGGTTTTCAGGAAGCGCTTACAAGCGCTTCAAGAGTTCTTATTATTTCATCAGGATTTTCCAAAGTAACAAGTTTTTTCCTTATTTCCACAGCGCCGTCAAACCCCCTTACGTACCTGGAATAATACTTCCGCATTTCCAGTATGCCTTTGTCCCCAAGAAATGAATGCATTGACTTAAAATGCGATATGGCTGTCAAGACCGACTCTTTGCGTGAAGGCTTGTAAAAGTTGTCCGCTATTTCCCTGAAAATAAAGGGATTACCTATTGCAGCCCGGCCTATCATCACAGCGTCACAGCCGGTCTCCTCTTTCATGCGGATCGCGTCATCCCTGTTTGTCACGTCGCCGTTTCCTATGATAAAGCACTTTGAACTTTCTTTAAGGAGCTTTATATGGCTCCAGTCCGCCCTGCCCGTGAACATCATGCTTCGCGTCCGCGGGTGAAGGGTTATTATAGACACCCCGCTGTCTTCGGCCATCCTTGCTATCTCAAGGTAATTCATGTTCGCGCTGTCCCAGCCAAGACGCATCTTTATGCTTACCGGAATATTTTTTACAGCCGAGCTTGCCGCCTTAATTGTCGCGCCAACAGAGTCCAGATCCTTATGGTGGTATGCTCCTGCAAATGCTTTTGTGACCTTCTGCACGGGGCAGCCGAAATTTATGTCAACACAGTCAAAGCCCAGTTCCTCTGCGGCCTGCGCGGAGTCATAAAAGCGGGCCGGATCATTGCCAAACAACTGTATTCCAACAGGCTTTTCTTCAGGCGAGTAATAAAGCATCTGGCTTATGGCTGCCCTGTTCCTTGTCATGGAATGCACGTTTATCATTTCAGTGAAAACAAGGGACGCTCCGTATTGCCTGCACAAAAGCCTGAACGGATGGTCCGTATAGCCCGCCAGCGGCGCCAGCACATACGGGAACTTTTTAATCGCCTCAGTCAGCGTTGCCCGCATCGCTATTTTTGCCGTGTTTTTTAATGTGAATCAGGCTTTTTTCAATCGCGTCAAATATTACATTTATTATAGCGAACACCACAAGTATGGCGGCAGTAGCCATTACAGCCAGAGGGTACATGCCTGCCCCAACAGCAAGGCCTATTCCCGCCACAGCCCAAAGGCTTGCGGCGGTCGTAAGGCCTGTAACCGTGCCGCCTGACTGTATTATACTGCCCGCGCCAAGGAATCCTATTCCTGTAACAACCTGCGCGGCTATCCTTCCCGGATCCACCTGGGTTGTGCCCTTATACTGCATATAGATATAAAGCGATACAAGCATAAACAGTGTCGAGCCCAGGCCCACCATTATATGCGTCTTTATTCCGGCGGGCTTATGCTTAAGTTCCCGGTCAAAGCCTATGAACCCGGACAGCAATATCACAACCCCGAGCTTTACCGCTATTTCGGTATAATTCATTTTTTGCCTCCTGTTTTATACTGTTTATTTCCAATATCACCATCATTTAAGTCACTTCACTTACTTTAAGGTCAGGCACCGCTTCTATGTCCATTCCCGACTCATGGCCGTTTAGAAATTTTACCCACCCGGCATAAGCCACCATGGCCGCGTTGTCCGTGCAAAGTCTCAATGACGGCGTAAAAACCTTTATTCCCCTGCTTGCGGCGAAATTATCAACTTCCTTTTTAAGATATGCGTTTGCCGCAACACCGCCTGTTAACGCCACGATTTTCGCGCCGCACTCCGAACAAACGCGCTTCAGCTTGTTTGAAATTGCCCTTGTCACAGATTTCTGGAAAGCTGCCGCAATATCATTTACGGAAATCTCTCCGGCATCTATCTTGCGCCTATTCTTTTCAATATAATAAGAAACCGACGTTTTTATACCTGAAAATGAAAAATCATGACTTTTATCCTTCATCTGCGCCTGCGGAAAAACTATTTTTTTGGCGTCACCCGTCAAGGCCGCTTTTGATATGGACGGGCCGCCCGGATATGGCAAGCCAAGCATTTTAGCGACCTTGTCAAATGCCTCCCCGGCAGCGTCATCCCTGGTTTCTCCAAGAAGCCTGTATTTCCCGTTTCCTAAGACAAGGTAAATGTTAGTGT
>CAYNMZ010000016.1:0-22189 GCA_964398505.1 uncultured Spirochaetia bacterium
GCACTTTGTAGAATATATCGTCAAAATGGCTTTTTATAATGTTTTCCGGATCTTCTGTTTTTTTGCTCCGAGGAGTGCGTTTGCCGGCAAACAAATAAAAGACAACTAACAATAAAAGCGCTGAAGCACCGGTTGAAATGAAAAAACCGGTTTTAAATATTTTATTTTCTTTTTTTAGAACTGTTATTTCTTTTTCCAGGAATGAATTTTTCGCTGAAAGCGATACTTTTTGCGCCTCAAGCGCAGCGAGCCTGTCCTTTAAAAAGGTAATTTCGGATTTTTTAACGGATGAGACATTTTTTTTCACAGCGCCTGTAAATATAATAACTAAAATAATAAGACATGCTGTAAGTGCCGCGGTTTTCTTAAACATATCCAGCGTGTCTTATTACCAGAACCAGCCGGAAGGCGTTGGTGTGGCGGTAACATACGGGGTTATTGTGACAGTTGGCGTAATTGAAGGTGAAGGTGTCTGATGATAAATAAAGTATGTTACATAGTCGCTGCTCTCCGATACTTTCCTGCAGTCTATGAACCAGAAAGCGAGTATCAAGGCAGAAATGAGTATTAACATTGATCTAATCATGTTTTTCATCAGAATAACCTCATTGCAAGGAGGCTTAATCCCCCGGTATTGCATGAAAGCTGGACTTTCATGTCATTTTTCTCAAAGAAATCAGTTATATCAAGGAAGTAATCGGTGATAAAAAACGCGCCTGCCGCTATGACTGCCAGGCCGGCGTATCCTGTCGCAATGTTTGAGCTTTCAAATTCCTGAAAAAAATCCGCCTTAAACCTTGTTGATATGAAAAAAGGCTCTTCAGGCAGCGCTGATACGGAAGATGAAAATGTGTCCGTGTCTCCCGGCATAAGCAGTATGGACTTGTTATCCGGAGATATGGTCTGCTGGCCCAGCTCCGCGCCCAAGGAATCCTTGTAAATAACGGTAAGTTTTATATTGTGCAGGGGAAGATTGCCTGTATTTTTAATAGTGCCCTGAGCTGACGCGTCCCAGTTAGTACCGGAAGAAACTTTATCCCAAGTAAATGACTGGGCAGACATCTCCGGCCTTGATATGTCAGCAAGTTTAAAACCGGTGTAAGAAACCATGCTTCCGGCCGCAACAAGTATAAGACCGGCCATTAATTTTTGTGGCGTTTTTTCGCTTGCGTATAAATTACAGTTTAAGTAATAAACAATTACCGCGAATGTAATTATAATTTTCTTCATTTCGGCCCTCGGTTAAGTTTTGATAAATATATTTGATCCTGCCTCAAAAGTCAAGGAAATACTGAATATTTAGAATGGCAAAGTGGGCCGTATACGGCCTGTAAATTAATTTAAATACAAGGCAAAAAAGATTGTGCGCATGCGTAGCTTTAACAAAAAAAATAATTAAAAAAATCACTTGACAAAAACTATATCTTGCTATATAATGCAATTACGAGGTGATAAAGTTATGAAGGCAAAAATACTCAAAGAACTTGATGAATTAAGGTGTGAAAAGAAAATTTCGCAGGAAAACCTTTCTTGCATACTTGGCGTAGCGTTTTCAACCGTTAACAGGTGGTTTAACGGCAGGACAAAGCCCAGCAGAATACAGGTTTTTCATATTAAAAAATTTTTACAAATCTACGGGAGGTATAGAAATGAGCAAGAAAAATGAAAAGAAAGATTTCGCGGAAAATGAGAATCATGAGGGATTGATGTTAAGCAGCAGCCAGGAATTCAACATGCTTGTAAAGAATAAGGCGGCCATGGCTTTCGCAAAAGCCGAGGAGCGCGCGAGGAAACCGGTAAAGCTTGACATGCTTTTAACCAAGCTGTACCTTGCTCTTTGATGTAACAGCTATTTTCCCGATGAGGGGGCGGTAATACCGCCCCCTCTTAAAAAATCCAACTTAAAAATCCCCGCAGTTTAAAATAAAAAAGGACGGGCATTTATGTGCCCGTCCTTAATTATTAATTACTAATTAATAATTGTATTTAAACAACTCCCTGCTCTATCATCGAATCAGCTACCTTAACAAAGCCGGCTATATTAGCGCCCATGACGTAATTTCCCGGAGCTCCGTATTCGGCTGCTGCCGCTATGCACTGCTTGTGGATTGCTATCATAATCCCATGAAGCTTATTGTCCACTTCTTCCCTTGACCAGGACATGCGCATGGAGTTCTGGCTCATCTCCAGTCCCGATGTGGCCACTCCTCCGGCATTTGCGGCCTTACCCGGCCCGTAAAGTATTTTCTTGGCCAGGTATTGGTCGATTGCCTCGGGCGTAGAAGGCATGTTTGCGCCTTCACTTACCAAGAAACAACCGTTATCAAGCAATTTCTTGGCATCTGAGCCGTCAATCTCGTTCTGTGTGGCACTTGGGAAAGCGCAGTCGCATTTTACATCCCAGGGCCTTGCTCCAGCCCTGAATTCGCATTTGTATTTGTCAGCGTATTCCTTGATTCTGCCGCGTTTAACGTTTTTCAACTCCATTACAAAAGCAAGCTTCTCGGCATTTATTCCGTCTTTATCATATATGGTGCCGTCAGAATCGGAAAGTGTGACAACCTTGCCGCCAAGCTGATTGATTTTTTCAACCGTATACTGGGCCACGTTGCCCGAGCCTGATACGGTGCATATTTTGCCTTTTATGCTGTCGCCGCGGGTTTTGAGCATTTCTTCCGCAAAATAAACGGCACCGTAGCCAGTGGCTTCGGGCCTTATAAGTGATCCACCCCATTTGAGGTTTTTGCCTGTCAAAACGCCGGTAAATTCATTGCGCAGCCTTTTGTACTGCCCGAACATAAAACCGATTTCCCTGCCGCCCACGCCTATATCACCGGCAGGAACGTCGGTGTCGGCGCCTATATGCCTCTGCAGCTCGGTCATAAAGGACTGCACAAAGCGCATCACTTCATTGTCGGATTTGCCTTTGGGGTCAAAGTCAGAGCCGCCTTTTCCGCCGCCCATGGGCAGGGTTGTAAGTGAGTTTTTGAAAACCTGCTCAAAGCCGAGGAATTTCAGTATGCTTGCGTTTACTGAAGGATGGAAGCGTATGCCGCCTTTGTACGGACCAATCGCGCTGTTGAATTCAAACCTGAAGCCGCGGTTTACCTGGACATTGCCCTTGTCGTCAAGCCATGGAACCCTGAAGATTATCTGTCTTTCAGGCTCAACTATCCTTTCAAGAATACTGTGCTGCTCGTACTTTTTATGCCTTTCTATAACAGGTTCAATTGATTCAAGCACTTCTGTGACAGCCTGAAGAAATTCAGGCTCGTTTGCGTTCCTCTTCTTTACTGTCTCAAGTACCCTTGATATATACTGGCTCTTTACGGACATTTCTACCCTCCTGCTTCGGATTTTTATTGGATTGATGCGGTTTCGCCCGCCGGCACTACACTGTGCCGATCTTGTTGTTTCCCTTACTGCGCCGTAAAGGAGTCCAATATTAACACGGGCCTTAAGCCCGGTGTTTCTTATTTTGCCTCTATTTCCGCCGCGAGTATTATTGCCTCCGAGACTTCCTTCATTGACTTGCGGCTGTTCATGCTTTTCTTGTGAATTGTCTTGTAAGCGGCGTCCTCTGTTATCTTAAACCTTGCCATCAGTATGCCTTTTGCCCTGTCTATCATTTTCCTTGCCTCAAGCGCGTCCTTTACCTGTGCCGTTTCCGCGCAGAGTTTCTCGTTCTCTATACCGATTGCGGCCTGGTTTGCGACTGTCTGTATGACCTTGATTTCACCTTCCGAGAAAACGTGCTTTTTATCCGTGTATATGTTAAGTACGCCTATTATCCTGTCCTTGAGTATCATCGGGACAGCCAGCATTGAGACGAGCCCTTCCTTCGCGGCTATTTCCTTGAACATATAACCCGGCTCTTTGGTGACATCCTCAACGGCCACAGGCTTTTTATCTATCACAGCCCTGCCGCTTATGCTTGTCCCTATCTTTACATTGCCCTTTTTCCTGTATTCCTCGCTGAGGCTCTGGGTAGCTATTATCTTAAGTTCCTGTTTATCCCTGTCTATCGCCATGATGGAGCATATTTTTGAGCCCATCATGTCAGCTGTAAGCGATACTATGATGTTAAGGACGTCGCTTATATACCTTCCGGACACTATTGACTTGCTTATCTCGGTAAGCGTATGTATTTCCTTGTCTTTTTCCTCAATTATGGCCTTCAGCCGTGAGATTTCAGCCGATTGCCGAGTTGAGGAAAGCTTTGGCTTTCTCTGCTTTGGCTTTTTTAGAGCCATAGCGCACCTCTTCGTGCGTAGGGTTAATAAATTAGCGGGTTAAAACACGCTGCTGATTATATATTAACAAGTGTTTGAAGTCAAGAAATTAAGTCGCTTTGTCGCTTTGTGTCGCTTTGCTGTATTGGATTATAGCAACAATCAACGGCCGCGCGGCCGGTAAAAATATTCAGCCTCTATGTATACCTGTTTAAAGACTAATTGGATAAAGAGTGCCCGTGTATCGCTATATCCCGAGCCCTTGTATGTATGCATCTATTGCCCTGGCGGCCTTCCTTCCGGCTCCCATGGCTGCTATTACTGTCGCGGATCCGGTTGTAATGTCTCCGCCTGCAAATACGCCCGGAATCGAAGTGGCGCCCGTGCTCTCGTCAGCGGCTATATTGCCCCATTTTGTCAGGTTAAGGCCGGGCACATCCGCAGTTAGAAGCTTGTTCGCCTTTGTACCAAGGGCAGGTATTACGGTGTCAACTTCAATTACGAATTCAGAGCCTTTTACAGGAATCGGCTTGCGGCGTCCGGATGAATCCGGCTCTCCGAGCTCCATCTTGATGCATTTCATGCCCTTTACCCAGCCGTTTTCGTCGCCGAGTATTTCAACAGGATTTGTAAGCAGGTTGAATTTTATGCCCTCCTCATGCGCGCGTTCTATTTCCTCTTTCCTCGCGGGCATTTCAGCTTCCGAACGCCTGTATACTATGTAAACTTCCTCCACGCCGGGCAGCCTCCTGCTCCAGCGGGCGGCATCCATTGCCACGTTACCGGCACCGACAACAGCCACTTTTTTTCCTGTTTTTACCGGAGTGTCATATTCCGGGAACAAGTATCCCTTCATGGCGTTTATCCTCGTCAGGTATTCGTTCGCGGAATATACGCCCTTCAGGTTTTCGCCGGGTATGCCCAGGAACATGGGGGTTCCGGCGCCCACTCCTATGAATATCGCATAATAACCTAGTTTTTTAAGATCATCAAGAGTATAGGATTTTCCTATTACAACATTAAGATTGAACTCAACTCCCATGGATTTTAAATAGTCAACTTCCCTTTGTACTATTGATTTGGGAAGCCTGAATTCCGGAATTCCGTAAACCAGAACTCCTCCGGCTATATGCATGGCTTCAAATACTACAGGAGTATAACCCATTTTTACCAGGTCTCCCGCTACCGTAAGGCCTGCCGGCCCGGCGCCTGCTATGGCAATTTTTATAGGATTGCCATTTTTGTCTTTTTTTCTGGGCGGCAGCTGAGCTTTTTCGCCGGGATTCTTAGCTTCCCAATCAGCGGCAAAACGCTCAAGGGAGCCTATGTTAATGGGATTTTTGGTTTTTAGCATGACGCACCTGCTCTCGCACTGCTCTTCCTGCGGGCAGACTCTGCCGCAGACAGCAGGAAGGCTGTTGTCCATTTTTATGGTGTTTATAGCGGCCCTGAAATCCCTTTTTGCTATATGGTTTATAAAGAGCTTGATATTAATATTTACAGGGCAGCCTTGTATGCAGGTAGGTGTTTTGCATTGCAGACACCTATCAGCTTCTGCAACCGCTTCTTCCTCGCTGTAGCCGAAGGGCACTTCGTCAAAATTCTTGATCCTGACGGCCGGTTCCTGCTGTCTTACCTGTATCCTCGGCCTTTTTGCCTTGGGGACCTTATTTCCTTCCATCTGCGGCCTCCTTTATCGCCGGGTTTAACCTGCAGTTGTGGTCAAGCGAATGTTTTTCATGTTCCTTGTAAGCGCCAAGCCTGCTTGTAAGCTCTACGAAATCAACCAAATGGCCGTCAAAATCAGGGCCGTCAACACAGGAAAACTTTGTCTCCCCGCCAACGGTCACCCTGCAGCCGCCGCACATTCCTGTCGCGTCAACCATCATCGCGTTTAAGCTTACCACGGTTTTCAGCGAATATTTTTTTGTGAGTTCCGAGACTGCCTTCATCATGATGACGGGCCCAACCGCGACAACAAGGTCGATTTTTTCGCCCTTGTCTATCATTGACTGAAGGACATCGGTCACAAGCCCCTTCTGGCCGTGAGAGCCGTCGTTTGTCGCGACTATGACCTGATCCGACACTGTCTTCATCTCTTCCTCAAGCACGACCAGGTCCTTTGTCCTGTAACCTATTATGGAAATCACCTTGTTGCCGTCCTTCCTTAATTGCCTTGCTATGGGAAATATGGCCGGCACGCCTACGCCGCCGCCTATCACGACGGTATTGCCGTAATTGGCCGAGTGAAAATGCTTGCCAAACGGCCCGGCTACGGCAAACAGCTCGTCTCCGACATTCATTTTTCCGAGCTTTATTGTTGAAAGCCCGACTTCCTGGAATACCATATAAAGAATGCCTTTGTCCCTGTCCCAGTCATAAATTGTGAGCGGAATCCTCTCGCCCTTTTCGTCTGTTATTACCACGAAAAAATTGCCCGCTTTTGCGTTGAAAGTCACGTGCGGGGCTTCCACGGCGAGAAGCTTAATGTCTTTTGAAAGCGCCTTTTTCTCCACGATTTTATACATTTTATCTCCTTTAAAATGAATATGGAACGGTTTTGCGGCATAAGCTTCGTCGCTGTAACCGTTCCTTATGTATTAATTATATAACACAGGTATATGTTGTCAATTGAATCTTGAACCTGTAAATATCACGTGTCTAACGCGTGATAGGCGATTGTTTAACGGCCTTTGCCTGACCTTACGGCGCCTGGGTTGAATGAAGGTCTTTTACGCGATATTCCGCGGTATGAGCCGGAAGCAAATCCGGAAGGGACTGCGCCTTTCCGGTTTTTTTTTGTTCCGTTGTTTCCGCGTGTTTTAATCATTTTGCGCCGGCCGATTCCGTGAGTTTTGCATTAATAAGCGCTTCTATGACATCCTGTTGAATGTAGTTTTCCAGCCTGAAATACTCAATACCGAAACTGTCAAGGAACACAAATGAAGGTGTTTTCTTAACGCCGTAATCAGAAGCCTTTTTCGATCCTTTTTCTGAATTAATGTTGTAAATTTCAACTATAAGGTCATTTTTGTATTTTGCTTTGATGTTTTCAACAGAAGACTTTATTTCCTCGCAAGTCGGGCAATTTGATGAGATGAACTCAATAAGCCTCATTTTCCCGCTTTCATTTCCGGTTCCGCATGAAGATAAAATAAAAGAAACAATAAGAGCGGCAGATATTATTACTCTCATTTTTTCTCCTCTGATATTTTTTTTCTGGCCAATTCCATGTTTATTATCTCAAAAACAGATCGTTCGTCAAGTAATCCTTCGTACCTGTAAAAAAGCTCGCCGTCAGGGCCTATAAAAAGGTTGGCCGGGTACTTTTTGACCTTGTATTTCTCGACCATTACTTCACCTGTGTTCCCGTTTTCATAAAGGGTGTCCGCTTCAACTATGCTTTTAAATTTGCCGTTGACACTGTCAACTACCGGAAGCATCCTGTTGCAGACAGAACAGTCGCGCGATGTCAGGACTATGTATTTCAGCTTTCCCTGACCTGTAGTGGCGCATGAGGATGAAAATAAAAGAAACGCGAGGATGAAGATCATGTAGTTTCTCACTGTTTGCCTCCTATTCGTAACCATTGGCCGGTTTTGCCGTCGGCTCAATCACGGAATTCCGACGTAAAATAAAACTTAATCTCAGGATACTGCTTTATATAATAGGCCAGATCCCATTCGGACTCGGCGAAGAAGACAAGGTTGTCCTGCCTGTCAGTGCCGATCCTGTCGGCCTTGAAGCGCAAGAATTCTTCCAGTTTTTCTTTGTTATCTGATTTTATCCAGCAGGCTTTTCTGGCATTTATCGGCTCAAACCTGCATTCTGCGCCGTATTCATTGAGCAGCCTGTAAAGTATGACCTCAAACTGGAGCTGGCCTACGGTCCCGACAACTTTCCTGCCTGTGTTTTTCATTATGAAAAGCTGGGCAACGCCCTCGTCAGTCAGCTGGCTTATGCCTTTTTCCAACTGTTTTGCCTTCATTGAAGTGTGTATCAGCTCCTTGAAAACTTCCGGAGAGAAACTCGGCATTCCCTTGAATGTCATGTTCTCGCCTTCTGTGAGGGTGTCGCCTATCTTGAAGTTTTCCCTGTCATAAAGCCCGATCACGTCGCCGGGGAAGGCCTCTTCTATGATGTCCTTTTTCTGGCCAAGGAAGCTCGCCGGCGCCGGGAATCTCACATTTGAATTGAGGCGCACATGGTGGCAAAACTTGTTCCTTTCAAATTTGCCTGAGCATATCCGGAAAAAAGCTATCCTGTCGCGGTGGCGCGGGTCTATGTTGGCGTGTATCTTGAAAACAAAGCCCGAAAAAGCTCCTTCGTCAGGCTTAACTTCCCTTGTGTCTGTCATCATGGCGCCGGGGCCTGGCGCGATATCGGTAAAGGCGTCAAGAAGCTCCTTTACGCCGAAATTATTAAGCGCGCTGCCGAAGAAAACAGGAGCCTGGCGGGCGGCCAGGTATTCGTCACGGTTAAATCCGCTTCCTGCGCCGTGAAGAAGTTCTATATCCTCCTTAAGCTTGGCGGCCAGTTCCGGGCCTACAAAAGCGTCAAGCGCCGGGTCATCAATGCCGTTTATGCCGACGCTTTCCTCGCTCTCTCCTGACGAATGCGGCTTGAAAAGCCGCAGTTTTCCCGCGTATATACTGTAAACCCCCTTAAAGGATGAGCCCCGGCTTATCGGCCAGGTCATGACAGTCGTTGAGATAGCCAATTTCTTTTCAAGCTCGTCTAATATTTCAAAAGGGTTCATGCCTTCCCTGTCCAGCTTGTTGACGAATACCATTACCGGGGTGTTCCTCATCCTGCAAACGTTCATCAGTTTTTCAGTCTGTTCTTCCACGCCTTTTACGCTGTCCACTACAAGTATTACGCTGTCCACAGCCGTAAGCGTCCTATAAGTATCTTCGGCAAAGTCCTTGTGCCCAGGCGTGTCAAGCAGATTGATTTTTAGCCCGTTATATTCAAAGCTCATTACGGCTGACGCCACGGAAATCCCCCTCTGACGCTCTATTTCCATGAAATCGGATACTGTGGTCTTCTTTATTTTGTTTGACTTGACCGCGCCGGCCATGTGTATGGCGCCGGCGAAAAGCAGGAATTTCTCCGTCAGCGTGGTCTTACCCGCGTCAGGATGGCTTATTATGGCGAAAGTCTTCCTTTTTTTTATTTCTTCCTCGTTTGCCACTTGTTCTCCTAATAAAAATAAAACACGCCCCGTGAGGCGTGTTTTAGCCCTGTTATCAGATTACTTCTTGAGCTTTAAGCCGTAAAACCGGGCTTCATTATGGTCAAAAATCAGTACAGGTATTGCCATAAGTATCATTACAGCGTCCCTGATTATGGTATTTAAGCCTATTTTTTCCTGCGGGAATAGAAAATCAAAACATCCGCATTCAATCTCAATTCCCCTGTAAATGTCTATGCCTATTGCGCCTATGAAAGAGACAAGCAGCGCTGTTATTATAAGCGCGGAACTCCTGGGGTAAATGTCCAGGATAAGGCATAACCCCGCTATTGCCTCTATCCAAGGCACCACACGCGCGAAAAGCGGCACTATGAAAGGCGGAAGCAGGACATATGAATATACATCACGTGCGAAGGATTCGGGGTCCATTATCTTGCCCAGGCTCGCGACTATGAAAATGAAGGCAAGCCCGGCTTTCACGACAAAAAGCGTGATTTTATGCGAGAAAAAGGCTTTTAAGCTGTTCATTTTATCTCCTTCCTGACTGTTGTGGAGGCTCGTATTTATACATTGGATATCCGGCTTTTTCCCACTGCGGTATCGCGTCTATGAAGACCATGACGTTTTTTATCCCCGCCTTGTATAATTTCTCCGCTGTCTTGCGGGATTTCCCGCCCCTGCCGTGGCAGTAAACCACGTTAGGCTTGCGCTTGAGAAAATTTTCGTGCGTGGGAAGAAGCTGGTCAACCTTGTCCGCAGGTATGGAGGCGGCGATGTTAATGTGTATTTTATTGTAACCGTCCTGGTACTCGGTGTCTATGAAATTTGCCAGGTTGTGGTCAAACAGGAATTTTGCCTCGTCCAGTGTTATTTCCGGTATTTCCTTTTCCGAGGCCGCTTCATTCATGAGGTGCTTGTATTCGGGCGGAGGCTCGTATTTTACGACAGGCATGTTCGCTCCGGTCCATTCTGGCCAGCCGCCAAAGTAAATCGCGAGTTTCCTGTAGCCGGCGTCAAAAAGATTCATCGCGACCTTGTCTGACAGATGGCAGCCCGCGCCGTGGCAGTAAGGGACAAGTATTTTGCCGGCAAGCTCCTTTTCAAGTGATTTTATCTTTTCAATGCTGTCAGAAGTCATTATGTTTATTGCGCCGGGTATGTGGGCCTCATTATATTCGCTGATTCCGCGCGCGTCTATGAAAAGCGCCTTACCGCTTTCGTACAGGGCCTTTGCCTCCTCAAGATGTATCTTTGGTATTTCTTCCTTCTTGTTGACGTTTTTCAGAAAATGCCTGAATTTGGAAGGCAGAGGAACTGCCTTAACCGGAGTAGGCTCAACAGCGGCCTGAACCGGAGACGGAACAGCGGCCTGAACCGGTGTTTCAATCCTGGCAGGTTTCATGTCAGCGCCTGAAATCGCGCGAAAACCAGTATACGCAAGAGCGATAGCTGCTGCGCTGACGCAGATTATGATTGCCTTGATGCCGATGTCATAAATCTGGTTTTGTTTTACCGTACTTGACACAGTCTGCTTTTTCATCGGCTTTATGCTCTTGACTGCTCTTTTCGGCTTTCTCCTGACCTTGATTGACATAAAAACCTCCAACAATTTAAGAAATAAGTTTAGAAATATTTATTAAATAAATTATATATAAATCATGTTTCGTTATCAATAAAAAATCGTTTTTAGATCGTTTTTAGACGTTTTAAAAAAATTTAGAAATCTAATATATTATAATTGTTATTTAATATTTGACGAAAAAACTGACGCTTATTTTGTTTTCTTCGCCGCAATTGCCTGCTCGTAATTAACTATCATCTTTTTTGCCATTGCCTCAGCCGACCATTCCTTGGCATATTCAAAAGCTTCCTTACGTTTAGCCTCATAAAGCGCCTTATCTTCAAGAAGCCTTAATACTGCGGCAGTGAATTCGTCAACGTCCTCTTTTACGAGTATTCCGCCCTTGTCGCCTGCCATTACTTCTGCCACACCCATTTTGCCGACAGCGACGACAGGAGTGCCGACCGCCATCGCCTCCGTTACAACAAGCCCCTGTGTCTCGGTGACGGAAGCGAAAGTGAACAGGTCGGCTCCGGCGTATGTGTCCACCCATTCCTGGGGCTCAAGGTATCCGACGAATATGATATTGTCAAAAACGCCTTCGTCTTTTGCCGCTTGTCTTACAGCCCCTTCGGCAGGTCCTTTGCCCGCGACTATGAGCTTTGTGTTTGGCCTTTTTGCTAGGACTTTTTTCAGCACCTTGTACAGGAAAGGTATGTTTTTTTCAAAGCCGATCCTTCCCATGAAAAGAAAAAGCGTCGTATCGTCCGCTACGTTGTATTTCCTGCGGAAAGCTTTCCTGTCATATGTCTTAAACTTGTCAATTTTTATTCCTGTAGGATTGACAATTATGGGCAGGTCTTTCCTTACGTTGTATGATATAAGCGTATCCTTCATCTGCGTTGACGGGCAGATGACCATGTCATGTGCATTACAAAAGCGGCGGCTCATCTCCCTTGTTATCCATGTGGCGATTCCTCTTGGAATAAATTTCAAGTAATGCACGTATTGTTCAAAAAGCGTATGATAAGTGTCAATCACCGGGCAGCCGATGATTTTGCCCCATTTTATCGCCGCGAATCCAAGAGGCCCGGGCGCGTGAGTGTGTATAATGTCAAATTTCTGCGACAGTATTTTTTCTTTGATTATTCTTTTGCCTTCCTTTGAATTCGTGTGTGACCAGCGGTCCTCGGGGTCAAAAAACATGTACCCAGCAGGTATCCTGATTACAAACTGCTCATTTGCCTTGTCTGCATTGTCTTTTATGTCCTTTTGCTCAGCCGGATACTCAGGCGCTATTATCATTACCTCGTGCCCCATTTTCCTGTATTCAGCCGAAAATGTGTCTATTGATGTCACAACTCCGTTTACCCTGGGCCTGTATGTGTCAGCTGCCATTAAAATACGCATAAAATCGACCTCCTGTTTTTTGGTTTATGGTTTCCTGTTTATGGCATTTGCGGAACCATGGTCCTTTCAACCCTGGTTGTCCTGAGCTTTCTTTCTTTCTTCTGTGACCTTCTCCCATGCCTCCCTGGCCAGGTTCTCAATGTTCGGGAAGTTCTCAATCGTGTCGTGCTTTATAACCCTTGAGAACCAGTTTACTGCCTCTGTGTTTTTCCCCATCATCCTGTTCAGTTCGCCTATCAGGTACATTATGCCAGGAACGCCGATTTTTTCAGGTATTTGAAAGCCTTTTTCATAAGTTTTAATGTAATACTCCAACGCTAGGGGCATATATTGCTTTTCCAAATCGCTCATTCCTGCCTCTCTGTAAAGCCATACTATATGCATGTAAAGTCCGGCTATCATTAACGGGTTCTCAGGTTTCCAGTGCCTGTAAAAGGTAATGGCCAAAAGATGCTTTTTGACTGCTGTATCGGTATCTGTCTCAACCTTTTCGGGGAAACGTATGTTCTTGCCTGATTTTTTGATTGCCTGCGCTATCCTTAATATTTCAGGGTGATATTCAAGTGTGACCTTGTCAAAATCATCATTTCTTTGGCTGAAATTGCATTCAGGGCAGACTGTGACAGCGTAAAGAAGCGGGTTCACGCCTTCATAAACCTTGTGAAAGTCAGGCTCTCCCAGCTTCACCCTAAGATGCGTGGATCTGATTCGCGGAGTCTTAAACACAGAGTCGCAAGCCGGGCACTTGACTTCCTTAAGCCATACAGGGTCGGACATACGAGACTCCTCGTTTTTTTATGTCTTTCATACCGGAATCAGGCATCCGGAGTATGGATTCATTTCAAGTAGTCCTGAATCCTGTTCAGACCTTTTTCAATATTCGACATGCTTGTGGCATAAGACATCCTAAAATGCACGTCGCTGCCAAAGGCTATGCCGGGAACTATGGCCACTTTGGCGTCTGTCAGCAGCATGTCAGCAAGCGCCAGCGAACCTGTAATTTTCTTCCCGTTAATTTCCTTGCCCATGAGTTTTTTGAAATTGGGAAAAACATAGAAGGCGCCGTCGGGCTCCACGCAGGAAAGGCCGGGTATTTTGTTCACCCTTTCAACAATGTATTTCCTGCGCTTGTCAAACTCGGCCACCATGGCGTCTACGACCGAATGCGGCGTCTTATACGCTTCTATTGCGGCCCACTGCGCTATGGTCATGGGGTTTGACGTGGAGTGCGACTGCAGGTTGTCCATTGCCTTCACAAGCTCCATGTCATCGGCCGCGATGTAACCTATACGCCAACCGGTCATGGCATGCGACTTGGAGAGGCCGTTGACCACAACGGTTTTCGCCTTTATTTCCGGCGACAGCGAGGCAATGGAAATGTGCTTTTTGCCGTTATAAAGGTTTTTTTCGTATATCTCGTCGGAAATTATCATTATGTTGTTCTTAAGCGCTATGTCGGCCAGTTTCTGCAGGGTTTCCCGTGAAAACACGCCGCCTGTAGGGTTTGAGGGGGAATTGACTATCATTGCCCTGGTCCTTGGCGTGATTTTTGATTCAAGAATTTTAAAATCAATCTCAAATTTCCTTGACTCGTCAAGTTCCACGAACACTGGCACTGCCTGCGCCATGTTCACCATTTCCACGTATGACACCCAGTAAGGCGAGAATATTATGACCTCGTCACCGGGGTTTATTCCTGCCATGAAAATATTGTAAAGCGAGTGCTTGGCCCCGCAGGAAACAATAATTTGCGAAGGCTTGTAATTCAGTCCATTGTCCCTGTTTAGCTTCTCGGCTATGGCCTTTTTCAAATCAGGCAAGCCCGAGGAAGGCGTATAACGCGTCCTGTTCTCGTTTATGGCCTTTATGCCAGCCTGTTTTATGTTATCGGGCGTGTTAAAATCAGGTTCCCCGGCGCCGAAACCCACAAGGTCAATGCCGTCCGCTATCATTTGTTTTGCTTTCGCGTCAATGGCAAGTGTTATTGATGCCTGAACTTTTTTCATCCTGTCTGCGATCATAAAATAAAAACCTCCGTTTTAAAATTATGTTTATATTTAATATTTTATAGCTTCAGTGTTCGCCGTAAATTATTAAATATAAGCTATCAACTACTTTTCAAACATCCTCTTTATGTTCTTTAAGGCCTGTTTTGTGCGCTGCTCATTTTCTATCAGCGCAAACCTGACAAAGCCCTCGCCGCCTTCGCCAAAACCCAGGCCCGGCGTCACTGCCGTCTCGGCCTCATTGAGGAGTTTTATCGCGAACTCAAGCGAGCCCATTGCCTTGTATCTGGCCGGTATCTCGGCCCAGACAAACATTGTTGCCTTGGGCTTCTCTACGGGCCAGCCAATTTTATTCAAACCTTCGCAAAGAACATCGCGCCTTGTCTTGTAAATGGCCCTAATGTCCTTCACGCAGTCATCACTGCTGTTTAAGGCGTGTATGGCTGCTATCTGTATGGGCTGGAACATGCCGTAATCAAGATAGCTTTTTATGCGTTCCAGAGCCCTCACTATATTCCTGTTGCCTACGAGGAAGCCGACCCTCCAGCCGGGCATATTGTAGGTCTTTGAAAGCGTATAAAATTCAGCGCCTATTTCCTTGGCGCCCGGGACCTGAAGGAAGCTTGAGGGTATGTAGTCATCGAAATAAAGCTCTGAATAAGCGTTGTCGTGAAGCACTATGATGTTGTTCTTGACGGCGAAATCAACCACTTTTTCAAAGAATGTAATGTCAACGACTTCCGTGGTCGGGTTATGGGGGTAATTCAGCAGGAGAAATTTTGGCTTTGGCCACATGTTCTGGACAGCCTGCACCATGTCCTGGAAAAAGTCCCTCCCGTGAACAATAGGAACGGAAATAACGTTCCCGCCCGCAAGGGATACAGCATAGGAATGTATAGGATAGCACGGCGTGGGTACGAGCACGCTGTCTCCCCTGTTTATTACCGCGTACATGAGGTGTGAAATGCCTTCTTTTGAGCCTATCGTAGTGATGCACTCGGTGTTAGGGTCAAGGTCAACGTTAAAGCGCCTCTTGTAGAAGTCGGCTATGGCAAGATTGAGCTTGTAAATGCCCCTTGACGCGGAATACCTGTGATTCCTGGGATTACGCGCGGCTTCAACCAGCTTGTCAACTATGTGCTGGGGCGTGGCGCCGTCAGGATTGCCCATGGAAAAGTCTATTATGTCCTTTCCTTCTTTCCTGAGCCTGGCAAGTTCCTTCTTTACCACGCCCAGTATATAAGGCGGCAGAGCCCTTAATTTCTCGTTTTCAAGGCTTGCCAGCATCTTAAGCAGGTCGCCTTCAAGTTTTATTTCCATTTAAGCTCTCCTTAATGCAAATTTCAAGTTTCGAAATGCCGGCTCGTTTCATTGCGCTCCGGATTTAAAAAATGCTCAAGGCCCTTATTGCCTTTACCCTGTTGTCTATATCGCGCCTGTTTATCTGCGATATTCTCTCGGTGCCGAATCCTTCCACGGTGAATGAAGCAGTGGCATTGCCGTATACGAGGGCCTTTTTCAGCGTATTTTCATTGACCTTGTTCTGCTGGGCCAAAAATCCGATGAATGCTCCGGCAAATGAATCTCCAGCTCCTGTGGGGTCAGCCACATCTTCCACGGGATATGAGGCTGACGGGAAATAAAAACCCTGCCTGCCTACAATAGAGGCTCCGTGTTCGCCTTTTTTTATTATAACATATTTGGGGCCTATCTTCTGGATTTCCCGCGCTCCCTGCAGGAGATTTGCTTTGCCGGTAAACTGCCTTATCTCTGAATCGTTCAGGACCACGCAATCAACCCTGCTGAAAACCTCGGTCAGTTCCCTCTTTTTAATTTCTATCCAGAGGTTCATCGTGTCAACCATTGAGAATTTCAGTTTTCTCATGGAGTTTAACACCTTCAGCTGAAGCGGCGGGTCAATATTCGCGAGGAACAAAAAAGGCACGTCCCTGTATGATTCGGGAACTTCCGGGTCGAATCTCTCAAATACATTAAGTTCGGTCTTCAAGGTATCCCTGGTGTTCATGTCCAGATGATAGCGGCCTTCCCAAAAAAAAGACTTGCCTTGTTCTTTTTTTACGCCGGATGTGTCTATTTTCTTGGAGTGCAGAAGGCTGAATTCCTTTTCGCCGAAGTCTTCGCCCACTACGCCGGTTATCAGGGGCTTGGTGAAGTGCGAAGCCGCAATCGCGGAATATGTGCACGCGCCGCCGAGTATTTTTTCCCGGCTTGCAAAGGGAGTGTGTATGGTGTCAAAAGCCAATGATCCTACTATAACCACAGACATCAATAAAACCTCCTGCGCGCAGATTATAGTTTACGGCTAATAGCTCATAGCTGACAACAAAAAACACTAATATTTTAAAGGATTTTACTATAAATCGAGGTTCAAGACAAGAACAAATATATAGGACAAAAATATATAGGACAAATATATAGAATAATTATATAGGATAATTAATAATAAGTGCCGAAAAGGTTTGTAATAATTTGCGGCATATACGTCTTCGCTGAAGCTTCGGCGGACGAGAAGGCCGCAATGATATAATTATTCATTATTAATTGCCTATCAACAAAAGAACTCCCTTCCTCACCATCATAACAGCTATGGCCGCGAGCAAAAGCGCCATTATGCGGGAAAGCGCGTTCGCGCCGGACTTTCCGATAACGCGGATTATCGCTCCTGAAAATGAGAATATTAAGGCTGCAATCATGACATTCAATATAACGGAAGCTATTGTGGGAAGAACTCCGTGCTGGTCGACTATTATAAGGCAGGTAGTAAGGACAGCGGGGCCGACTATGAGCGGCGTACCGAGCGGCACAGCTCCTATGCTCTCATCCGGCATCCTGCGCTGCTTTCCCGGCAAAAGCAGGTCCATTATTGCGATGCAAAATAGCACTATACCGCCTGCTATCATGAAATCAGGAACTGTTATTCCAAGCACTGAAAAGAGCCACTTCCCGACAAGAATAAACGTGAGCGCGAGGGATATGGCTGTAAAAACGGACTGAAACAGCGCTTTTTTCCTGGCTTTTTCGGACATGCCTTTTGTAAGAGCGATAAAAAGCGGCAGCACACCTATCGCGTCCACCGCCACAAAAACAGGTATAAAAGCGAGCAAATATTCTTTCATTATACAACCTCCGCAAGATATTTTTAAATGCCGGATATTTTAATGCCTATCCGCGGGTAAGTCAATTATTATCAGCCGCGGTGTTTATTCTGGGTTGCCGGGAAAAATGCTGTTATTGAGGTAACGTCCGCCTTTAAAACGCCTCGCCTGCTACGAGATAAAGGCCCGTATCATCGCCTGTAAAGCCCGTGTCCAGCCTGAAAGTTATCCTGTCCTTTTCATCAATAAAAAACCTGAGGCCAAGGCCAAATGATGCCCTCAAATAGCGGGTTGAGAGCCTGAGAAATTCATCTTCCACAGCCCCTATTCCCGCGTGCGCGCAAATGACAAACCGCTCAAGGAAAACCCATTTATACTCAGCCTGAATCGCTGCCATGCTCTTGTCCCTGAGCGCGCCTTTGTAATACCCCCTGAGCAGCTTGTCGCCTCCGAGCGTGTTCATCAGGTAGAAAGGCGCGTCCCCGGCCTCCGCTGAAGCGAGCGCCTGAAGCGAAACGCTGTGGTTCTTAAAGAACTCAAAGTATTTCCTCGCGTCAAGTTCCCACTTTAAAAAGTCGCGTTCAGCCCCGAATATCCTGCTGAAGAACATGATTGATACGACCGCGTAAGTCCCGCTTACGGGAAAATACACGCTGTCCCTGTCGTCCCATTTTAACAGCGCGCCTAATCCGGAGTCAAAACCGCCTTCGCTTCCCGGCAGAGCGCCGTGTATTGCCGATGACAGGAGCGAGGATTTCTGGCCGTGCCATCTTGCGCCAGCGCTTAAGTGACTGACAAGTTCCATGTGCGCCTCAACGAGGCAGTGAAATGTCTCAAGCGTGTAAAGATATCCCTGACCAGGCGAGTCGTCCGTGATTATCACGTTATTGCCGATGCCGAAGAACCTGTCGGGGAATTTTTTATATTGGAGGACTGCTTTTAGAAAACTGCTGTTGTTTGCGCCGTAACCGTTGAACTCAAGGTATGCTTCTGACTGGTCCATCTGAGTGTAAGCAAGATGCAGTTGCAGCATTGACGGGTTCGCACCGGGGCTTACACTTTCGGGCCTGTACTTATAGACACCTTCTACGAACAGCGCAAATCCGGTCTCAGGCATGTAAGCGGGCGCAGGGACTATTATGAAGAAATCATCTGTGCAGTAAGCCGCATTTGAAAGAAAAACCGAGGATATTATCAGTATTATCTTTTTCATAAAGATATTTTATCACAAAAACAAACACAAGGAAAATTAATAATGGGTAATGAGTAATTAATGTTATTCTGCTATAATTTACGGCCCACGGCCGCAATACAACAATTACTAAATTGTTTTTAAGTATTTATCTATCCCTTCCGCGGCTTTCCTTCCCTCTGCTATAGCCCACACTATAAGCGATGGGCCGCGGGACACGTCGCCTGCCGCGAAAACCTTGGGGTTGGAGGTCCTGCCCGTAACCGGGTCGCGGACAAGCATTCCCCTGCTGTCAAGTTTCAGTTCCATGAGCTGAAGAAGCCCTTCCTTTACCGGGTTTGTAAAACCCATGGCGAGTATCGCCATGTCGGCTTCTATCTCAAAATCCGTGCCGTCTATTTCCCTTATGGAAGGCCTTGACGCACCCTTCTCGGTGTAAAACTCCGATTTCGCGCACAAAAGCTTTTTCAATATCCCGTTCTCACCAATGAATTTCTTCGTTGAAACCGACCATTTCCTGTCAGCGCCTTCCTCGTGACTCGTGGATACTTTGAATATAAAAGGATATTTGGGCCATGGCTGGTCAGCAGGACGGTCCTTTGGCGGCTCAGGAAGCACTTCTATCTGAACAACACACGCCGCTCCCTGCCTGTTGGCTGTGCCGACGCAGTCAGCGCCAGTATCGCCGCCGCCTATTACCACGACTTTCTTGCCCCTGGCATCTATGGGATTGTCAACTTTGTCGCCGGCTACGCGCCTGTTTGACTGTGAGAGATAATCAACTGCCTGGTAAATTCCGGAAAGGTTCCTTCCCGCGATCACAAGGTCCCTCGGGACCCTGCAGCCTACGGCGACGCAAATGGCGTCATAGTCGGAAAGCATTTCGGAAGCATGAACGTCAATACCGGCGTTGATTCCTGTCCTGAATGAAATCCCCTCGTTCATCATCATGTCTATTCGCCTGTCAAGTACCTGTTTTTCCAGCTTGAAATCCGGTATGCCGTAACGCAGGAATCCGCCAATCCGGTCATCCTTCTCAAAAACAATGACCGTATGCCCGGCCCGGTTCAGGAAATAAGCTGCCGAAAGTCCTGCTGGTCCTGAGCCTATTACAGCCACTTTTTTTCCTGTCCTTCTTATACCCTTTAGAGGCCTTATTATTCCCGCGGAGAAGGCCTTTTCTATTATTGAAAGCTCATTTTCCCTTATTGTCACAGGCTCGTCGTTCACGCCAAGGACACAACCGTACTCGCACGGCGCCGGGCATACCCTTCCCGTGATTTCAGGCAGGGGGTTGGTGGCAGACAGAAGATTGAAAGCTTGGTCCCATTTGCCAAGATAAAGCTTGTCGTTCCATTCCGGTATATAATTACCAAGCGGGCAGGCCCAGTTGCAAAAAGGCGTGCCGCAGTCCATGCACCTTGATGCCTGGTCAATCGATTTTTCCTCAGTCCTTGGGACAAAGACAGGGGCATAATCCTTCACCCTTTCGCAGACAGGCCTGTATGCGCCTTTTTCACGCTTTATTTTCAAGAAACCGGTTGGATTTCCCATGTCAAGCCTCCGTTGTTTGCATTGATTTTGTCTTTTTCCGCTGTTCCATTATTGCCTTGTATTCTATAGGCAGGAACTTAACGCACTTATTCATCCAGTACTTGAAATCATCCAGTATTTCCTTTGCCCTCACGCTTCCGGTGTATTTGACATGGTTTGTAAGAAGTTCCTTTATCATAGTTATATCCTCGTCGTCAGGCCGGCAAAGCTCGGCCATTTCAGTATTGCACTTGTCCTGTATATTGGAATCGTCGTTTATTATGTACGCTATGCCGCCAGACATGCCTGCGCCGAAATTCCTGCCTGTCTGCCCTATCACAACAACCCTACCACCGGTCATGTATTCGCAGCCGTGGTCTCCTGTGCCTTCCACTACCGCATAAAGCCCTGAGTTCCTTATACAAAACCGTTCGCCTGCCACTCCGCGAATATAAGCTTCGCCGGATATAGCGCCGTAAAAACAGGTATTGCCGATAATTATGTTGTCCTCGGATTTGTAAGAAGTTTTCTTGTCAGGATATATAATTATCCTGCCGCCGGAAATCCCCTTGCCCACGTAGTCATTTGACATTCCTTCAAGCTCAAATGTTATTCCTTTGGCAAGGAAGGCGCCGAAGCTCTGGCCGGCTGTGCCGCTGAAATAAGCCCGGATTGTGCCTTCGGGAAGGTACTGTTCGCCATATCGTTTGCATACCTCGCCTGAAAGCATGGCCCCGCAGGACCTGTCCGTATTTGAAATCTTATGGCTCAGTTTCACCGGCAGGGCCTTTTCAAGCGCTGCCGCGCTTTCCTTTATAAGCGTCCTGTCCAGGACCTTTTCTATCTCGTGGTCCTGGGATTTGCTGCAGTAAGTGTCATTTCCTGTTTTGGGCCTGAAAAGTATCCTGGAAAAATCTATTCCCGTTGCTTTCCATGGCAGTATGCCCGTGTTCAATTCAAGAAGGTCGCTCCTGCCGACCAGCTGGTCAACTTTCCTTATGCCAAGAGACGCCATTATACGGCGCAGGTCCTCTGCCACGAACATCATGAAGTTTACAAGGTATTCGGGCTTGCCCGCGAACCTTTTCTGCAGCATTTCCTCCTGTGTCGCGACACCAAGGGAGCAGTTGTTCAAATGGCAGTGCCTGAGCATTACGCAGCCCATAGTTATAAGCGCGGCCGTGCCGAAACCGAATTCCTCGGCTCCAAGGCAGGCTGCTATGGCCACGTCCCTGCCTGTGCGGAGCTGGCCGTCCGTCTGAAGCCGCACCTTGCCGCGCAGGTTATTGAGCACAAGCGTCTGGTGCGTCTCCGAAAGGCCCAGTTCCCACGGCAATCCCGCGTTCATTATGGACGTTCTCGGCGAGGCTCCGGTCCCTCCGTCTCCTCCGGAAATCAGTATCATGTCCGCATGCCCTTTTGCCACTCCGGCCGCCACGGTTCCAACGCCTGACTCCGACACGAGCTTTACGCTTATACGGGCACTGGGGTTCGCGTTTTTCAGGTCAAAAATAAGCTGTTTCAGGTCCTCTATGGAATAGATGTCATGATGGGGCGGTGGCGAGATAAGAGTTACGCCGGGCGTCGTATAGCGCGTCCTGGCGATAATCTCGCTGACCTTGTGTCCGGGCAGCTGCCCGCCCTCGCCGGGCTTTGCGCCCTGGGCAATCTTTATCTGGATCTCGTCCGCGTTTACAAGGTAATTGATATTTACGCCGAACCTGCCTGACGCCACCTGTTTTACGGCGCTTCTGGCCAGGTCTCCGTTCGGGAACGGCTTGAACCTTGCCGGGTCCTCGCCGCCTTCGCCTGTATTTGACTTTCCGCCAAGCCTGTTCATTGCAATCGCCATGGACTGGTGTGCGGGCCCTGAAATTGAGCCAAAGCTCATTGCGCCAACCGCGAACCTTTTCACTATTTCAGAAGCCGGTTCAACCTCATCAAG
>CAYNMZ010000017.1:0-21952 GCA_964398505.1 uncultured Spirochaetia bacterium
GCCTGGCGTTTGGGCAGAGCCGAGTGGTCTGTAACGTGCATTGGCAGAGCGATGTCGATGCCGGCCGGCTGGTGGCGGCGGCCGTCGTGGCGCAACTGCATTCGCAGCCGGCGTTCGTCGCGCAACTTGCCGCGGCGCGTGCCGAGGTCCAGGCGGCGCGCGCTGCGGGTTTGCGGCCAGACTCGGACTGCGAGGCCGAGCGCAAGGAACTCTTGATTCGCGAGGCGCTATGAGCATTTCCGACAACAGCGCAATACGCATACACGTAGTATCATTCTCTCCGGTGCCTGAAAGGTTTATATATGTTATATCTGACGTGGTTATGTAGAAATCATAGTTATAAGATCCCTTGTAGCCGTTCTGTGAAACAGTGCTTATCTTTACCTTGTAACTTCCGTCAGCCATGGCCGAATCTGCGGTAAAAACAAGGTTGTTGCTGGTTCCATCCCTGGAAAAACTGCCTGCCACAGTATTACCGGTCTGGTCCACCACGCTTATGCTGCTTTCATTCCAGTCCACTCCGGACGACCCTCCCGGTATTATCGTAACCTCAATTTTTTTGACAAGGAATGTCACCGGAGTTATTATTGAAGGCGAAAGTGATACCGTAGACAGCGTCGCTGACCTTACACTGACATTGCTGACAATAGGATAGGCGGTATCCACAACGGAAAATGAGAATATTGCCGGCTGGCCTATGTTATACGCGGCATCTACAGGCACGACTGTATATGTATATTTTCCGCCGGTTGTAAGCGGATAATCCGGGATATAGTAAATTTCCCAGTTCTTTGTGCCAGGATTGCCCGCGTTCCAAGCCACCCTGCCGGGAACCTGGTTTCCGAAAGGATCTTTTAATATAAAGCTTGAAAGGTTTACCGGTCCCGCGCCTACGCCCTCATCGGTCAGCATTATCTTCAGGTAATTGGCCGGGCCAATCACACCGGGATCGATATTGGCTGTATTTGATGGGTATTCGGACGAGGATACTATGGTAGGAGGAGTTATATCAACCCCCGGAATCACCGGATTGCTTTCAACTATGAAAGAAGCGGTCCTCTGCTGTGAGGAAAGCCCGTATCCCCTGTCGTCCCCCAGTATATTGGTGCTGGGATCCATAAAATAACTGGGCTGAGCGTGATATCCGTAATAATTATATGCTATCTGGGTCGTGGTTGTTCCCACCATGCAATCAGCCGAATCTGACTGCATTTCAACCGGATTGACATATATGCTCTTTCCCACAAGTATGCCCCTGTATGAAATAATATATGTGCCGGGCGTAATTGACTGGGAAAAGAAAGAATAAACAGGCTCTGAAACGAAATAACCGCCGCCCATGTCATTAAGCGGGAACATAAAAACATTGTCCCAGTCGTTGTTTGTAACCTTGTCGCCCAGCGTGTATATCTGGGCCGGGTCAACAAGGCACGGGTCATAAGGAAGGTCAACCATTGTAAATCCCGTCGGCGGGACAGGAACTCCGAGGAACTGCCTGCTGTAAGGCAAAAGCGTATTGCCTACGTTTATGTAAAGCTGGTCAAGGTCGGTACCTTCGTATGAATCCCTGTCAAATGTATGAAAAAGCGCGCCTGAGCCGTTGTATATCCTTAAGTCAATATATACCCACGGGTAGTTTCTGTAATCAGACTGCATATAAGACGACTTGCTGGGATATTCAAAACCCAGGTTCCTTAGGTTCGCGACAGTCGCATTTTTCAGCTCTGTCTTCATCCTGGCGTATACCACCACCTGCGGCACAGGCACATTTGAATACTGCGAATCAACGGAATAAAGGCTGGTTATCACTTCCACTGTCGTAAGCTTTATATAGCCGGTGAATGTCGCGCCCGTGTTCCCGGCACTGTCAACAAGGTCAATAACGTATATATAGTCCCCGTCCGACTGCACAACGCCGGAGTCGCTGAGCCCGTCCCAGAGAATAGGCTGGTTGTACCCGAAATAACCTGTTGCGGAGAAATTCTTTATTGTATTTGTCACATTCATCGCCGAATCATATTGTTTCACCGTAAGGGTTACGGTTGAGTTCTCTGTCAGGTAATAGAAGAACTGCGCGAGTTCCTTGTTCGGGTTGTAGGGGTTGGGGCTCGCGTTGACAAGCTCAACCCTGGGCCTGACTCCGTCAATGTTTATCTTGCTGGGAGAAATAAAAGGGTCATTGCTTGCCTGCTGAACATTTTTAAAATGCCCCACTATTGAGGCGTTTGTCAGGTTGAACTGGTACGCTTCCCTGACCTGGAAACGCGCGTTGTATATGCCGTCAGCAGGCAACGCGTCATTGTGAGAGGAAAGGCCGTCGTCGTAAAGATTAATTCCATATATGGCAGTGCCTATGTCAACCTTTGCGGAGCCTTCCGGCGCGCCGCCAAGCGGCGAGCCCGTACACGCCGAGAAAGTGGCGTATTGAAGCGCGGTGTAGTTTGTTACCGTCCTTCCTGAAATCAGGTTCGTATTGTTTAATTCCACTGATTGTATGCCCGCGTTTTTCCACGTCGTGACGCGCCATGTATGAATGCCGTCATATACATATAGGGGTGCGAAGACCGAAGGTGCCGGAAAACTCATGGAAGCCACATCTATTGCAGTATTGGTTACAGCCACCACATTGGTTATATTTACGTAGGTTGAAGCCGCGTCAATCACGCACATCTGGAACAGCAGTTCATCGCCTATTTTTGCCACAGTTGATGAAGGACTTATCCTGTAATCTATAGAAGTAATAAGGTAAGCAGCCTGGACAGATGCCGCAGTAACGCTAAAAAGCAAAGAAAACAAAAAGACAGGCAAAAGAAATTTTTTTAAATTGCGCAAATTGCCCTCCTTTTATAATCAATACATTAAAATATTACCAAAACAACTGCAAAAAGTCAAGGTGTTTTGTCCTCACCAGGTTATAACAATAAAGGTTTTTTTGGATTTATTTGCTTTTATGTTTAAAAATTCCTTTTTTGCCTTTTATTTGCAGGCGTGTATAAAACTCCTAACTTTACATACTGATGACAAGCAAATAATGATTGGGAATCAGGTTTAGAAATTATAAAAAAGAAGGCAGGCGCGGGATTAAGGGGGTTTGGGAGGGTATTAGGACCCGCGCCTGCCACATTCAATTATTTGACGAACATCCCTTTTGTTTTGTTCCGCCTTTCATCGGGCTTTATATTATATGTAAAGCCTGACAATTATGGCCGCAGGCGCGCTGCCCAGCGTCATTATAAAATCCGTAGTTGAGACATTCGCGACTGAATTAACGCTGATTCCTATGCCCATGCCGAACGTGCCTGCTACTGACAGGAGATTTTTTACAATAAAGGCCTCTGTCTCAAGGTTGACATTGAACATGAAATCAATGTCAGTCGAGGTAACATTAGCGACTGTCTCCGAGGTAAAACCTATCCCCAGCCCCGGCGCCACATAAATCGCCACAGCATCGTTTTCCATCAAAGGAAACACCAGGTTCGCGCCAAGCCCCATTCCAAAACCGTCCCCGAGCCTCATGCTTGCGGCCATGTCAAGGCCGAGCGAATTTGTCATCCAAAGCCTGAGCGACATGTCGCCCGCGCTTGTAAAGCCAAGGCCAAGCTTATTCTTGATGTCAGTCTTCGGCTCCGATATTTTCTGCACCACCGTTGTCTCCTGCTTTTCCGCCTCAGCTTTCTTCGCCGCTAAAGCCAGGTTCGCCGTCAACGCAAAGACAGCCAATACAGCGATAAGAACTTTTGCTTTTCTCATTTTTTCACTTCCTCCTTTATGTTATTTTTTATGAACGCGTACAGTAGCCTAAGCCCCGTTGCCGCAGTGCCGTCCGGTATATAGTGCTTGTTTTTTACGCCGTATGCCGTTCCCGCTATGTCAAGGTGCGCCCAGGGCGAACTGCCCGCGAACTCCCTTAAAAACAAGCCCGCTGTTATGGAAGCGGCATCGCCGCCGCCGGTATTCTTTATGTCCGCGAATTTTGTCTTTATCTGCTCAAGATACTCCTCAAAGAGCGGCAGTTCCCACACCCTTTCCCCGGTCTCATCGCCCGCTTTCCGCAATTGTGACTTCAGTTTTTCGTCGTTTCCCATAAGGCCTGTAGCATAATGGCCGAGCGCTATGACGCAGCCTCCCGTAAGAGTGGCTATGTCAAGCATTGCCTCGGGCCTGTATTTTTTTAGCGCGTAGGTCATGGCGTCGGCGAGCACAAGCCTGCCCTCCGCGTCCGTTGAAATGACCTCAACTGTCTTGCCGGACATCGTCTTAAGCACATCGCCGGGCTTGTAAGCTCCGCCGTCAGGCAGGTTTTCCGTGCACGGAAGCAGTCCTACGGCGTTTACGGGAAGCTTCAGTTCAGATAAGGTTTTTAAAAGGTGAAGCACCACAGCCGCGCCCGACATGTCATAACGCATGTCCTCTATTTTTGAAAGCGCGCTTGACTGCGGCTTTAGCGATATGCCGCCTGAGTCAAAGGTTATGCCCTTGCCTATAAAAACCAGAGGCTTCCTGCTCTTCGCGGCCCCCCTGTATTCCATTATTATAAAACGCGCGGGTTCTGACGAGCCCTGCGCCACCGCGCAAAAAGCGCCCATGCCCATTTTCCTCGCTTCATTCAGGCCAAAGGCCCTTACAGAAAGGTTTTTCCTGCCCAAAGCCGCTTCCCTGGCCTTTTTTTCAATGTAAGAAGGCGTGACGATATTCGCGGGCGCGTTCATCATGTCGCGAGTTGAGAACACATTTGAGAGCAGCGTGTTCATCTCACGGCCCAATTTGCCGTCCAGCCCGGCTATTTCCATTGACACAAGGCTCTTTGGCGCTTTCGCGTCATTCGCGTACCTGTAAGCGCCCAGGAAAAACCCTTCAATCTGCGCCCTTTTTTTCGCCTCATCTTTGTCCCATAAAAAGGACGCCGCAGACAAAACGCCGAGGGAGCGAAGTTCCTTTACGCAAAAGCCGGCTGCCTGCCTTGTCTTTTCCGTATCCAGTTTTTTCCTCTTACCAAGGCCGATAAAAAGGACTTTTTTAAGCGCCTTTTGCGCATCAACGCTTATAAAGGTTTTTTTCAGGTAACCTGCGGCAAGTTCTTTTTTTGAGAATAAGGAAGCAAACCTCTGGCCAAGCGCCCCGTATACGGCCCTTTTAAACTGGCCCTCTCCCTCGCCCTCAAAAACCGGCACGATATAATAATCGCCCCTGCATTCAAAAAGCGACCCTGCTCCCGATATAAGCTTCATCTCATTTTCCCTCCGCAAATCCCAGAATAAATCCCATAATATTCTCATTGAGGAAATCATCGGTCTTTTTTATAACAGGCCCAAGGTCAGCGCCTTTTGCCGCGTCCAGCGGGGCCGGAAACATGGCCTTGTTCTCAAGGTAAAAAGTCTTGTAGTCCTCAAGGGCTGTTTCTATCTTAACCTCAAACGTCGACTGGTCCGCCGCAGTAGGCGGAAAAAGTATCCTGGTGCCGAACATATGAAGCGGCCTTTTAAACGGCGCGAGCCTTGATTCGTCAATTGAAAAAACCTTTTTTATAAGGTAATCCCTGGAATCGGCTATTCCGGCCACATTTACCAGCTTCCTTATGGTTATTCCCTGGACAGGAAAAAGAGAAACTCCGGTTATTCCAGAAAAAGCCGATAAAAAGTCGGACATAAGGCTCTGGTAATAGCTCATTGAATTCTCGCATATTTCATAAGATAGAACCAGCCTGTCCTTCATTATTATATACCTGGCTACATTTGCCTTATGGCTCTTTGATGTCATATGAACACTGCCATCAGGCATGGTCAGGAATGAGCCCATTGCGTGCGAATCGGAAATCGCGTCAAAAACCTGCCTTAATTTCTTGTCCTGTATTTCAGAAGGAACCATTATAAGCTCGGAAATGACAGCCATAAGGCGCGTGGAAAGGTCCATATAGCCTCCGTTTTTTAATTTTTAGTTTCGGCTGGAATGATAACACAAAAAAGGCCTTTTGAAAAACACAAAATACCCGGTTTACTATTCCGCACCGTACTTTTTCAGGACAGCCGCGGTATCATTGTGGCCTGCCTTTAACGCGCACGAGAGGGCTGTGTCACCGTACTTGTTTTTCAAGCTCGCATGCCCTCCCGCGGAAAGTATTACCAAGACAGCTTTCGAGTGGCCGTTTTCCGCGGCAAGTATCAACGCCGTGTTCTGGTTATTGTCGCGCTCGTTCGGCTCGGCTCCTTTTTCAAGCAGCCGCGCGCAAATAAGGTCATGCCCTTTTTCAGCCGCGACCATCAGGGGAGTCATTCCAAAAAGATTTTTCTCGTTTAGCTGCGCCGCCTTATCAATAAGCATGCAAACTATGCCAAATGACCCTTTTTCAGCGGCAAAATGCAGCGGCGTATACCTTCCGTAACCCTTGGCCGAAGGTTCGGCTCCTGCTGCCAGCAATATACGGCAGCAATCGGCATATCCGTTTTTACACGCTATATGAAGCGCGGTGTAGGAACCAAAACCCTTTGAATCCGGATTAGCGCCTGCTTTCAGCAGTATTTCGGCTATTCGCCCTTCTCCTGCTGCCGCCGCAATTACAAGGCAGGCGTTTTTCTTCGCGTCAACAGCGTTTACGTCAGCTCCGGCTTCAACGAGCGCTCTAGCCATTTCAACGTCCTTCCTTGCTATCGCAAGCATAAGCGCAGTATTGCCCTGCAGGTCGCGCGAATTTGGGTTTCCGCCAGCCTTCAGGAGTATTTTAAGAGTCTCAACGCCCTGCCTCTTTACCGCCGCGATTACAGCATTTTCGCCGTCCGAGTTCTCATACTGAAGCCCTGCTTTCGCGGATATCAGTTCCCTTATAAGCTCATTGTTTCCGCGCTCAACGGCAAGCAACAAAGCCGTGTAATTACCCGCGCCCCTTATATTAACGTCAGCGCCCGCAGCCACCAGTTCCTTTGCGGTATCATTGTCGGAGCGAGAACAGGCTGATATTAGGGGCGTATTGCCGTCATTGTCCTGGCTGTTCAGTTCAGCCTTGGCGTTAAGGAGCATTTTAATTGCCTGCCTGTTGCCTGTCTCAACAGCCGCGTGCAATGCGGTCCTTCCTCCTGCGCCCCTTAAATTCACATCCGCCTTTGCCATTATCAGTTCACCGGCAGTTTTCGCGCAGCCCTTTATGACAGTCAGTATAAGGGCCGTATTCTTGTCCGCATTTACAGAATTTGGATCAGCGCCGGCCGACAAAAGTTCTGAAGCAATGTCATTCAAGCCTTTTTCAACTGCGAGCGCGAGCGGAAAATTTCCGTCAGCGTCGGGCTCATTGATGCCTGCGCCGGCCTTTATAAGCAAAAGCGCCATTTCCCTGCTTCCCTTGCGTATTGCCTGGGCTAGTACTGCCGAACCTGCCGCGGGCTTTGCGCCCGCATTTACCAGGATTTCAATAATACGCATATTTCCTTTTTCCATGGCAAGTGAAAGCGGCGTGTAGCTGCCAAAACCCCTGGCATTTACGTCAGCGCCTGACTCAATAAGTCCCGCCAACTTCGCAGTATCACCGGCATAAACCGCAGAAAATAAAGACTCATTTAACCCCGGCATTTTATCTCCCGGCTTCTTCGGAATAACAAAGTATGCCTATTTCAGAACCTGCTTTGTCACGGATAAAGCCGGCTGTGACCTTCATGCTCATTCCCGGCCTTACCGCCATTTCCTTTGACTCAAAATCCCCGCTTCCAAACTTGACCTCCATAAACGCTTCCTTAAGACTACCCAAGGCAGTAAGCTCCGACACAGGCCTATTTACAGCCACCTCCCTGCTTATACCGAAAATTTTTTCAGCTCGGCTGTTGAAAAAACGCACATTGCCTTCGGTATCAAGTATTATCACGGCTTTCCTGAAGCTGTCGCACAGACACTCTGTGAATCCTGACACCTCTGACAATTCGCGCGACTTGCTTGTAATTTTTCTTGTCAATAGCACATTAATCTTCTCAAGCTGCATTTTTTCTTTTGTTTCCTCATTAGACTTCTCCGCAAGATAACTTGAATGCAGGGCCACCACAAATATGAAAGGCAGGTTCAGCAATGAGACCTCGTTAAGCACCTCGCCGCCCGTAATGTACATTATATAAATATATACCGAGTTCACAACAACAGCGATAAGCATGGACAATCCTACGGACTGGCTCAAAGCGGCCATAAATATGGTCAGGAAAACCGCAAGTATGAACTGCAGCTCAAGGTTTGTGAATATGTGAGCGCCGACGATAATAAAAAACATGTCAAGAACAAATACAAGGTAATGAAGTTTGATGCCCTTAAACAGCCGCGCGGGCAGCGCCATAAAAACAAAATTGCTCGCAACAAGCAGGATAAGGAAAACGATTCCAGCGGCAAAATTGCGGATTCCCAGAGAGAGGTTATATATAGCGACAAGACATATGGCGAGAGATAAAATTGCCCTTATATAAATTACATATCTTTTCCGCATTTCAACGTAAGTTAGCATAAAACACCTTTTCCTTTTTACGACAGGCCTATCGTGACATTATTTCCCTGACCTGTTCTATAAGCTCATAGGGGTCAAAGGGCTTTATAATGTAATCATCCGCGCCTACGCGCAAACCTTCCTCGGCGTCGCCTTTCTGTCCCTTGGCAGTGAGCATTACGACTTTAATCCCTGAATACTCGGGATTTTTCCTTATTTTTTCGCATGTCTCATAGCCGCTTAAACCCGGCATCATTATGTCCAGGAGTATAAGCGCGGGCCTTGCGCCTTTTTCAAGTTTATCAAGGCACTCTTCCCCGCTATTCGCTTCTATCGCCTCGTAATTGGCGAGCTCAAGGGATATTTTCACTATCTTCACTATGTCCGGCTCGTCATCAACCACCATAATTTTCGTTTTCTCGGCCATTTTAGTCTCCTCCTAATTATTTTGATATCCATCTAAGGTAAAGTCCGGTTGAAAACGCCATAAGCGCTGACGCTATAAAAAGGCTGGCGAAAGCCGCTGCCCTGAGCTGCAATGCCTGCTGTTTCAATGCCGCTATCGCGCCCTTTACCGCCGAGAGCCTTGCCTGATCAAAAAGCACCTCGTCAAGCGAAAGCATTTTTATCTGGGATTCAACCGAAGGCAGTATCACAAAGCTCGCGTATATATGCGCCGCAAGGGAAAGAACAAGGAAAACCGACGCTGCGGCCGCGGGTATGCTTATGGCCCTGTCCTTTCCTATTATGCCCGAAAGCTTGAACATCACAACGGAAACCGCGAGCACGGCAGCGGCAAGAAGGGCCGTGCCTGCCTCAAAAATCAGCGCGTCATATTTCATTTTCCCGCCTCCCTGTCGCGAAGGAGCGCGTTAAGGACTCCGTTGAACTTTAGGGTCCCGGCAAGGCACAGCGCGCCGGATATAAGAAGCGATATATAGGCGGCTGTCTGCAGGAAAGCTCCTGCCTCCTGGTTCCTCGCGAAAACAGCGCTCTTGATTATAAGCAGAGCCACGTAGCCGAGTATGCCGACCGGAGCGGCCATTAATATACCGTGAAAAGTGGCCCGGTTAAAAACCCTGCTGTAACGCTGGGCCACAAAACCAAAAAACATGAAACCCAGCCAGAAAAGCACGCCCGCCAGCACTGCCATAAGGTATGTCACCAGTTGCATCGTTTCTTCGGCCATTTTTCCTCCCTGTTCATCCTATTTTGCCGCTGCCCATATTTTTTCGGTAATTTCCTTCGCCTTTGTCCTGCCCGCTATGTCCGCGAACGCGTTCTCCATCTCATTTAACACGGCGATAAAATCCTTCATGCCCATCCTGTTCCTGTCTGTCTTAAGCTTTAAAAATACGCTCTCAACTATCGCGGCGCCTATATTGCCCATGGAATCCCTGGCGATCTGGGTTATTTCCGGGATTTTAAAACGTGAACGCCTGACAAGCCCCGCGGACAAAAGCGCGTAAAGTATCACCTCGGCCCTTTCCCGCTCAAGGCCGCATTCTTCAAGCACCGTGCCGCAGTTTACGTCTCCGTTGAAGGCCATTAGCAGGTTCCATTCGTCGTCAAGGAAAGACACAGTTAACTTTTTTCCCTTCTGCATCCTTGCGGCCTTCATCACCTCATTTACGGGCGGCAGGTATTCCTGAAGCTCAACCATGTTCTTGTGGCGGCTGTAAAATTCCCGTGAGGCCTCAAGTATCAGGTCTTCCACGCACAAGCCCGCGTCAGTTCCCTCAACAGCGGTTTCTTCCGTAAATGAGAACGAACCCTTCTCAAGCACGAGCAAAAGCTCAATTACCGCGGCTTTTGTTCCTGTTTTTTTTGTGCCTTCCACAGAAGCGCCTACTATCGCCCCTTGCCTGAGCGATATATTTCCCGTAGCCGCAGATGACTCAACTTCAAGCACCCCGGTCTTTCCATAGCCGCAAAGCAGCCTTAGCATCCCCGCGACGCTTACTCCTCCGGTGGTTCCCTTCACTCAAAGCCTCCTTGAATATTTTGTAAAACAATAATATCATACAAAATGCTTATAGTCAAGTTTTTTTATGCTTTTAGATTTGACTTTGCCGTTTCTTCATGATATACATATGATATACAAGGAGGCTTGAATGATGACTGAAAGCGGCATTAAAAAAGATATATACGCCGTAGCCGGGCACAATATATCCGTTTTCAGGAAAAGAAAGGGATTAAAACTCGGCGAACTCGCTAAAAAATCAGGCATAAGCCAGTCTTTCCTCGGGAACATTGAGAAAGGCACAAGGAAGCCCACTCTTTATACGCTTGAAAAAGTTTCCCGCGCGCTCGGCATAGGCATTACCGCGCTTTTTTCCTCAAGGCAAGGAGGCTCACTCCTGCCGGAGGATAACAGCGTTGTTTTTGAGATTATGAAGCTTGTGGCATCCAAAAGCCCCGAAGACCGGAAAAGGATACTTAACATGCTGAGGCATTTCTAAGGAGCGAAAATGGCGCATTTCCCCACATGGCCGCTGATACATTTTTTCGTGTTCATTCTTTTTTCATCAATCATACTCATAGTCCTTGTAAAAGGCTCGGATAAGCCGCTGAAGACAGTGACAATAGCGCTGTTTTCCATGTTTGCCCTGTGGAGTTTCGGTAAGATTTTCCTGCACAACAGCATCACGCCTTTTGAGATGGCCGTGTTTTTTGACAGGCTTGACGCGATAGCCTGGGCATCCATTCCATCGCTGATCCTGTGGTTCGGCTTTACAATAACAGGAAACAAGCGCGCCACGGGAAGCTCGCTGTTGCGCGTCTTTCTGCTGTTCACAGCCGTATTTTTCATATACCTTGAATGGACAGGCAGGCTGATGGCGCCGCCTGTGCGGAAGTATTACGGCTGGAACGCGGAATGGCTGCAGGACTCCCCGCTTCCCACATTGTTCTTCGCTTTTCTTTCATTCGCTGTCATATTCAACCTTGTGACGCTGAGCCTTTACGCGAAAAAATCGTATTCCTCAATCACAAAGAACCAGATACGGGTCCTGAACATAACGACCGTAATCCCCTTCCTTGCGGCGCTTTACTTTGAGTTCCTGATGCCGAAATTGAGACTGCCCGGCTGGGACTCGCCGCTCACCGACATCTCAAACATTTACATAAGCATATGGGGTTTCGGCTTTTTCTACGCGATTGTCAAGCACAACCTGTTTGTCGTAACCCCTGCAGCTGCAGCGGACAACATAATAGCCAAGATGTCCGAAGGACTGCTTCTCCTTAACGACGAGCTCGGCGTCTTTTACGCGAACGAGGCCGCGGTAGGCATGCTTGGTTTCAACCACAATGAGCTTTCAGGAAGGAATTTCGTGTCAATACTTGAGAGAAAACAGGACATAAACCCGATACTGCGGGAAACGCTCAAAAAACAGCCGCTTTCAGCGTATGAGGTCTCCCTGCTGCGCAAATCAGGCAGACATTTCCCGGCTCTAATCTCGTTTTTCCAGCTTAAGGAAGGCACTGAATTAAAGGGATTCGCCTGCATAATCACGGACATAACAGAAAGAAAGCTCGCGGAAAACAAGATAAAGCGGGAGCGTGACAGGGCCCAGATGTACCTTGACATCGCGGAGGTCGTATTCCTCGTCATGGACATGGACATGAACACCGTGCTTATAAACAAGAAAGGCCGCGAGATACTAGGCCTGCCTGAGCCTGAGATACTGGGAAAAAACTGGCGTGACAGCTTCATACCGGACGGCGAGAAGCATGTGCTTGACAAGGTTTATACTGACATTAAAAAAGGCCTTAATCTTAGGGGCACAGCCGAGAACAACATAAAGACCGCGGAAGGCAGAAAAAGGCTCATGCGCTGGTCATATACCGTAGTGCGGAACGAGGTAGGCGACATAACCGGCGTACTCGCCGCCGGAACCGACATAACAGAGCAGGCAGAGGCCCAGGAAAAGCTGAGGCAAAGCTATGAGCAGCTCAAGGAACTTGACAACATGAAGACAAATTTCACTTCCATGGTTTCTCACGAATTAAGGACTCCGCTCACGTCAATAAAGGGTTTTCTCGCGTTCCTGCTCGGAGGCGTGGCAGGCAAATTGACGCCACAGCAAAAGGAATACCTTGAGATAATCCAGAACAACTCAGAGAGGCTTTTAAGCCTTATAAACGACATTTTGGACGTATCAAAGATGGAGTCAGGTAATTTCACCATAGACAGGAAGCCTTGCGACATCACGGAACTTGTTAATAACACTATAAGGGACGTAAAATCCCTGGCTGACAAGAAGCGTATAACATTTGAGGTAATAAAAACCGTTGAGAACCCCATAATTAACGCTGACCCGTACAGGATATCGCAGGTTCTTCTCAACCTGCTGAGCAATTCGGTAAAATTCTCAAAGCCCGAATCAAGTGTTTTGGTCTCGGTTTTTGTGAAAGACCCCTTAAACCGCGCCGAGACTGGGCGCAGCATGTTTGTTTCTGTCAGGGACTCCGGCATTGGTATCAGCAGGGAGAACCTGCCGAAGATTTTCTCGCGCTTTTACCAGGTTGAGAACATCAACACCCGCCACACCCAGGGCACGGGCCTGGGGCTAAACATAGCTAAAAATATAGTTGAAGCGCACGGCGGCAGTATGTGGGTGGAATCAGAGGGCGAGGGCAAAGGGTCGGTTTTTTCCTTCACGATACCTGTTTAATAAAAGCATCCGATATCCTTGTATCCAGTAAGCCAATAAATAAGGACGCTTTGTCTATACCTGTTGGCTATGTGGATTTTGGCTTATGGCTTATGGATGGCTTATGGATTTTGGTTATCCTTTTGCAACCTTTTGCTGTATAATTTCATTATAATATAAACCCTTTCAAGGAGGCGCCATGAAAAGAACCTTTTCCCTTATACTGCTTATACTTTTCTCAATCCCTTGCCTTGCCGCAATTACGCTGAAAAACAGCGGCTTCAACGATGAAAACAACGGCTATCCTGTGGGCTGGAATTTAAGCACAACCCAGGGTATATCAGTTCAAAACCAGGCACAGGGCCGCGTCCTATACATGAAAAACTCATCATTTGAATACAAACAGGCATGGCAGGACATTGATATTGAGCCCGCCTCAATCCCCTGCATTACGGTTAAGGCAAAAGTCAGGGTGTCTAATATAGTAAAGGGCCGCGAAGACTGGGAAATGGCGCGTGTTATGGTGCTGTTCTTCAACTCCAAAGGCGGACAGACAGGCGGCTGGCCCGAGCTCGGCAGGTGGAAAGGCACAGCTGACTGGGGTGACAAGATAAACGTGATAAACGTCCCTGCTGACGCGGTGAAGATACGCGTACAGCCCGAACTTTCAAACTGCACCGGCGAGATGTGGGTGGACGCCATTGAAGTCTCTTCCTCATGCAATATTGACATTCCTCGTGACAAGGACGACTTTTTAATGAACGGCGACATGGAATTCGGCTCGTCAAAGCCGCTCTTCTGGGGCGGCTGGATAGCGAACGAAGGCAACATGCATTCACCCGGCTACAAGTCAGCGACATGCTATAAAATCACAAACACCTCGCCGTCATATTCAATGCTGACGCAGGAAATACCCCTTGACACGGAAAAAATCGGCTCAATAAACATCTCAGGCTGGTATAAGACTGAAAACGTGGAACCGGGCCAAAACCAGTGGGAAAAGGCCAGGATTTCTGTTGAGTTCCAGGATGACAAGGAAAGGGTCGGAAGCTGGCCGCCTGTCGTATGCGAGGCTATCGGTACCATAGGTGACTGGACTTACTGCGAAAGGGACTACCTGATACCCGCAGACGCGAAAAAAGCCATAATTTCCGCGGGACTTCTGAACTGCACGGGCACTATGTACGTGGACAAGATAAAGGTCACAGCCAGGACAACCTCCGGCGAGCCATATCTTCCGCCTGTCATAAAACAGGAGGACCGCTCGTCCTGGGTTAAGTTCAGGCCGCAGGACGATCCTTATTCCGGTGACGCTGTCATAGACCTGTCCTACACGCTTGACGCGCCCGCGGGAAAGCACGGCGCAATAACGGTTTCAGCCAAGGACGGCTCCCTTGTATTTGAGGACGGCACAAAGGCGCGTTTCTGGGGCACAAATCTTGTGGCAGGCGACGTATTCCGCACAAAGGAAGAAATTGACCTTACCGTAAAGCGCCTTGCCAAGCTCGGATGCAACCTTGTCCGGTTGCATCACATGGACGCCTTCTGGGCAGAGCCGGGCATTTTTGAGAAAAATTCCGACAATACCCGCGATTTTTCCGCAGAATCATTGGACAGGCTTGATTACCTTGTGTACAGGCTTAAGGAAGCCGGCATTTATGTTTTCATGGACACGCTTGTGCACAGGCGGCTTAAAAAAGGCGACGGCGTTGACGGCTGGGAAAAGGTGCCTGCCGGATTCAAGGAAGTCATATACATAGACGAAAAGCTCCAGGAACTGACAATGCAGTACATGAAAAACCTTTTTTCCCATGTCAACGCCTACACAAAAACAAGCTATAAGGACGAACCTGCGGTAATACTCACTGAGATAATAAACGAGAGCTCCCTGTTCTATTGGGACAGGAACCGCGACATACCCGAAGCATATACGGCCAGGCTTGACACGCTTTTCAACGGATACCTCAAAAAGAAATACGGAAGCATGGAAAACCTTAAAAAAGCCTGGGCAGAGGCAGGCGGTGAGTTTCCCGCCGCTGACGAGGATTTCAACAGGAATTCCGTACGCAGGGAGAATTTCACGCTCAACTGGGAGGACTGGCAGGGCTTCGCAACGGCCACAAACAACGGCCGCGCCATGGACACAAAAATGTTCTATTACGACACCCAGAACGCCTTTTATGACAAAATGTACTACTTCTTAAAGGGCCTCGGCGTAAAATGCCTCATAGCAGGGAGCAATCACTGGGAAAAATGGGACGCCGACCTGGCATCAAACGCGCGTTATGACTTCATTGACCGCCACTCCTACTGGGACCACCCTTCCGGCGGCTGGACAATGCAGGAAAACATTTCTTTCAAGAACACACCCATGCTGAAGTCATCCCAGAACTGCGTAGCCGAGCTTGCACACGCGAGGGTTTTCGGCAAGCCATTTACTGTCAGCGAGTGGAACGCCCTCCTGCCCAACGAATACAGGGCAGGCGCGCCTGTTATAATGGCCGCTTACGCCAGGCTCCAGGACTGGGACGCGATGATGCAGTTTAATTTCGGCTCTTACGCATGGAAGCCTTCATTTGAACATTTCGCCGATTTCTCCCGTGACCCTGCCGCGCTTTCCATGTGGCTGCCCGCGGTCATGATATTCAGGCAGGATTACCTGAAAACAGGCCCTGAAAGGCTTGTGGAGTATATATCAGAAGACCTCTTGTTTTCCTCAAAGGAAACCTCATTTAAACTTGTCAATTCCGATTACTCCTCGCCGCTCATGATAAAGATCGCCAAAACATTCAGCAAGACCTCGGAGAGCAGGCTTTTTAACC
Source organism: uncultured Spirochaetia bacterium (assembly GCA_964398505.1). Taxonomy (GTDB): domain Bacteria; phylum Oederibacteriota; class PGYV01; order PGYV01; family CAYNMZ01; genus CAYNMZ01. The sequence goes on from CAYNMZ010000017.1 coordinate 15,924, forward strand.
CCGTAATGAAAGCCGGAGCCGCGCTGTCGCTTACGCAGGAGCTTTACTGGAACATTAAAAAAGGCCTATTTCAGGTGACAGCGGACAGGATACAGGGCGCGGCCGGCTTCCTAAAAGGAGAGCAGCTCAAGTTCAAAAACCTGCGAATTTCCTGTTCAACCCCTTATGCCGCGGCTTTTCTGCTTTCAATTGACGGAAAACCCATTTCATCCTCAAACAAGCTCGCGCTCTGCACAGCAGCCAGGACAGACAATACAGGAAGCCAGTACGGCCCCTCCAGGACTTCGGTAATATTCGGCGGTTCCGCCCCCATAATACAGGAGCCCGTGACAGCGACCTTTACAATCACGCTGTCAAAAGCTTTAAAATTAAAGGTTTTTACGCTGGACGCAAACGGATACAAGTCAGGAGAATACGGGGATTATACAAATACAGGAAATCAGCTTATTATAAGGACAGGGCCTAATTCCGGCGCATTTACCTACCTTATTGAAAAGCAGTAAAAACGTCAGTTGCTTAAAGGTTTTATAAGAAGTATCCCTTGGCAGGAGCAGTTTGACCTTCCCTTTTTGACACCGCCCCTGCTCTTGGCAATTTGCATGGCCTCAATCAGTGTTGAGGCATGTATGTATATCTTGGATTCAAAATTTTTTCCTGAACCCATATGTCCTTTCTTTACTACGGCCTCAAAAGTCATTTTACAGCCTCCTTTTATTCAATGATACGCAATATTTGTGCCGCAATTTTTTGGCTTATTTTAAAAGAAAATACGTGATGACATGTGAAATTTTTGTTAACATGGTTAACATATTGTTAACTACGGTTTACAGTTTACTTTTCCAGCCCCAGCTTTTTTAATTTTTTCCATAGCGCCACGCGCGATATCCCAAGCGCCTTTGCCGCCTCGCCTTTTCTATACTTCGCATCCTGAAGCGCGCGTAATACCTTCTGCCTCTCATACTCGGACGAGCCCTCTGCCTTGCCTGCCTGACGCATATCAACGCGCACCTCCTCAGGCAACCATTCAAGCCTAACTTTGGGTCCGTCATAAAGCATAACTATGCGCTCAATCATGTTTTCCAACTGCCTGACATTTCCCGGCCAGCTGCAGCCCATCATAGCCGACAATGCGTCCTTTTCAAAATCCTTAAACGGCTTTTTATACTTCATCGCGAAATAGTTCAGGAAATGCCTCGCCAGCTGGATTATATCTGACCCGCGCTCCCTAAGGGGCGGCATTATCACAGGAAGCACATAAAGCCTGTAAAAAAGGTCCTCCCTGAAAAGCCCCTCGGAGACAAGCTTTTTTATGTCCCTGTTCGTAGCAGTGATTATGCGCACGTCCGCTTTGCGCGTCTTGTTGCCGCCTATCCGCTCAAATTCCCTGTTCTGCACAAATCTGAGGAGTTTTACCTGCATCGCGGGCGTTATATCCCCTATCTCGTCAAGAAAAACGGTTCCGCCGTCCGCTGATTCAAACCTGCCGGTGCGATCCTTTACCGCTCCGGTAAACGCGCCTTTTTCATATCCAAAAAGTTCGGATTCAAGCAGCGTCTCGGGAAGCGCTGCGCAGTTAACCACCACAAAAGGGCCTTCATTCCGCCTTGAGAGCTTGTGTATTGCCCGCGCGGCCAGCTCCTTTCCTGTGCCGTTTTCTCCCTGTATAAAAACCGTTGAATCCGTCTCAGCCGCCTTCACAAGCATCGCTTTTACTTTCTTTATTGACGCGTCCTCGCCAATAAAATCTATGCTTTCAACTTTATCAGCCTCTTTCTTCGCCGCGTCCATCATTGACCTTGTCAGGTTATAAACAATTTCTACTCCGTCATCGCGCTTTAGGAATTCCTTGTAATCGTCCTTTATCTTTTCCTGAAACCCGCTTTTCACGTATATAACACCAAGGTTATATACAGCGTTCTTGTTTTCAGGATTAAGTATAAGCGCCTGTTTGAGGCTTTCAATCGCTTCCTGGCTTAGTCCTTTCCTGAAATACGCCAGCCCAAGGTCATTATATAGGCTTGATTTCTGAAGATGATCATCGCTTTCCCTTATCGCCGCCTCATAAAACGAGATTGCTTTGTCATAGTTGTCCTGCTTGAAATATATGTCGCCGAGGTTCGCGTTTATAATTCCCGCAGGCGCGCCGAGCCTGCCTGCTTTCTCAAAAAATTCAGCAGCTTCACGCATCCGGCCTTCGCTCTTGTTTATCACTCCCAGATAAAGCGCAACGTCAACATTAAGGCTTTTAATGTCTCTGTATTTTTCACCGTAAACCGGGCTGTCTCCGATATTTTTTCTGGTAGGTTTGACTGAGGCAAGGTATGCCGCGGCTTCCTTCGGCCTTCCTGTCTGTATGGCAATAAGACCTAAGTTTAATGCCGCGCACCAAGGCCTTTTCTCAGCCGTTATTGAAAGATAGTTTTTTTCAGCTGAGGCGAAATCACCTGATAAAAAGTCAATATCCCCCCTAATTGAGAAAAAATTGTCATCATCAATGCTTTTCCTGGCCGCATCAAGTTTTTTAGCGGCTTCATCAAGCCGCCTTTCCCTTATATCCTTTTTTATCCCGTCCAAAATCTCCTTTACTGAAGCAAGCAAAGCGCCGCAGCCGTTACAAAACCTGGCGCCTTTCGCAATCAACAAACCGCAATTCGCGCAACGCAAGTCAACGGCCGCCTTCCTTTTTAAGTTGCTCAATTCTTGAGGCGGCTATTCCCGCTATCTTTGGATGATCGGAATATTTTGGAATCAAAGCCGAATAGTATTCAACAGCTTCACTTTTTCTCCCCTGTTTTTCAAGCTCATAGCCCTTCCTGAACTCCTTTTCAAACTCTATAAGCCTCATCCTGCCTTTTTCCGTAAGGTGCGTTGTCCAGAAATGCCCGATTTCAGTAAAAAATGAGATAAGCAGTATGTTGACAAAATACGCGGGAAAGACGGCGGCAAGCATGAGGTTCAGTACCGTCAGCAGTCCCCACTCCTCTTTTTTCAGGAGCGTCTTCTTTATATTCAGCAGTTCATCCTTTTTCCTCAGGTCCTTTATGAGACTATCTATATCGGGGTCTGCCGCCTCAGTCGGCGTATTAATGCCGGGTGAATAGATTATAGCTGTTTTTTTTTCATCTTTTTTACTTTGTTTTGAGGTTTTCCTCATCTTCCGATCCTTTTGCCGAGTCGCGAAAATCTGCATGCTTCATCGCTTTCCGCTGTTGTTTGGAACTTTTAATTTTAGCCATATATATTATATCTCATATTTGGCTCTCAGGAGCGAAAATTTTTTCCTTTCTCATTATACGCATGTAAAAGTCATATATGCCGGCTGTTTCATCTTCCTCTATCCCAAAGTCTTCCATAAACAAAGGCATGTCCATAGTAGCACAAATGTTCTCAATAAGAGCGGTGTTTTCCCTGTTTTTAAGCGCGCTTTCTTGGAACATAAGCCCAGCGGCCACATGCTCGCCGTGCAGGAATTCCCTCGCAGCCCGAGACATCGTCATAGCATGAGCCATTGCATGAGCCATGCCGGCAGTAACACTTCCTGAACCCATACAAGAAATACGGCCTGACTCAATTATGTTGATTTCAGCCATTCGTAACCTAAGCTTGTCGTCAGGCGAACCCCACTTTTTTAAGGATATAAATACGGCTTCTTCCGCAAGTTTTTTCGCGGTTTCCATAATGAAGTGGTCATACGATGAAGCATCACTGCTGAAACCGCAGTAAACCGCGGATTCAAAATATTTTGCGGCCGTGTCAATCAAACCTGCTGCAAAAAAAGGCATTGGAAGCTCACGAAAATACGATTCATCAAACACGAGCACATCCGGGCAGGCCGTGTCAAGCGTGTCCATATAGACGCCCTGCTCCGAATACAGCACAGACACGGAAGTGAAAGCCGCGCATGTAGAGGCAGAAGTCGGGATATTTATAAGCTTTATTTCCGGCAGGGACTTTTTAACATATTTTGCCGTATCCATAACCTTCCCGCCGCCAAGCGCAATCAACGTCTTAAAACCGCCCTCCCTAACTTCTGTCTTAAGCCTGTGATAGTTTCCGGGCGAGCATTCACCCCCGAATTTTATGCCGGTTATACCGGCGTTTCGCAGCAGGCTTCCGTAGCGCCTGTTCACATACGGGCCGCAAACAAAAGCTGCTTTTCCTTCAATTTCGCTAAGGGCCGATCCTGACGCGCCGCAACCGCTTATTATCCTGCCCGGAAATGAAAAAATCCCGCAGCTTTGCTGCTGCGGGATTTTTTTAAGGTGCCTTTGTTTCATTTCGGAAGGTTAGACTGGTCAACTTCTTTCATGGTAAGAGAAATCTTTCCTGTCTTCGGGTCAACGTCCTTTACAAGGACTCGCACCCACTGGCCTTCCTTTAAGACATCCTCTACATTGGCCACTCGTTTATCCGATATCTGCGATATATGCACAAGCCCGTCCGTTCCTGGCATTATGTTCACAAACGCCCCAAAAGGCATTATCTTCACGACTTCGCCCTCGTATATGGCCCCTACTTCCGGGTCAGCCGCCACTTCCTTTATCATTTTCTCTGCCATTGCCATCATTTCCGCGTCAATCGCGAAAACCCTGACAGAGCCGTCCTGCTCAACATCAATCTTGGCTCCGGTTTCCTCAACTATACGCTTTATGTTCTTGCCGCCCGGGCCTATCAGGTCCTTTATCTTTTCCTTGTTGATATTCACTATCTTCATCTTCGGCGCGAAAGGCGACATTTCCTTTTTCGGCTCGCTTATTGTCTTCATCATCTTTTCCTCAAGAATGAAAAGCCTGGCCTTTTTAGCCTTTTCCAGGGCTGATTTCATTATCTCCCTGTTCACGCCTTGTATCTTTATGTCCATCTGTATGGCCGTTATTCCGTCCTTTGTGCCCGCAACCTTGAAATCCATATCGCCGAAATGGTCCTCGGCGCCCTGTATGTCGGTCAGTATGTAGAAATCATTGTCTTCCTTAATAAGGCCCATGGCAATGCCCGCGACGGGCTTTTTTATCGGTACTCCCGCGTCCATCAGCGAAAGCGTGGCCCCGCAAACCGAAGCCATTGAAGATGAACCGTTTGACTCAAGTATGTCGGACACAACCTGTATTGTGTAAGGGAATTCCTCACGCCCGGGTATTACGGGCCGCAGCGCCCTTTCAGCGAGATTGCCGTGGCCGACTTCCCTCCTGCCCACTCCCCTTAAGGGCTTTACTTCGCCCACTGAAAAAGGCGGGAAATTGTACTGAAGCATGTAATGCTTTTCAGATTCGCCTTCAAGCTCGTCAAGTGTCTGCGCGTCGTCCTCTGAACCGAGAGTAGTGACAACCAGGGCCTGTGTCTGGCCGCGTGTAAAAAGGCCGGAACCGTGCGCCCTTGGCAGGACCGATATCTCGCAGCTTATCGGCCTTATCTCGTCAAAGTCCCTTCCGTCAGGCCTTTTGCCTTCCTTTGCTATGGCCCTGCGTATGAGGTTTGCCTCAATCTCCTCAAGCACAGCCTTAATGTCGCCTTGCTTTTCAGCAAAAGTATCTCCGAGCTCTTTTTCCATGGCCGCACAAGCTTCCTTTTTAACCGAAGCCACAGCGTCCTGGCGGCTTATCTTGTCGTCTATCCTCAGGGCTTCCTCAATTTTCGCCTTGGCAAGAGCGTTCACCCTGTCTTTCAGGTCCTGCGGTATTACCTTCAGCTCGGGCTGTATCTTTTGCTTACCGCATTTTTCCCTTATTCCCTTAACAAAGGCCGCTATCTTTTTTATCTCAGCGTGGGCCATGTCAATTACCTTCAGCATGTCTTCCTCTGAAAGTTCCGCGGCCTCGCCCTCTATCATGGTGACAGCGGATTCTGTCCCTGCCACAACTATGTTAACATCGCTTTCATATATCTGGCTCAAAACCGGGTTTATCACAAATTCCCCGTTTACCCTTCCCACCCTTACCGCGGCCACAGGCCCGGCAAAAGGTATGCTTGAAATCTCAACAGCCGCTGACGCGCCAATTATGGCCAGTATGTCCTGCATATTCTCGTTGTCG